>NZ_JBHULN010000015.1:116204-166228 GCF_042684525.1 Spirosoma soli | reverse complement strand
CGTTTTTTCGTCAAGGCATCACCTGTTTGCGTGGGCACGTTCAGTCTTTAACTATGTTCGTCCGTTACTTGGAATCCATTGCTCAAACACTTTTGACACCCCAATGGATGTATGTCCAGTAATCTGCAATTTCGCCCAGAGCCGCCCGCCCGTATCCATTGCCCTTCGCTTGAACGACGATGCGCTTGAGCAGGATTGAGTCGTCGGGGTTTTGTAGGTCGTAGAGAATACAGTGCCCAACGGGTTTCTCATTGACTATTAGGACAAAACATTGGTAATTAGAATCTGTTAGGGCGGTACGGTATTGGTCCGGCGTCCATTGCCCAACGAAGCGCCGGTTATCGGGATGTTGTTCTAACTGAATAGCAAATTCAATGTGAGCTTCGGTAAGTGGTTGCAGGGTTAACATAATGATGGTAGGCGAGTTTCAAAACTACAAAAACCGCCCGAATTGGCAGGCTTTTACTGATTTAACCACGCTTTAAGTTCCTCAGCTCGCTCGCGGCTGACAAACACCTCTTCCGGCGCGGCCGGCGTCAATTCGAGCTTCAGGCGACCGTTGAAATGTTTATGAATGGCCATAATGCTGTCCACACTGATGATGCATTGGCGGTTGGCCCGGAAGAACAGGCGCGGGTCGAGCTGATCAGTCAATTCTTCGAGTGTTTCCGGTATGGGAAACCATTTGGTATCCGGGCAGACCAGCCGGGTAATCTTGCTCTCGGAATAAAAGTACGCCACTTCGCGAGTCGAAATAGCTCGATAGGTATCGCGGTAGCTAATCAAGAACCGCTGTCGATACGTCCGCTGCGACTGGTTCAGCGCCTGTACCAACTGGCCAAAATCCAGCGCCGACGGTGCAGGCGGAGCGGTCGTTCGCTTAAATTTCATCAGGGCGGCTTCTAACTCACGCGAAACAATAGGTTTGAGTAGATAATCCAGCGAATTGAGCTTGAAGGCCTGTACCGCGTACTCGTCGTAAGCGGTAGTGAAGATGATCGGGCAGCGCGGCTCAACTTGCCGAAACACCTCAAAGCTGAGCCCGTCGGAAAGTTGAATATCGCTGAACAGCAGGTCCGGGTGGGAATTGGTGCGTAAGTACGTAACGGAATCGGACACACTTTCGAGCACGGGGCCAATCTGAATCGTCGGATCAGAATCGGACAGCAGGCGGGCCAGTCGCCGGGCGGCCGGTTGCTCGTCTTCGATGATTAGTGCGGTCATGGCATCAATAAAGCTAGTTGGACGGTGAAGTACTGATCTGTCTCGGTGACAAGGGGCGGTTGTTGACCCAGTAGACGGTAGCGATTTTGAATGTTGCGCAAACCGACACCGGAAGGACTACTTGGGGGCGCAGTAGTATGACTGTCATCGGCCGGTGGCAGGTTGATGTCAGCATGGACGGCCGTCTGCATCGCTAATCGCTTCTGTCTGTTATTAACCACAATCAATTCGCCGGGATCGTTTACCGTTAACCGGATATGCAACGGGCGGCTACTGTTGACAATGTTGTGCTTGACGGCGTTTTCGAGCAGTAGCTGGAGCGTCATGGGCGGTAGTCGCCAGGACCGGTACTTGGCCGGAATCGTTATCTCGGCTCGGATGTTGTCACCAAATCGCTTCTCGAGCAGGTACAGATAGGCGTTCGCCAGATCAAGCTCTTCGTCGAGCGTTACGAGTGTCTGATTTCGTTTTTGCAAGATGTAGCGGTAGACCAGCGATAAGTTTTCGATGAAGTCGACCGCCTGCCGTGGACTTTCTTCGACGATGGCCGTGAGTGTATTGAGGTTATTGAACAAAAAATGCGGGTCTAACTGACTCTTCAACGCTTCGTACCGGGCTTCGACGGATTCACGTTTGAGACGTTCGGCTTCGAGCATCGAGGCCTGCCACCGCCCGAAAAAGTAAGCACCTGTATGAATGGCGTTTAGAAACAGGGCCATCAAACTACCAAACACGACGGTTTGACGAATGCTTAGCCAATCAGTTTCCGTAAACTGATAGTTTGGGTCTTCCAGTAGAATTAGCAACCAGATTAGTACGCCTATCGTCAGGACGCTATCAAAGACGAGGGCAAAGAACTGCGTAATAAACCGCAGCATCGGTTTCTTCTCCCAGGGCATCAACCAATCCAGCCCGCGAGTCGTCCACAAGCTACTCTCCGACAGCAGATAAGCACCGAATAGCGCCGTGCAAATGTCAATGCAGTAGGTCTGCCAGGCATTAGGACCGTGGTAGCTGGGTTCATTGAATGATTGAGGATCAATGTAATAAATGATTAAGTAAAGCAGTAAGCCGAACAAGGGCGTACCGACCAACCGGAACCATCTATTGAAGGACGTTATGACGTTGGTTTGGCTCATTGGGTCCTTTAGGAGTGATCACTCCAGTTAACAATACAATACTATACCCCCAGAATAGCCAGGCCGCAAACAGCGAACTGGCTTGGGCTGGCATATTCGGAAATACATTGGTAAAAAAGAAGACAGTCCCGGCATCGAGCAACATGCCCGGCACCGCAAACAATACGGCGGCCTCCAGTCGCTGGGAACCCCATACGCCTTTGATGCGGTAAAGAACGGTCATTAATCCAGCCATCAAAACGGCGACACCAACAAAGGCCCCGATGGTCAGATATGGGCTGTTTGGAACGAATAGGTACTGACCAGCCAGTCGTATCAGTAGTGTTGCGATCAGCCAGACGACAAGCCCCATAATCGCAAAGAAACCGGCAAAGGGAGCCGTTGGTAGCGACACGAACGACTTGATTTTGGCCATAAACTCGGACCCTAACAAGCCTAAGGAAGCCGCAAACGCTACTTCGCCCGACACGGCTAACACCGTGATAAGGCCCGCTTTCATGGGGCCGGAGATGGGCAGCGACACAAACGGCAGCGTAATGGCCAGAAGGGGTGCAACGCACCCGATAACGAACAGAACTATGCCCGTTCGTCTGGCTGCTTTTGGAGGTAATCGCTTCAGGATCTGCATATCAGAAAACAAATCTAGTTAGAAAACCGGCGGTTGCGATGGTCTTGTTGCGTGGAGTACGTACCGACGAGTCGATGCCAAGGAAGCCGCCAAACAGCAGGGCTCCCAGCAGATTATTGGCTTTCGTCAATCGCCCGCTAAATACCTGACCATTGGCTCCAGCTGCCAGTTCGAGTAAAACAACTGGTTGTCTCACCGATGAAATCAGATTGTCCCGGCGGGTCAGTCCGTTTGTGCGGTAGCGAGAAGTGACGGCGACCGGAAAATTGAAGCTGGCTCCTACGTCAACAAACAGGCGTTTGGTCGCGTTGCGGGCGAAATAATACCGAACCATTACCGGAATACTGATCATTTCGAAGCGCAACAAGGAATACTTAATACTATCGGGGGCAGGTTGAGCCGTAATCCGTTTATGGATTCCATTGGCCGATACGGTGGGCACGAAGCGAGCATCGGCGACCAGGCTTTGCAACCGATATTCGCCCCCTACAAGTAGTGAAACACGCCGTCGCCAGTAATATTCTTGCGTTACGCCCACCTGTAGATTGATACCCGCCTGTCGAAAAATAGTGTTCGGTAATCCCAGCGGTACAAGCAGGCCAGTTCCTCCGCCGAGCCGCCAAACAGACCGTTTGTCCGGCAATGAATCAACGGCGGGCGTGGACTGTGCCTGCAAGGCCACGGCAACCACTAGAATCAAGACACCAATCAGAATGCTTACGCGTATAATCATAAGGTAGGGGTTAATCGTTACCAAGTGCTTTATCCAGCTCCACATTCGCTACCAACACATCGTATACGGCCTGAACCCGGTTGGTTAGGGCTTGTCGTAGGGCCAGCTCGGCATCGGCGACTTCGCTCCACTTGGCGAGACCTTGCCGGTACCGGCTCCGAACGAGGGTGTAACTACGCTCGGCGGCTGCGATGGTCCGGCTCTGAGCCGCCAGTCGGTCGCGGGCTTCGTCAACGGCATATTGTCCGTACGTCACTTCGTTGGTAATCAAGGCGCGGTTATAAGCCAGCTGCCCCTGGGCCTGGAAATAAGCCAGACGCGCCTGCCGCAGTTTCGGGCTGACGGTCGGGTTCCAGATCGGGACTGTCAGTTGTAGGCCGAGGTAAGCCGTGGTAGGCCACTGCGACCCCTTAAAGTCGAAATTGTTGAGCTGCGCCTGTGTGCTGAATTGACCAAACAAACTCAGCGTCGGCTGGCGACGGATTCGTTCGAGGTCGGTTTGACGTTGGGTTTGTTCTAAGCTCAGAGACAGTAGCCGAAGCTCAGGACGACGGGTCATTGCCTGCGCAATCTGGTCGGTCTCGGTTGGACCGGTCCGCCGGTGCAGTTCGGTAGGAGCGGAGTTCGGCAACGTCAGCGAGTCCGTTAGCACGAGTGGTGTAGTGGCAGGAAGGTCAAGCAAAGTAGCCAGCGAACTGGTCAGCCGCCGAACGGTTCGCTCCAGTTTTGATAATTCGGGGCGTTGGTTTTCGCGCTCGACAAACGCCCGCAGCGTGTCGGCGTCGGTCGCTAACTGCACCCGGAGCAGGTTGCGGGTTTCGCGCAGGGCCTCGTCGGCGCGGGCCATGCTCTGCCGGACCAACTGCTGCTGAGTCTGAGCGAGCAACGCGGCCAAATACAGCTTTTTGACCTCGGCTACCTGCCGATTGGCAACGACCCGTACGTTCTCGCGGGCCTGCTGCTGCCCATTAGCGGCTAACTGGCGATTAACACGCAGATCGGGTTGAATTAGTGGCATGCCCAGGTTAACGGCCCCGCTATAGGCGTTCGGCAACGCAGCCGCAACGGGTGTCAGGCGGTTGTTGTCGAACGAAAATGACCCTGTCGCCGGATCAATGTTAAAGGCCGGAAAGAAGAATACGGGTGGTTTGATATTGTACTGATATTGTCCGGCTGCGTTGAGTGTCGGCCAGGCCGCCCGCTGAACTTCCTCGCGCCGGGCGTCGGCTTTATCAACGTCTAACTGAGCAACCACCACTTCCCCATTGGCCTGCCGAACTCGATCCACTGCATCGCGCAGGGAGAGGGCGTAGGGTTGGGAGTTGAAGGATTGGGGCGAAGGGCTTTGGGCGGGGAACTGAGCGTGAGCAGCCTGAATGGTGAATGTCAGCGCCAGCATGGCGGCTACTTCAACAGCGCTTTTGCCCTTTGCTCCACCCCCTTTGCCCCACGCTCGTTGCCCCAGGCCCTTCGCCCAGTCGCTCAGCCGTGTTACGTCAAAGTAAACGGTGGGTACGAATACCAGCGTCAAAAACATCGAACTCGACAAACCACCGATCAAGGTCCAGGCCAGGCCGGTTTTCAGTTCGGCACCGGGGCCAGAAGCGAGGGCAATGGGTAGCATACCGATGACCATGGCCAGCGTCGTCATCAGAATAGGCCGCAGTCGGGTTTGACCCGCGTCGAGCAGGGAATCGGTCAGGTTCATACCTGCATCCCGGTTTTCGTTAGCCCGCTCGACCAGCAAAATGGCGTTTTTGGCCACCAGGCCGAGCATCATGATCATGCCCAGCAGGCTAAACACATTGAGCGAATTCATCGTCAGCGCCAGGGCAAGCAGAGCACCCACCACGGCCACCGGGATTGAAAACAGCACTACAAACGGATACAGCCAGGAGTTGTAGAGTGCGACCATAATCAGGTACATGAACAGAATGGCCGCGCCGAAAACCAGGCCTAACTTGCCGAACGAATCATCCTGTAGTTCGAGGTCTCCGCCGTAGGTGATGCGCACAGCGGGCGGTACGTTCAGGCGGGTAACGGCTTGTTTGACGTCTTCGCCGATGGCGCCGACTGGTCGGCCAATAGCCTGCGAATAGATGGTTACGGCATTGCTACGGTCTTTCCGTTCCAATACGGCGGGCATAAACGATTCCCGGACGTCGGCTACCTGATGTAGCGCAACGGGCTGACCCAATGGGTTGATAAGCGTTAGTCGGCGCAGTTCGGCGGTGCGGTTGCGGTCTTTCTCCAGCAGACGTACCCGAACCGTCACCGAAACGTCGTTCTGTTGAATCTTCAGGTCGTCGTATCCGGCCAGCGCGGTCCGAACAGCTCCGCCCACGTCTTCGGTGGTCAAACCGTAGCGGGATAGTTTTTCGCGGTCAACCGAAAGCTGCACTTCGGGCTTCAGGCTCTCGCCCGATAGCCGGATATCGGCCGTACCGGGAATCGCTCGCATCGATTCGGCAATTCGGCGGGCCTGCTGTTGCACCTGCGACCGGTCGGCTCCGTTGACGATCACGATGATGGGTTGGGAGGCATCCGAGCCGAGTAACCCAATCGGCGAAACGCGCATCCGCACGCCCGGTTCCTGGGCAATGATTTCTTTGACCTGCCTCGACAGTTGGGCTAAACTGCGGTCGCGTTCTTCACGAGGTTTGAAGGTCAGGTTCAGCTCAACGGTATTGGTTGTGGGTACGCCTGCGAAGCCGTCCGGATTGGCACCAACGTTCGTGAACACCTTAGTCACCTCGGGCCGGGCCGCGCTTGGCATCTGGCGCAGGGCGGTTTCGAGCCGTTTCGCCAGGGCGTCGGTCTGCTCCAGTTTTGAGCCGTCGGGCAACTGTGCAATGACCTGCACCTCGCCTTTGTCGGCCGGGGCGGTAAACTCGGTGCCGACGAAGCCCAAGATGGGCAGCGACATGGCTCCGGCAAACAAGGCTACGATGATTACGGCGACGGTTTTGCGGTGCTCTAACGCCCAGGCCAGTACATCACGATACCAGTTGCTAAGGCCATCGTATCGCTTCTCGAACCACAGCCCAAATCGACCCATCAGGGTGTCGCGGGTCAGGTGTTCGAGCCGCCCAAAGCGTGACGCAATCATGGGCGTGAGCGTAAATGACACCAGCAAACTGAATAGGGTTGAAATAACAACGACCAGCGCAAACTCACGCATCAGATCGCCGATCAGACCCGGTGCCAGCGATAACGGAACGAACACAACTACGTCGACAAGCGTAATGGCGACGGCCGCAAAACCAATCTCGTTCCGGCCGTCCAGTGCGGCCTGACGTTTGTCTTTGCCGTGTTCCAACTGCTTGTAGATATTTTCTAGCACGACAATCGAGTCATCGACCAGAATACCGACTACCAGCGAGAGAGCCAGTAACGTCAACAAATTGAGCGAGAAGCCCAGCAGGTTCATGAACACGAACGTGGAGAGCAGTGAGGCCGGAATGGCAACCATTACGATCAGCGACGACCGTAGGCTGTGCAGGAACACGAACATCACCAGCGCCACCAGGCCAATCGCCAGAAACAGGTCGTGGTTAACGGCTTCGGCCGCGGCTAAGGTAAATTCAGAGCCATCCTGCGCAACGTCAAACCGAAGACCTTGTGCTGAAAACTCGGCCTGGAGTTTCTGCATCTCGGCCCTGACTCGCTCGCTAACCTCAACATTGTTTGCACCCGATTGCTTAGTTACCAACAGGCCAACCGACGACCGGCCGTTGTAACGGTTTATATTCTCGGGGTCTTTAGCACCGGTCCGAATCGTGGCAATTTCACCTAGTCGAATCGTTTGGCCAGGTCGAGTCTGGCCGTTTGATCCAGTCGACACAATAATATCACGCAGGCGGCTCAAATCGTCGGTTTTGCCTATAACACGTACCGAGTACAACGCGTCGCGGTCTTTGACGCTACCGGCTGGTACGTTGAGATTAGCCTGTCGGATCGCATTCGTTACCTGAAGCACCGACAACCGACGTTCCTCCAGCCGACGGGCGTCCAGTTCGATAGCCACTTCAGTCTCCGCCAGGCCGACAAAGTTGACCTGCCCAACGCCCGGTACCTGCGCCAGTCGGGGTTTAATCTGATTTTTGAGCAGCATCCCCAGTTCGAGCGGTGGAATCTGGCTCGTGATGGCCACGCGCAGGACGGGTAGGTCGGCCAGCGAATATTTGCTGACTTGTGGCGTTTTACTACCTGCAGGCAGCGTCGCCAAGATGTCATTTACCCGGCGTTGGCTTTCCTGCAGGGCTTTGTCAGCGTCGGCCCCCTGCCGAAACTCGATGGTTACAATCGAAATATTTTCCAGCGATTGCGCTGTAATACGTTTGACCTTGTCGGCGGTTGAAACGGCTTCTTCGATGGGGCGCGTGATGGACGTTTCCAGCTCGCTTGGCGAGGCCCCCGGCCAAACCGTGGAGACGGTCACGTAGGGTGTGGCGATGTTGGGCAGCAGTTCGTAGCGCAGTTGCGTGTACGAGAACAGGCCCAGAATGCCCAGCACCAAAAACAGGACAATGATCAGAATGGGCCGGGATATGGAGAGTTGGGTGAGGTTCATCATTAAAGAGCGAAAGAGTGAATAAGCGAAAGAATGAAAGAGCGAGAGAATGAAGGAGCGAATACCGTCCGTGGTTTATCACTCTTTCATTCTTTCGCTCATTCGCTCTTTAACATGTAGTCCATCCCGAAGTCCGTTTCCTCCGCTGACAACGACCCGTTCACCGGCTTGCAAACCTTGTTGTACAATGAGATCCGTACCTATCTGACCGCTCGTCTGAATGGGACGTAGTCGAACCTGTTGCCCTTGCAGGACATAGACGGCAGTTGTACCATCGTTCTGAATGAGGGCCGTCCGAGGAATGGTTAGTGCAGATGCCGCCGACCTACTTTTGCGGCTAACGTGGGCCGTCATACCCAACCGCAATGGATATTGCCGCAACGGAGCATCGGCGCGGCTGTTAGCCACCCGAATTTCGACCGGAAAACGGCCAGGAGTCGATGTTCCCGGAGCGGAAGTTCCGGCTGTAGAGTTAGCGTCTCCGCCTTTCAGCCCGATGTGATGCACCGTTCCCCGAAACGATACGCTCGGATACGCTTCAAACTCGACCGGTACTGTGCGGCCAATTGACCAATCAGTAAGCTCCGTTTCGGGAACACTGATGGTTACTTTAACCGCCGATACGTCGGTGATTGTGGCTAAGGGTGTACCCGGTGCAATATACATACCCCGCTCGATGGGCTTTTCGGTGATGGCACCCCCGATCGGCGCTTTGATGAGCGCATCGCTAACCTGCTTACGAATAGACGTCAGCTGAAACTCTGCATTGCGAACCTGTAAACGGGCATTTTCGACCTCGTTGCCTGCAATGTTGTTTTCACGTTGCAGCGTTTCGTAGCGGGCTAAATCCTGCCGCACTTTAGCGAGTGTCGCTTCGGCGACCGCTAGTGAGGCTTCGTTTACGTCGGAGTCTACCTTTAACAAAGGCTGTCCTGCTCGTACCGTTCCGTTAAGTCGGACGTACAGTTCCCGGACGATGCCCTGCGTTGTGGCCGTCATCGGCACCTCGCGCCAGAACGTGCTTTGGCCGATGTACTCGGTTTCGGTCGTCAACGATTGCCGACGAACTGGTTCAACGGCCACCGTCACGGGGAACGGACGGGCTGCAGCCTGAACCTGCGCCTGCTGCGTTTGCTGATTGTGGGCGAGCCAGAACCCGATGCCAAGCAGCACGGCCAAAATGCCCAATGCCCCAACTGTCTTTTTCATGCTGTTTGTCTGCTGTGTTTAGCGAGACAAACTTATTGGGCGTGTGCAGGGGAGAAGGGAGAAACTCAACCGAATCGTCTAAATTAAGGCCTGAAAAGTAAATGGATGTAACTAAACAAAAAGGCCCTCAATCTTTCGACTGAGGGCCTTTTTGTTTTTGGTATTAACAAGGCGATGAATTACATCATGCCACCCATACCGCCACCGCCGTGCATACCTGCACCAGCGCCAGCCGGAGTTTCTTCTGGCTCGTCGGCAATTACACACTCAGTTGTGAGCAGTAAGCCAGCGATTGAAGCTGCGTTTTCCAACGCCAGACGAGTTACTTTTTTCGGGTCGATGATACCGGCTGCGAACAGATCTTCGAACGTGTCGTTCTTCGCGTTGTAGCCGAAACCACCCTGACCGTCTTTCACCTTGTTGACAACAACCGAACCTTCGCCACCGGCGTTAGCTACGATCGTGCGCAATGGTGATTCTAAAGCCTGGCGGATGATGTTGATACCGGTTTTCTCGTCTTCGTTGATCGAGTTGACAGCGTCCAGCGCTGGGATAGCGCGAATCAGCGCAATACCACCACCGGTTACGATACCTTCTTCAACGGCAGCGCGAGTCGCGTGCAGCGCATCGTCAACGCGGTCTTTTTTCTCTTTCATCTCTACTTCAGTGGCAGCACCGATGTAAAGAATAGCCACACCACCCGAAAGTTTGGCCAAACGCTCCTGCAATTTCTCGCGGTCGTAATCTGACGTTGTGTTCTCGATCTGGGCTTTGATTTGATTCACACGACCGGTGATGTCTTCTTTCTGACCAACACCGTTTACAATCGTCGTGTTATCTTTATCGATGAGGATTTTTTCACACTGACCGAGGTAATCAATCGAAGCGTTTTCGAGTTTGAAGCCACGCTCTTCGCTGATGACCTGGCCACCCGTTAGAATAGCGATGTCTTCCAGCATAGCTTTCCGTCGATCGCCAAAGCCCGGAGCCTTCACGGCGGCAACTTTCAGCGCACCCCGAATTTTGTTTACTACCAGTGTAGCCAGCGCTTCACCATCAACATCTTCGGCGATGATCAACAGCGGACGGCCGGTTTGAGCAACCTGCTCCAGAACGGGCAGCAGCTCTTTCATTGAAGATACTTTCTTCTCCGAAATCAGGATGAACGGACGGTCGAGTTCGGCCTCCATTTTCTCTGTGTTCGTTACGAAGTAGGGTGACAGGTAACCGCGGTCAAACTGCATACCTTCAACGGTTTTAACTTCCGTTTCGGTACCGCGAGCTTCTTCAACCGTGATAACACCTTCTTTGCCTACTTTTTTCATGGCTTCGGCAATCATGGTACCGATTTCTTCGTCGTGGTTAGCCGAGATAGTAGCTACCTGCGCGATTTTGCCGAAATCGTCACCAACCGTTTGTGCCTGCTCCGACAAATTAGCCGTTACAGCCAGAACCGCTTTATCGATACCCCGCTTGAGGTCCATTGGGTTAGCACCAGCCGCTACGTTCTTTGCGCCGATCGAGTAGATCGCCTGCGCCAGAACCGTTGCTGTTGTGGTACCGTCACCAGCTGAATCAGCCGTTTTTGAAGCCACTTCTTTTACTAACTGAGCGCCCATGTTCTCCATGGCGTCTTTCAGTTCAATTTCTTTAGCAACCGTTACACCGTCTTTGGTGATGGCAGGTGAGCCGAACTTCTTGTCCAGAATTACGTTTCGGCCTTTAGGACCTAGGGTTACTTTTACAGCGTCGGCCAGGGTATCTACACCCTTTTTGATACGCTCACGGGCTTCGGTATCGAAGAAAATTTTCTTAGCCATTTTGTTTTAATCGTTTTGGATTACAAAAAACGTCCGCTTTGTCCAAGCAAAGCCTGAGAATTAAAGAATCGCGAAAATGTCGGATTCGCGCATGATGAGGTACTCTTTCCCATCAACAGTGATTTCCGTACCAGCATATTTGCCGTACAACACTGTATCGCCCACCTGTACCGTCAGCGGCTCATCTTTCTTGCCCGCACCAACGGCTACGACTGTACCGCGCTGGGGTTTCTCCTTTGCCGTGTCAGGGATGATAATCCCGAACGAGGTTTTTTCTTCAGCAGGAGCTGCTTCTACCAGCACCCGATCAGCCAGCGGTTTCACGTTCACTTTAACGCTTTCCGTTTCTGCTACCATGATAATGAGTTGATTAAGGTTATTAACTAGTTGTGTAATGCATCACACGACGCTGTCAGCCCCGCCAATTTCTGTGCCAATGCGCTAAACTGTCAAAATTTCAGGATTTTTTCTGACAGTCTGCCAGTCAGGACTTCAGTTATTGTTCATACGTTTGTTGCCTAATTCCGACAAACAGAATTTGGCAAATTGCCGTTTATTCGTTATCTTGACTTATTAATACGCTGGCAAAGCGACTTACCTGCGTCTATGAAAAAATTGCAGTCTGACTGGTTCACCCAAAACTGGCTTGATGCCGAATACCAAAAGTATGTCGTCTTGGCATATCTACAGGCCGTTCGACAGAATTTCGACGAGAACAAACTTTGTCCTGATTTACCGGACTTACGGAGTCATTACGACGCCGGTGTCCGGTTTTCGAGGGGCAAAGGTACGTTAAATGCCGCTTTCCCCAAGCGAGTTAGTGGGATTACGGGGCCGCCACCTCGAATTGAATACAAATCTGAGGTAACGGACGATGAGTTTATGGCTGAGGTGGATGAAATCATGAATTTTGCTTTGCCTCGCTTTCAGGCTATGTTGACAGAAGGGCAACAGCGTTGGGCTGATATTGCTACATCGCTTATGCTGACGCCGATTGGCTTAATGCCTTTGCGGCCGGAGGAAGGCTATCTGTTCCTGCATGCGACCAATCAGTCCGAAACGCAGGTATACTATTTCTGCCTGACGTTATATTCGGAGCAGGAGCCGGGCGGGCGCTTGGTGCAGTTGCAGTTCGTGGAAGCTATCCGGAAAGGTCTGGCTACCACCTTCGAGAACCTCAAGCTCGATTTAATCCGGCGCCATCGGCATTTGCCTAATCCGGCAACGTTTATGCTCGAAAGCCGACGAACCTATCCCGTGCAGGAAACCTTGTTGCCCATTGCCCGGCAATTACTGGCACAGGCTGTGGCGTAGGGAGTTAAATTGATTTTATAAAAAAAGCTCCGACGTGATCGCCGGAGCTTTTTCAATCATGTTCCTTTTAGTTTATTTCTGTGGTGTCAGCGCGGAAGTCGAAGCACCCGGTGTCGGCGCCGAAGCATCGGACCGTCCCGGAGCGGCCTGACTTGGTGCTGCGCCGTTAGCTGCATTTGGGGCAGGAGTTGGAGCCGCTGCGCCCGGCAGGGTTTGAGTCTGTGCCCGGTCTACGTTAACGCTGTTTACACCAGTAGCCGCATTGCGGTCAACCATGATGTAAGAGGCCAGCGAAAGCACCATAACACCTACGCCTAGGCCCCAGGTGATCTGTTCGAGAAGATCCGTTGTTTTCTTAACGCCCATCAATTGGTTTGAGCCCAGTCCGCCAAACTCGCCAGCGAGTCCTCCACCTTTTGAGTTTTGAATGAGCACAATCAGAATCAACAAGACGGTGAGAATGCAAATGATGACAATAGTTGCCGTTACCATGTAAAAAGTTTCTAAATGTTCGGTTAATGCGTTTTAGACCTAAAGAAGAAGTGAAACTATTCGTTTGCTGGGTTCGGACTTCTCTCTAATTCAGCCATTTTTGCCGCAAAGTACGCTTTTTTCTCGGGATTTTTCACTATTAGCTTCTCATAGATTTCGCGGGCTTTGTCAATTTTCCCCTGTTTTTCCAGAATTTTCGCGAAACTCTCGGTCACAAAGCCTCCGCCCACAGGCTTACTGCGCTTCGTAAGGTCTTCCTGATCGAGCGGTTCGCTAAGTTTGGCACGTATCGGCGAGATACGTGGCTCTTTCTTAATGAAGTTATCAATCAGGTCCAGCTGGCGTTGGCGCTCAATATCGGCCGGAGAGAGATTAGGTTCTACGGGAGCCGCTTCGGCAATCAGAGCAAGATCGTTCTGTAAATTGGTTTCCGCCAGTGTTGGATCTTCGGGTGTTGGGATAGTTGCTTTGGGCTCGGGTTCTGCCTGGCCGGGCAAGCGTAGTAGCGGTAGCCGGGGAAAGCCGTTGCTGAGCCCCGCTTTTGATTTGAAGAGCGCGTAGCTTTCCTGCTGATAGTCGTCGGGAATCGGAACGTGGGTGGCCGACAACTGATTCAGCTTCGTAAGTAAGTTTTCGGACCACTGGAACTCGTTGTCAATGAGTTTACGCAAGGCGTTGCGGCTTAACGCGTATGCGGCTGCCTGACGAATGTACGTAACGGTCTGGCTCCGCTGGTGAACCGAAGCCGCCTTCGCCGTTAACGTGTACAAAGCCTGACAGTACGGATAGGCTTGCAGACTTTCCTGCAACTGAGTGAAATCAGTGGCAGTGAGGTCGTCAGGATGCGTGACCCAATAGGAAAACGTTTCTTTGTCAAGTGCCAGCACGGAAAGAGGAATAATTTACGAGTTACGAATTAGGATTTGTGAAGTGGGTGATTCTGCACAGCAGCCATGCGAAAGTACTTCTTTACGGCGAAAATCGCACTTCGCATCTCGTAAATCTTTTACCAGTCGGCGGCTGTTTTATTAAAGATATCCAGGACGATCTGATCTAGGATTCTGGGTACCAGTCGACTTTCATTTTGGCTGAGGGTTTGATTCTGCGGAAAGTCCTGGTAAAAAGAAAACGACTGCTCAAAGTTTTTGCTCTCGTCTTTATTATTGTAGAAACGAGCCAGCACTGTAATCTGCAAGCGGTTAACACCCGCCTGGTCCTGGGCGGTAGGGGCCACCGCTAATAAGTCATAACCCGTTATGTTGCCTTCCAGCACCATGTCGCCGTTGTTAGGCACAACTTTCAGGTTGGTGTAACGCTGATAGTATTCCTTCAGGCGCTCGTTGAACGTTAAGGGTAAGTTGGCGGGGCCTCCGGCCGTAGCCAAGGTGAAATTATTTACAGTTACCGTTTTAATATCCGGCGATAGGGTCGTACCCGTGAACGAATAAACGCCACAGCTAACGGTCAGCAGTGAACAGCCGACAGTCATGAGCAAACCCATCCATAATCTTATGAGTAACAGGAATCGCCATTGCCAATAAGCCGTTGCTGGCTGCTGGCTGTTAAATGAAACCTGAGATTTATTCTTCGTCAATTTCATATTGTTTAATCTTTCGGTATAACGTTCGCTCGGAGATACCGAGTGCCTGGGCAGCATACTTTCGTTTGTTATTATTACGACGTAGCGCTTTCAAAATCATTTCTTTCTCCTGGCGTTCGAGCGAGAGCGATTCGTCGTCTTCGGTTTCGTGGGTGACATCTTCTACCGTTACATCGTTAATGTCACTGTCGACATCATCAAAAATCTGGACAGGGGGATGACTGCCATAGGTTTCCGAAGGTGGGGGTGGGGTTTCAGAGCGGGCTGAGCCGTTTATAGCGGGTAAGAAACGGGTAACGTTAGCATCACCTCCTGACCGATTATCACTATCGGGCGCAATAGAGTCAAACAGATCTTTGTGATTGTTGAGAATCTGCCGATTGTCCTGGTCGCTCCCCAGTACGTCGCGGACCAGTTTCTTGAGATCGTTGACGTCCCGGCGCATATCGAAGAGTACTTTGTACAGTATCTCGCGCTCCGAGAAGTTATCGGAATTGGTACTTCCGTTAGCTTGCGGAAACAAGGCGAGCGCTCGGTTAGGCTGCTGCGACTGAGGTAAATATTTTAGTAGGGTATCAGCCTCAATCGGTTTGTTCTGCTCCGATTCGAGGATGGAAATCTGCTCCGCTATGTTTTTCAGTTGACGAATATTACCCGGAAACGGAAAGTTCATCAACACCTGCTTGGCTCCCTCCGTTAATTGCAGCGGCTTAATGCGGTAACGCTCGGCGAAGTCGGTCGTGAATTTGCGGAATAGTAGTTCGATGTCAGTGCCGCGTTCGCGCAGGGGTGGTACGTAAATGGGTACTGTATTAAGCCGGTAATACAAGTCTTCCCGAAACTTGCCCTTCTCAACGGCATCCATCAGGTTGACGTTCGTAGCGGCAACCACCCGTACATCTGTCTTTTGTGTCTTTGAAGAACCAACCCGGATAAACTCGCCGTTTTCGAGGACACGTAATAGTCGGGCTTGCGTACCCAATGGCATTTCGCCGATTTCATCCAGAAAGATGGTGCCGCCGTTGGTTGTCTCAAAATAGCCCTTCCGGGAGTCGACCGCTCCTGTGAACGAGCCTTTTTCATGACCGAACAATTCCGAATCAATCGTACCTTCAGGAATGGCCCCGCAGTTGATCGCAATAAATTGACCGTGCTTACGGGCACTTAGGCTATGAATGATTTTAGAAAACGATTCTTTACCACTACCGCTCTCACCCGTGATGAGTACGGTTAGGTCAGTAGCGGCCACCTGCATCGCTACGTTAATGGCGTAGTTCAGTGCCGGTGCATTACCAATTATGCCGAAGCGTTGTTTAACGCTTTGAATTTCTTGAGTATTCATAAGTCAGTGAGCAGTCAACAGCCAGCAGCGAACAGTCTGTGTATTGACTCATCACTGTTAGCTGCTCACTGGTTAGCTGTTAACTGTTAATCACTTCTCCCAACAACGTTGCCGAAGTGCATTCGGTCACCCGAACGTTGACATATTGGCCTTTCTGATGGTCGCCTTTGGGAAAAACAACCATTTTATTCTGGTCATTTCGACCGCAGAGGAAGTCGTCGGAGCGTTTAGACGGCCCTTCGATCAGTACGCGTTGAACTTGCCCAATGTGCCGCTGATTCCGCGCTGCTGAATGTTCTAATTGACGGGCGATGATTTCGTTCAGCCGCCGTTTTTTGACGTCCTCCGGAATATCATCTGCGTATTTTTTTGCCGCCAGCGTACCGGGCCGTTCCGAATAGGCGAACATGTACGCGTAGTCATACCGAACGTAATCCATTAGCGATAATGACTCCTGATGCTCTTCTTCGGTTTCGGTACAGAAACCCGAAATCATGTCCGTCGAAATACCGCAATCGTCGCCCAGGATTCGGCGGATGCTGTTGATTTTTTCAATGTACCAGGGCCGGTCATACGTCCGGTTCATCAGCTTCAACACCCGGCTGTTGCCACTTTGGGCGGGCAGGTGGATGTATTTGCAGATGTTGTCATAGCGGGCCATTGTGTGCAATACGTCATCCGTAATATCTTTTGGGTGCGATGTGGAGAACCGAACCCGTAAATCCGGATGAATTTGAGCGACACGTTCCAGCAGCTGGGCAAAGTTAACCGACCCTGCCCCCCCCACGAGGGGGGGATTCCCCGCGTCAGCAACTCCCCCCCTCGTAGGGGGGGCAGGGGGGGTATCTTCCCACTTATAACTATCCACATTCTGACCCAGAAGCGTCACTTCGCGATAGCCCCGGTCGAAGAGATCCTGTGCCTCACGAACGATGCTGTGCGGGTCACGGCTACGCTCCCGGCCGCGCGTGAAAGGTACAACGCAGAAACTGCACATATTGTCGCACCCCCGCATGATGGAAACGAAGGCCGTTACGCCGTTTGAATTCAGGCGAATTGGTGAAATATCAGCGTAGGTTTCCTCCCGCGACAAAAATACGTTCACCGCTTTCTGGCCTGATTCAGCCTCTTCAACCAGCTTGGGAATGTCGCGGTAGGCATCAGGACCGGCTACAATATCGACTACCTTTTCTTCTTCGAGTAGCTTGGTCTTCAGCCGCTCAGCCATACAGCCAAGCATGCCAACGAGTAACTCCGGCTTCTGGCGTTTGAGACCGGTCAGGTGCTTCAGTCGGTTACGTACCTTCTGCTCGGCGTTATCGCGAATTGCGCAGGTGTTCAGAAAGATCAGGTCAGCATCTTCGGCGGATGAAGTGGTAGCAAATCCAGCGTTCCGCATGACGGCCGCGACGATCTCGCTATCGGCGAAGTTCATCTGGCAGCCGTAGCTTTCAATGTAAAGCCGTTTTTTACCCACTGCCAATTCCTCTTCCGACGTACGCGGCAGGTCAATTTGCTCCTTGTCAGCGGGTTGTAATATGGTTAACTCGGGAATGAGCGTCATAGTAATGAATCAGTTAATCAGCTGGCTAGGTATTGGACGTAACTAAGTGTTATCTAGCAACGGCTGATTGAACTGAGTAACTGGCCAACTGATTCGCAAATTTACGAAGAAAGGCTAAACATGCTGTCATTTTGGCAGGAAACGCTCGTTAAAATCTCTTAAGATTTGCTATTGAATGGCTGACTGTAGGGCTAAAAAGGATAGCCAATACCGAAGTTAATAACCAATGGATTAGGGCCTTTCGACAACTTGCCCAGCGAGAACTTAGGTAACAAGAATCGTTCGTCAATGATCTGATTATCAACTCCTGGGTACCGTCGTGCCGGGTCCCAAACTTTAATACCGCCGTCGAAACGAATAATAAAGAACGAGAAATCAAACCGGAGCCCAACTCCAGTACCGACGGCAATTTGTGGAACGAACGTATTGAGCCGAAACACATCGCCTGCCCGAATTGGATTATCACGTAGTGTCCAAACGTTACCCGCATCAACAAATATGGCCCCGTTTACGTCACCAAATAAGTGAAATAACCTGCCTCGTAACTCGGCTGAGCCCTCCAGCAAGATATTACCCGGCTGTTCAAACCGGTAGTCGAACTGTTCTTGCCGCGGAGGATCTTTAAACGACGGAATGTTTGGGTTATCGATATACGGGAAGGCAGAACCAGGACCTAACCGGCGTGGGAGCCAAGCCCGAATGCTGTTGCTTCCACCGGCAAAGAATAGCTTTTCGTAAGGTACAGCACCGTTCGGGGCGTATCCAACTGCTAAGCCTGTGTTAATCCGAAAAGCTAAGGTTGTTCGGGGACGCAGGGGCATGTAATAGCGGTAGTCGATGTTACCTCGCAGGTATTTGTAGAAAAGAGGCCCGTCGTTGTCGAAAAGCTCCCGAGCAAACGCAGCATTTAACAGATTAAGCGTTGTTCCCCCAGATTCAACCGTGACTCTGAAAAAATTAGCGCGATGGTTTTTGCCAGATACATTGGTATTGTAGGTGTAGGTACCGCTTATGCCAGATACGAACGCATTGCGGTAGGCTAGATAGATGGTACTGCCTTGTTCCTGCTGCTGCTGTACAAACTGCTCAAATGAGCGTCCAATAATAGTATTCGGATAAAAAGTGCGTAGGTAGCTGATGTCAGCGAGTAATACGTTAAATTGTTTTGTCGAAGATAATTGCCAGGAGTAAGCCAACGTAGTCCGGAGGTTTGTCCGCTGAAAGTCCGGTCGGAACGTATTTGTAAAACCTAAACTGACTTGAGTACGGGGAGCGTAGGGATTAAATCGGAATCGAAAACGGCCCGGCAGTAACAGCTGTGGAAAGGTAAGCGAGCTGGATATGCCTAACTCATAAGCTCTATATACTTCATTATCAACAAAACCGGTCTGGGCCTCTATACCATATCGCAATGATGTTTCGAACGTTTCCAGACCACCAAACAGATTACGTGCCCTAAAAATTAAGTTGCCAAAGCCGCCCGGATAGCCCTGGTTCTGATACAATACCGTGATGCCGCCTTCCGCCGTGGCTTCATATTTGTCCAGTGGAGTCGCCGTAATCAGCGTCCGCAGCCGTCGGGCTGTCGTGTCGATAAAGTTGAGATTAACAAACTTGAACTGATTCAGCAGAAACAGTTGGCGTTGCGTGTCCCGGTATTTTGTCTGGCTATAAAGCTGACCCGGTCGTAACAGAATTTTTGCGTCCAGCAGCCGGGATGAGATGTTTCGTCCGCCCAGAAGGTATGTGATGCCATTTCGCCTAACCGTGTCTAACCCAGCCGTTGCTGCGGATGGCTGGGTTTCGTCAGGGCTGATCCGCACTTCAACATCACCAATGCGGTAAACCGGGTGAGCCAATTGACCCGGTGGGTTTACAATCTGGATAAAAACGTTAAGATTACGGCGTACCGAATCAAGCTCTGAAAGTCGTTCGTTCTGATACCGAGTCGTATCTATGTCGCCCACTCGGATGTACTGCCGGGAGAATGCGTAGTACCCTTGGTCGCGCAGGAGCGACTCAATACGTACTTTTTCAGCAGACAGTTTATCAAAATCAAACCGGTCACTCGACTTTATGAGCGAACTGTTGAGCGACTGCCGAACAATGGAGTCTACGCGGGGATCGGCTATTTCGTAGACGACGTTACGTACGTAAAACTCAATCTTCTCACTAATTAGATAGGTAACCCGGATCTGGCGCCTGCGTAGGGTGTCTAGTTTGTAAGCGGTGGTGGCGTTGAAAAAACCCTTATCAGCTAAATACTTTTGCATTTTACCCGCATTTGAGCGGGCGTCATTTTCAGAAAAATAGGAAGGAGGTTCGCCCAGATTACGCATTACCCAGTTGCCTTCTTCAGCTCTCTGGCGAAGCCGGTTTAACCGTCGGCGATATTGGCGATTTAGTTTCTTAAGTGCCCGAGGTTGATTAGCCAGTTGCTGACTTTGCTGCTCGAATTCGTTAGTTTTGGCTTCCAGATCGCGTAAGGCGGCCTCCCGGTTGTACCGACGCTGGCCAAGCTGGTAAAACCAAAGTGGGGGCGTGATGGGTAGCCCTAAGATTCGGCGGTTGGGTTTTTGGGGAATCAGGCTTTCCAACTCTTCATTAGTGATGGCACGGTTCCCCCGGATCGTCTGAGAGGTTAAGATATACTCGTTGTTGCGTAACTGTTTAGAACTTAAACACCCTGACAAGGACAGAACAAGAAACACGAACGGTCCAACGTAGCGGTACATGGCGCGAATTACGAATAAACCAGAACCCGTTATAATACGTCGTTGTCTGGTTAGATCGTTACTCGCACCGTTACGGCGTCCAGTTCGCAAATCGTACATCCACTTCATGCTTTCCAAAAATCAAATCAAATACATTCAGTCATTGCACCAGAAAAAATACCGGCAACAGCACGGTGCATTTCTAGTGGAAGGAGCCAAGAGCGTTCAGGAGGTGCTGCAATCTAATTTTGAGATTGAACTGGTCGTAGCGACCGAAGTATTTTACAAAGAAAACGTTCGCTTAACAGACCACCAACGAACGCCGGTCGAAATTGCCTCACCGGCCGACCTGGAACGAATCGGTACGCTCGAGAGTAATAACGCGGCTCTGGCCGTGGTAAGAACGAAACAGAACCGCCCGTTAGTGGCCGACCCGGAAGAAATCGTTTTAATTCTGGATGACATTCGAGATCCGGGTAACCTCGGTACAATTCTGCGGATTGCCGACTGGTATGGCATTCGTAAAATTTTGTGCTCCGAAACCACAGCGGATGTCTATAACCCTAAAGTTATATCAGCCAGTAAGGGCTCTTTTACACGGGTGTCGTGGTGGTACGGAGACATCGTTCAGTTTCTGGCCCAACAACCTAATCTCCCTGTGTACGGCGCTTTTCTTGATGGCGAAGACGTACACACATTATCGTTTGGCTCGGGCGGTTACCTCGTGATGGGCAACGAATCGAACGGCATTCGGCCGGAGGTAGAAGCCTTTGTTACGCAAAAAGTAACCATTCCCCGCTACGGTGAAGCAGAATCATTGAATGTAGGAATCGCCACGGCGGTGCTGCTCGATAACTGGCGGAGAGAACTTACATAAAACTGCTCATCGCCGATTCATTGGCCAATTCTTCGGCGTGTTCTTTGCCTAAATAACGGTCAATAAAGAAGTGCGCTACGTATAGCAGGGGTGTTAGAATGACAGCAGTCGTGGCTTTGTAGAGGTAATTGATGATACCCACGGCCAGCACCTGGGTCAGTGACCAATTGCCGAACACGTAAAACGCAATGCCCAATACGACAAAAGAGTCGATGAGCTGCGAAACCAGCGTTGATCCCGTTGCCCGGAGCCAGATTTTGCGGCTTCCGGTAATCTTGCGCAGATACTGAAACACCGACGCATCCAGAATCTGCCCAATCAAAAAGGCCGTCAATGAGCCAATAATGATGCCCAAGCCCTGACGGAAAATCATCTGGAAGGCATTGTTAATATTAATTGGGTTTCCGGCGGCATCTTTGGCATTGACATCCAGCCAAAACTGAGCGGGCGGCAGTGTCGTGACGGCGTAAATAATCAAAAAACTGTAGGCCACAAAGCCAGCTGTCAGGAACGAAATGCGTCGAACCCCGGCTTTGCCAAAATATTCATTAATGATATCTGACGTAATGAACACAAACGGCCAGATCACAGCCCCGGCGGTGAGGTTGAAATCGAGCACAAAATCGCCGAACAGATGAATTTGTGCTGGTTTCGTGCCGAGTAAGGTTTCGGCCGAAAAAATCTTTACCCCGATAATTTCGGCGACCAGGGCGTTGGTCAGGAAAACCGCACTCAGAAAAATGTAGAGGTTGGTTCTTTTGTTGGTAAATGAGTAGGTGGGCATGATAGTTAGTAAATGGAATCGTTTAATAGTCGTGAATATATCCGTTCACAACTTAGCACTCATTTTTCGTTTGTACACGCCTGAGGTAGCCGTTTTTTCGTACTGGCTAGCCAGCGCTGGCGCCCGTTGAAATAACTTTTCCACTACGTTTTCCCGATCAACGATATAATCGGGCGGGTCCTGCCGAAAATGGTCGAATACGTTGATAACCGCTTCGTAGTTGTCGAGGTTCTTCAGGTCGTATTTAGCCAAATCCCAATTGAGGTAAGGGGTGGCAGGCCGGTTTTGGCGGTAGGCGCTCAGGTCTTCGCCAATGATCAGCACATGTTGATCTCGAATGTCAGCTGGTAGGGGAGAGTCCTTTACTTGCAGGCTACTCAACCGACCCAACTCGGCCCCCGGAATCAAGCCTAAAGCGCCCTGGTAAAATAACAGAAGCATTAAGCCAAACGCTACCGAAAAACCGAGCTCCGCCATCCAGGGTTTACGAACGTTCTCGAAATAATAAAACGCAAAATAAGCCATGGGCGGCACAAAGCTTAAGAACAACATCGGGGCCAGAAACGGCATCAGAGCGATGGTTATAAAGGCTGTCACAAACCAGATCATCATAATTTGCTGCACACGTTGCTGAAAATTAACGTAGCGGCTTGTGGTGTTAAATAGGCTCAAAAAGCCCAGCACGCCCAGACCTAATGGAATCAATAATGATGCAAACAAAGACTGGAAATCAGACAGCGAATATTGCCTGACCCGAAAGACAGAGGCCAGCAGATTCCGATTGAAATCGTCGAGACCGTCCCAGAGGTAGTACAACAGAAGGGTGGCCGCAATCGGAAAAATGAAGCCGAACAACGTTAATGAGTGCTGACGAAAGGTAGTGCCGGTGAAGAAAAGTAACGACAGCGATGCCCAGAGTATAAACAAGGCCGACGGAAGATAAAACAGGGCCGCAATACCGATGTAAAAGCCTACTTCAAACACTTCGTCGGTCGCTCCGCGCCGATCCATCTGTTTAATGAGTGTCCCGAAGGCCAACAACAGAAAGCTCGTCGACATCAAGACCGGCGAAAGGGTGAGGCAATCAAACGACAAGTGCAAAAAGAGCATGTAAATCAGCCCCGGCCAAAACGATCGGTCGGGATACACGTCACGGTTGTTGGTGACGTAATTGAAATACACAATCTGGAAAACCGACACGGCGGTTGCGGCCCCGTGCAGGGCTAATGGCGACCGGCCAAAGACCGTGTCCAAACCCCAATATGCCAGCGCCGACAGCGGACTGATGCTGTCCCAAATGTCGCGGTAGAGCAGATGGCCCTGACTCATCTGCTCGCCAACTAGCATCCAGTTTAACTCCGGAATCAGAAGCGGAAATGGATGCAGCAGCAAGGGCAGCCTAACGAGTAAGAGTAATCCTAACAGGCTGACGTATTGATAAGGATAATACGAACGAAAGAAACGTAACAAAGCAGTAATTAGTCAATTAGTCAGGTCGTGCCCAGACCAGTCAATAAGTTGGCCACTTAAGATATCTCTTCAACTGGCTCACTCGTTCGCTCATCAACTGGCTTGACTACTTTGCGAAATTACAGTCAATTTCGGCAGAACGGAAAAACCTACGGATATTTGCGGAGAGGTAATTGGTGTAAGGAGTCAACGGAATGGTTTGCAACCAATCGTTGGACCGTTCGAAGGAACATAAACTATTCGACCATTCTACCGTTCAACTTATTACCTACGTACACCCTTATGGAATCGAAACGACAGCAGAAAGTAGCCCGGCAGTTGCAGAAAGATCTGAGTGAAATTTTTCAGCGTGACGTGCCTCATTTGTTCAATGGCGCCTTCATCACCGTCACCAGTGTGCGCGTCTCCCCCGATCTGAGCGTGGCCCGTGTTTACCTTAGTTTTCTGGCTACCAAAAACAAAGAAGTACTATTGGATAGCATTCGGGAGAAGGGTAAAACCATCCGGCAGCACCTCGGCGACCGGGTGCGCCATCAACTCCGGATCGTGCCCGAGCTAAGCTTTTTCATGGACGACACGGCCGAATACGCCGACAAAATGGATAAACTGTTCGCCGGTCTGGAGATTCCCCCCGCACCGGAGGAAGACGAAGACGAGGGGTGAAGAAATGAAATCGGACGGCACGGGCCGCCCCGCGCCGAAGCGGAGTGAATGAGCGAAAGAATTAATGACGCTGATCACTCTTTCGCTCATTCACTCTTTCACTCTTTAGAAATGAATCTCCCGAATTGGATTGCCCGCCGGTATTTTTTCTCGAAAAAGAAGCGCAGTTTCATTAGCTGGTTGTCCATCTTGTCTATGCTGGGCGTCGGTGTTGGCACCATGGCGCTGGTTGTTGTGCTGTCAGTTTTCAACGGCATGGAGGAGTTGAACCGGCAAATATTTAAGACGTTTGAAGCCGATATGACGGTCTTTCCCAAGCAAGGGAAGCGGTTTTTGGCTTCGCCCGAATTGCTTACTCGCCTGCGCCAGACGTCAGACGTGAGCTTAGTAACGGCCGTGGCGCAGGATAATGCGCTGGCGCTCTACGACAACGCCCAAACGGTGGTTCGACTAAAGGGGGTAGACGATAGCTATCTTCAGCGCCAGCAGCTCGATTCGGCCCTGCTGGAGGGTAAGTTGTTACTACGTCGTAACAATGTCAATTATGCCGTGGTGGCAGAAGGCGTTCGAAATGACCTGAGTATTTCGCTGATTGACATTTTAACCCCTTTGGAGATTTTGTATCCGCAAAGTGGGCAGTCATTCAACATCCTCAATCCAGACGCTTTCAACCGGGAGCGAATGACGGTAGCAGGCGTCTTTTTTATCGAATCCAAATACGACAATTTTGTGCTGGCCCCGCTGGCTACGGCTCGAACCCTGTTTGGCTATGCACCCAATGAAGTGACGAGTCTGGAAATACAGTTGCGACCGGGAACGAACGAGAACCAGGCTAAAGCAGCCTTGCAGCAGGTGGTGGGCGATAAGCTGACTGTGCAGAGCCGCGACGACCTCAATACGGACCTGTATCGAACCATCCGCATCGAGAAATTACTGGTAGCTGTCACGCTTGGATTCATCATCCTGGTAGCCTCGATCAATATTTTCTTCTCGCTGTCGATGCTGGTGGTTGAGAAAAAGGAAGACATTAAAATCATGTTTGCGCTGGGCGCTACATCGGGTTTAGTACGTCGCATCTACCTCACCGAAGGGGCAATTATTGCGTTGACAGGTGCTGTCACAGGCTTAATCCTGGGCGTGCTCATCTGTCTGGCGCAGGAACAGTACGGATTCATTCGACTCGGCACCGAAAGCTCGATCATTGATGCTTATCCCGTTCGCCTTGACACCAGCGATATCGTGCTCACGGTTGTACTGGTCGTCTTGATCACCATATTAACCTCCTGGTTCCCGGCGCAGCGAGCGGCTAAAATTGGGACAACGAGGTAAATACGTTATATAGCCAAGAGGGCAATCTGATCTTACTGCGTACTGACTGTACCTTTGTCTACCGAGATTACGTATGCTTTTCCGCCAACTCGTTCGATGGCTTCGGCTACAGCTTCTGGTTTATCAGGGGCATAAACGAACATGCAACCACCTCCACCCGAGCCGTTAATTTTGCCGCCCAACGCTCCGGCGTTCAAAGCAGCATCGAGCATTCGGTCAATTTTAGGGGTGCTTATTCGTTGGGCGTCGCGTAGGTTAGCCTGGTGATCGGTGAGGAGCTGCCCAAACTGAGTATGATCGAGGACCGGGGCCTGCAGCACAGCCATCGCCTGAGCAAGAATGTCGCGATTGGCCAGATTCCCTTTGAGGAGGATGTACTCGTCTTTGGTAAGAATATCTTTAAACTCCGTGGCCTCCGTAATTGAAGAATGATGCAACGAGAACATAGGATTGATGTCCTGAAGCCGCGCCAGAATGTCGAGCATACCAAATTTCACCCGCTTCAAAATACCAAGCGTGTCCTTTGGTTCGAGCGAGTCGCCCAGTACAAACGAACCTAATTGAGGAGTCAGCTCAAGCAATTGTATCGTCGGGGTTGAAGCGAGGTAAATTACGTGGCCGACGGCGGTAGCGTAATGATCCATCATGCCGCCAGGTTCGCCAAACTCCAGCACCTCGGCCATGTAGGCTAGTTCAGCCAACCGTTCGGGAGTCAGCTGACGAGGCTCATCGGCCAGTTGCGTTAGTACGTTGAGCCACGTGACAAGGAGCGCCGACGAACTCGACGTGCCCGAGTTGATCGGAATGTTGCCGTGCACTTCGCCTTGAATGCCCTTTGAAAATGTATAGCCTTCCCGCAGCAAGACGTTTACCGCCGACCGAAAGTAGTCGCGGTCCTGCGGGTAAGGTAGCGGTCGACCATCAAATGGAATGTCGATGAAACTGTGAATGTCGGGCAAATTTAAACGAAACCCGGGGCTGGCGACCTGTCGGGCGTTCAGGTCGATTCGTCGGGAAATGGCCGCGGCTATAACCGGCAAACCCAGATAATCCTGATGCTCGCCGAAAAGGCAGATACGACCGGGGGTAGACGCAGTCATTGTTTATAAAGACTACCAACTCGTCTTCTTGTAGCCGACTGTGGCGTAATACAGGATAAACCCAAATAGCGGCAGCAACAGTGCATAGGCCGTTTTAGGGCTTAAGTGGTCAAATAGGTAGCCGTGTAATGGAGGAAGTAAGGCTCCTCCCGCAATGGCCATGATGAGCAGCGCGGAGCCGATCTTGGTAAACTTCCCGAGCCGGTTGAGGGCCAGAGGCCAGATCGCAGGCCAGGCGGGAGCAATGGCAAACCCAAGTAACGCAATGCACAATACGGAGGTGAATCCATCGGTAAGTAGCGCACCCGTTGTTAAAATCAGGGCTAGAATCATACCAAAGCGGAGGGCGTTCTGTTGCGAAATCCAGCGCGGGATGGCCACAATGCCGAGTAAATAGCCCGCCAGCAGGCCGTAAAGCGTATATTCGGTAAAGTACTTGGCTTCGTCATTGCCAAAGCCAATGGCCTTACCGTAGTTAATGATCGTATCGCCCGAGATTACCTCCGCACCGACGTAGCAGAACAAAGCCAGTACGCCCAACACCAAATTCGGAAATTGCCAGACGCTGGTATGTGAAGTCGCGTCGGCGGGTGCATCGTCCTGTTCTTCGGAAACTTCAGGTAAGTTCGACAGCCGAATTAAACCGGCCAGTACAATTAGTACGGCAGTCAAAACCAGGTACGGACTCACTACTTTTTCCAGGCTTTCAGCACCTATAGCCACGCTGGTGCCAGTCAATAACAGACCCCCAAATACCCGCTGACTAATAATACCAGCCAACTTGTTGGCAATGCCCATGAAGCTGATTCGCTGGGCGGCACTCTCGCGCGGACCGAGGATGGTGGCGTATGGATTTGAAGCCGTCTGCAAAACCGTAAGGCCAACCCCAATCAAAAAAAGACCTACCAGGAACAGCGGGTACGAAAACGCACGGGCGGCTGGCACAAAAACCAGCGTGCCTACGGCCATGGTGAGTAACCCCAGTGACATGCCATTTTTGAACCCGGTACGTTTCAGTAGCGCCGACGAAGGGATGGCCATGAGCGTGTAGGAGATAAAAAAAGCGGAAGCTACTAAACTAGAAGCGACTGTACTTAGGTTGAACGCTTGTTTGAAGAAGGCCATCAACACACTGTTCGTCCAGGTAACGAAGCCAAAAACAAAGAAAAGGGCGCCAATAATAAGCAGCGGGCCAGTATAATTTTTCGGTGGCGTTTGGGTCGCGGTTGGAGTCATTCAGTGTAGTTAGTTAACAAAAGCAAAACAGCTTACCGGGTATATTTTAAATTTTTTTACAAATAAAAAATAAAACTTGGTTTATCATCGAAACTACGGTCTAAAAATTGTCGGTTAAGCCAAAAATCGGTTTGTTCGTCTTCCACTTTCCTCGGGTGAAATCAGGGATTTCAACAGGCTTGCTGCCTTTGGCAATGCTCTCTTCTGAGAGTGGACTAATGGCGCTCCAAACGGCCGCATCATAGACGTCAATCGGCGGGGGCGTCTTGGTTTTGACCGATTCGATAAAGGCACGTAGCACAAAGAAGTCAATGCCGCCGTGTCCGGCATTTTCGGCAGTTTGCGCGTGACGTTGCCATAGTGGGTGGTCATATCTCTCCTGGTACTGGGCAAAGGGCTCCCAGGAATGGGGGCTGGGGCTTACACCCTCCAGGTAAATCATGTCGTTATCGTCCATCCAGATCCCGTTGGTACCCTGCGCCCGGAAACCAAGCGAGTAGGGGCGGGGTGAGTTGGTATCGTGAATGATAACGATATTTTCGCCGTTGGCGCACTGGATAACGGTCGTCACGACGTCGCCGAGCTTGAAGTTAACCTGCGCATTAGGATGGTTTGGGCCACCTTTGTCGACTACGTATTTGTGCAGCCCCCGACTTTTGGTGGCGGTGCTGGTCAGGTGCGTAAATCGATTGCCCCGGTTGATGTCGAACCAGTGGGCTACAGGACCCAGGCCGTGCGTTGGGTACAAGTCGCCATTGCGATCGACCGAGTGCTGGGTGCGCCAGTGGGCTTCGGAGTAGCCTTTAGCGCCAAATTCGGCACCGACCCCCGCAATCGATTTGCCGTCGTTGAATTTAATGCCTCGCAGGTCGTGCTGATAGCCGCAGTGCGCGTAGGTCATTTCGCCGAACATGCCTTTCCGAATCATATTCAGCACGGCCAGCACATCGCGACGGTAGCAGACGTTCTCCAGAATCATGCAGGGCGAACCGGTTTTCTCGAAGGCGTCGACCAGATCCCACGACTCTTTGAGCGTAACGGTAGCCGATACCTCAACGCCCGCGTACTTACCCGCCTGCATAGTGGCTACGGCCATGGGTACGTGCCACTCCCAGGGTGTGGCAATCACGACGCCGTCGATGTCGTCGCGCTTGAGCATTTCGCGGAAAGCCTCGTCACCGTTGCCGTAAGATACCGGCGCTTTTCGCCCGGCCTTTTCAATCAGGGTATTAGTGCGGCTGACGGCTTCCGCCGACGGATCGCAAATGGCCGTGATCTCGACGTCGTCGCGGTAGAGGGCTTGCTGGACGTGGCTTCGGCCCCGCGCTCCGACGCCAATGAAGGCCAACCGCACCTTCGGATCGGCCGATTTGGCCAGGCTTTGGTTGGCTTCGGTCAGGATGGTCGGAAAAACAGAAGCTGCCGTACCCGTGAGGGCGGCCGAGCGAATAAACTGGCGTCGAGTAGTCGTCTGCATGGCGATACGTGGCTTTTGAAAGTCGTTGGCTTCTCAAAGTACGACGTTTCCTTTCAAAAATCATATGCGATACCTCCGACATTCGCGATTGTGCAAGCCTGTACCCGTCTGGCTTAATCCGCCCGCCGAATCTTTGATAGGCCTGTCGTTACCTCCGACTCAACCTTAGGATTTCCTGAGTACGTAAGTGTGCTGACACCATCGGCCGAAGCCGATAACGTTTCTGTTACGTGAACCGTGGCATTGCTAGACCCTTGTAGCTTGATATTGGCACTGCCAATAGTCAATTTGTCGGCGTTGAGTCGGCTGGCTTGTTGGCAAACGATGGTTGCTTTTTGAGCGGTGCCTTCCAGATTTAGTTTCGAGGCTTCATCGGCATTGATCGTCAATGTTTGCACGGCTATGGGCGCTGTCAGGCTAGAGGCTCTTTTAAGGGTTATCGCTAACTGGTCAGATTTAATAGGTAGGCTCGATTCAATCGTGCAGGCTACTGCTGCTTTAATCTGGCTGAGCCTGGCAACATGAATCGTTACCATCACAGGCTTTGAATTGCGATTGGTGCCGCCTTTCCGGGATTTAGTCTCGTTGTACAGCATTCTGTCTTCCGGAATCTCAACGGTGAGCTCGCCATTCTTGACGCCAACCTGCACCCGGTCTTGCATTTCAGGCTCGGCTTCAACTTCCACCGCGTCCGCATCGCCTTCGGTGATACGTATCTGCAAGGCAAAGCGAACATTTAGTTTATCATACGTACCAACCTGGTGGGGTCGTTTTACTAATTGTGCCGTGCCAGATTGGGCCATTGTTAACTGGCTTAATAAGGTAATACAAAAGGCGACGATGAGAGATTTAAACGTTTTCATGGATTAGTAATTGACGTAATATGAACGGGGAATGGTTAACTTATTTCTTAGACTTAGCTATGGACTTAGGTTGCAGGTAAGCTACGGCTTTTTCCAAAACAATATCTTTGCCACTAATTAAATCGGCTACGGTCGGCTTTATTTCTACATCGGGCAGGACGCCGATACCCACAAAATCGCGCCCGTCGGCGTACGTATCGCGCTTGGTGCAGATGCGGGCCGTACCACCGCCGGGTAAGTCGAACGGTAGCGGCTGCCCAGTGGTACCCATGGATGGTTCGCCAAGAATCGGTATCTGACGACTCTTTAACTGGCGAATCATGATCAGCAAATCTTCCGCAGCAGAAGCTGTGTAGTTACCCGCCAGCACGACGACTGGCATAAGCAATTTTGGCTCGGTGATGTCATTAGCGAACGTCATGGTATCGCCCGTGTACCAGAAATCACCCTTGAAAGTCTGGTAGCTACGTCGGTACCAATCGTCTTTTTTTGCCTTTACCGAATCATACGGTTCTTTGGCCTGCCAGCTTCCCCAAGCCTTAAATGCCGCCCGATGTTCGCGGGTGCGCCAACGTGAGCCGACCAGGCGTTTTTCCTCGGTAAAATACTTCAGGATTTCAGCGCCAGTGCCCGAATTGCCACCCCCGTTTTGCCGAATATCGAGAATGACGCCCTTCGCGGTCCGTAGTTGTGGTACCATCGCTTTGAATTCGTCAATGATTTTATCGTTACCAAAACTGGTGAGTTCAACATGGGCTATGTCGCCGGGTAGTATGGTCAGAGTTGATAGCTTGACGGCGGGTGGCACTGAACCATTCCCTTGCAGCCATTGCGACCCATCGCGTTCCCGTTGCGAGAACAACCTCGATTTGTACGTAATGACCTGACCATTGGGGGCGCGAAAGGTCATCGGGATAATGGCTGTTGTGTCTCGATTGGCACTCCAGAAGCCAAACATGGCGTTGTTCCATTTCTGGTGTTCGGTCGACGCTGAGATATACGGAAATACCTGGCTTTCGAGGTATTCCCGGACCGGCTGACCGTTAACGGTTATTAACTCGGAGCCAACCGGCACCGCGTCCGAAAGGCCTTTCAGCACCCGGCTTACGTAGGGCTTTTTGTCAATAATCGTCCACCGAAATGGTACGTAAGTAGAGTATTTCAACAACGACCAGGGCGCGTTGACATTCGTGTGTCCATCTTTTAATAAGGCGCAAAACCGTTCGAGCGTCCGGTAATAATCGTAATCGTTTTTGGTAGTGAGCACCTGCGGAACATAGGCTTGATAAGCGCTATCCCAATTGATTCTGGCCTTGTCGAAATACGCAAAGTTGTAACTGGCCTCCGACCAGAACTTCGATAAACCGGCAATTTTCTGGGCATCCGTCAGGGTAGATGGGTAGTTCGTCTGCGCCCAAAGGGTGCCGGTGGTCAGTAACAGGAAAAGGGTAATAGTTTGTCGATTGCTCATGGCGTAAAACAGGGTTGTCGATCTGGTAATTAGCTTGGTGGAAGTTGATTGTTAACGCGCCCGGCTTTCTTCTTCGGCGCTGCCCGACGCCTGGCTTTTGCGGTTAAAAGTCGATTTGCCGAATGTATAAGTAAAGCGGAGGGTTGCCTGACGACTGTTCCGTTTTTGTAAGGTCGAGACATCTAAATTTTCATATTGACTGACAAAATATTCACGATACGTATTGAATATATCGTTCAAATTCAGTTGCAGATTACCCTTTCCGGCCAGTACCGATTTTTGTAGACCAACCGATACCGCTCCATTAGACTTGAGCGTATAAATATAATCTTGGGTAGGGCCGGAATAATAATAGCTCAGTTCCAGGTTATAACCTCCCGGCAACGAGAAGTTATGAGTGCCATTGACGTAATAATTCCAGGCCTGTGTATTGATTGTTGCCCCTGGGGAGTAAGCCGATACAGTTTGCTTGCGACCAACCGACGCGTAATGCTGCATTTTCCACCACTTCGTTGGCGACTGTGTGGCTGAAATGTCGAGCCATACCGATTGCTGCTTATCGAGATTGACGCGGGTGTAGCGAATCACTTTGGTTTGGTCGTTCTGAAACGGAAGCTGTACGAACACATCTTTATTGAGAATGTAGTTCAGGCTGACCGTGATGGTGCGGTGCTGATAGGTGAGGTCGGTTGTGTTCAGGGTTACCGGCAGCAGAAACGGGTTGCCTTCGGTATAAGCGTAGGGATCGAGGTAGAGCGTGAACGGATTAAGATCGTAAAAGCTCGGTCGTTGCATCTTCCGCGAAAAGCTGGCCGAAAGCACGTCACGTTCGCCCAGCTTCTGCTGAACTTTTAAACTTGGCAACCAGCGGACGTACTGGCGGTTCACTACGTTGTTTAGCGTGACCGAATTGCCTTGTGAGTTCGTGTTTTCCAGCCGCAATCCAGCTTCTACCTGCGTCTTATTAAACTCCCGACTCATCTGTGCGTAGCCTGCCAGTATCTTTTCGTCGTACAGAAAGCGGTTACTACGCGAAGGATCATAAACGTAACCCCGGCCGGTTGTCGAGTTGGCAAATTGCAACGTATCATAACGCAGCTCATTGTTGGTACCCGTCCAGCTCAGCTTGACCCCCATTTCGAGCTTACCAACTTTACCGAACGGGTGGACATAATCAGCCCGGAACGAGCGAATAGTCGTGGCCGAGGGAAACTGGCCGAGCATGACCATCGGTACCCGGATAGCCTGCCCTTCCCGATCCAGAAAATCATTGCGAAAGTTCTGCGTTTTGGCGGTATTGTAATAGGCGTAATCGAGGAAAGCCGACAGCTGATCGCCACGCTGATTCAATGTGCCCTTGTAACTAAGATCCAGGGCGATGTTGCTGGTTCTGGCGTTGTCAATGCTCTTCGTGTTGAGTTGCGTATGGGTCAGTTCAGCGCCAGTTGTGTTGTAATCGATGCGATCAGCATTGTTGATGAGGATGTCTTCCCGATGAGCCGTACTGCCTTTTACAAACAGGCTGATCTGCTGATTTTTGTTCGGCGTAAAGTCCGTCGAAAGCTGGTAAGACAGTGGTTTGGAATTCCATGATAAAAGTTCATCACCCATGAACATCGTCTGCAACTCGTTTGACGAAACAACGCGCCGGGTTAGGCCCGTTAAAAAACTAGTGTTCTGCACGTAGCCCAGGCGGCCATAATAACTCCACTTCTTCGCTTTGTAGGTCGCGCTACCACCCACTTCTCCGCCATTATAGCGTTGGTTCTGCACGTAGCTACCGTAGACGCTGCCTTTCCAGCCTAAGGCCTTGTCTCGCCTAAGTTTGATGTTAATGACGGCCCGCGTTTCGCCATCAAACTGGGCTGATGCATTGCTAATCACTTCGACCTGCTCAATGTCCGATGCCTGAAGGCCATTCAGTTCATCACTGCTGATCGGTTGCTGTTTTCCATCGATGTACACAACCGGCGCATAGTGGCCTTTGATGGAGATGGCTCCGTCCTGACTAACAATTAGTCCGGGGGCTCGTTTCAGAACGTCCAGGGCGTTGGTCGCCGTTTTAAAGAACGGGTTTGTTACGTTCAGAGTCATCTTTCCCATGCTGCGCTCAACTACCGGTCGTTCTCCTTTCACGATTACTTCGGTTAGCGTCTTCGCCATAGAAATCAGTGGAATGTTGCCTGCGTTGATAACTGGTTGAGCATCGGTAAGGGTCAGCGGCTGGCTGGTGTATTGAGCAAACCCCATAGCTGTTACACGAATGAGATACGTACCCGCCGACAAGCCGTTGACAGTGAACGAGCCGGTTGTGTCGGTTAAACCACCCTTTACCATCGCTGAATCCTTCGCGGCCAAAACCAATACGGTAGCATATTCCACCGGGCGCTGGTTTGCTTCTCGTACGTTGCCCGTTATGGCGTTGGTTTGGGCGAATCCGTTGCCTATCGCGAAACTGAGCAGGATGAAGATGTATAGTGTTTTCACAGCGGTTGATTTTAAACTGTGGCTGCTTAGTATAAAATCAATTGCTATGCCAGTGGAATAAGCTGCTGAAGATCAAAGTGTTATTTCGGAGTGATTTTTGGGAAGTGTTCAATTTCGAACACTTTTTGTTCGGTAATGAGCAGCGAGTTCAGTTGGGCGAATGTTGTCTTACTGTATTCAATTTATATAACGGCATAGACTGCTCCGGCAGACCGGTCATAGACCGGATAACGCCTGCACATAGTCTGGAGACTATGCGCAACGGCCGTACCATAAACTACCCCGGATCAGTCGGCTCGTAAGCTGTGGGCTGGGTTAGTCAGAGCCGCTCGAATGGCTTGGTAGCTAATCGTAAGCAAGGTTATTGTTGTTACAACAAATAGGCCGGTTAAAAAGGCGCCAGGGGCAAGGCTAATGTGGCTTTCGTAGCGGCTGAGCCATACTTGCATCAGCCAGCCCGATAATGGAGCTGCTAAGCCGAACGCCAGGAGGAGTAATACCAGAAATTCGCGCACGAATAACCAGACAATCTGATCGACGCGGGCACCCAAGGATTTGCGAACGGCGATTTCTCGGGCACGGCGGCTGGTCATGAAGGCTATGAGACCATACAAGCCTACGCAGCCAATCAGAATAGCCACGATAGCCGCTAGTCGAAGCGGGCGCACTTCCCGCAACTCACCTTCGTAAAACTGAGCCAGGCGTTCGGTGAGGGCGTCAGCCAGGAATAAGTCGTTCGGAAATTGTTGATTCCAGACTTCTTGTACAGCCGCTAGCGCCGTCTCACGTTTGTCGGGATCTACACGAATGCCGCAGCTGCCGTAGGATTTACGCTGGTTGAAAAGCACAATCGGTTGCCTATTTTCTTTAGAGCTGCGGTGTTGCCAATCACGTAGTACGCCCACAATTGGCTTGGGCGTTTTAGAGATAAACTCCAATGTCAACGTCTTACCGACGACCGCTTGTGGCGACTTCACGCCCAACGCCCGAACAGCGGTTTCGTTGATCAGGTAACCATTGATGGTATCACTATCGACCAGATTACGCCCAGCTACGAGCGTAAGGCCAAACGTTGGAACAAATTGCGCGTCGCCCATTTTGCAAATTATATACCAGGGTTCAGGGGCTGGACGATTGTCAAAAAAGCACCTAAAAAGATTCGTTTCCTCTGAAGCGGGCGAGTCGGAACAAAAACTAACGCTTTCAACGCCGGGAATCTGTTGAAGTCGGGTGCGTAAGCTAGCCAGATCGGTTTCCTGCGGACGCGGAATGGGAATGAAAATCTGTCGATTAGCTTCAAACCCCACATCGGCCGTTAGCCAGGCCGTCAGTTGTCGTAACATGATCAAGACGGCTATGACAAAGGCCATGCTGATGGCGAGTTGCCCAACGACTAAGCCCCGGCGTAGCGATAAGCCACCTACGGTTTGGGTAGTAGGCTGGCCTTTGAGTACCCGAGCTGGTCGGAACCCGGTTAGTATTAAACCGGGATATGTACCGGCCAGCAGCGTCACGACCAAGATCAGGCCTAGCAGAAAGCCCCATCCGGTCAGGTCCAAGCCAACGGGTATAGGGGTGTTTGTCCACTCGCGCAGGAAAGGAAGCACTGTATAAGCCAGAATGAGACCAAGCCAGCCGGATAAGATAGTTAATACGGCCGTTTCGGTGATGAATTGCCAGAATATCCGTTTTCGGGTGGCACCAATGACTCGCCGTACACCGATCTCCTTCCCGCGCCGGAAGGCTTGTGTTGTGGCTATGTTGATGAAATTGACGCAAGCCGTCAGAATGAGCAGCGCACCAATCCACGTAAGTACCCGCAAATTGCGTTCGGCAATCTGCCCGTAGTATTTTTCAGACGTGTGAAGCTGCCAAACGGGTATTGCGTGAAAAGCATAATCATCGAAGTCTGGGCCATAGTGTCGTATTCGTAAGGGGGCGAGTGCCTTGTTTAGTTGCTTAGGATTGCCGCCCGGTGGCAGAAGTACCCAGGCGTGCGTTCGCCAGTTGACTCCTTCCCATCGTTTAAGTGGGGTGCCATTATGAACGAAATAATCCAGGGTCGCGTAAGAAATAAACAGTTCGTAAGGTTGGTCAGTATTATCGGGAATATCATCTACCAGCCCAGTTACGGTCAGCTCTAACGCATTATTCATGGACAAACAACGGCCAATGGGATTCCGACTCCCAAAGTATTTACGCGCCAACCGGCGAGTGAGCACAGCTGTGAAAGGCTGTCTTAGAGCTTGGTGGGCTGTGCTGTGTAACCATCGGTAATCCAGAATATCAAAATACATGGGCTCCACAAAGGCGACGGCCTGCGCTTCGCGGTGCTTGGCGAGCGTTTTACCGGCCGGGTCCAGTACCCGGATGATTCGGTTCTGCTGGCCGATGCTCATCGCGGCCGTTTCAATGAAGGGAAGTTCCGCCCGCAGTGCCGGACCCATGGGCGTGGGGGCACCCGGTGAATGATCAAACGCTTGTGTGGGACCGAAGTCCGTGACAACGCGGTAGGTTCGATCTACCTTTTTGTGATACGTATCGAAACTCCAATGGAAACGAATGAGCCAAAACAGCAATAGCGAACAGGCTAACGCCAGCGATAATCCCACAATGTTCAGAACGGCATAGGAGGGATGTTGGCGGAGTGTATAGACAGCGTAGCGAAGGTTGTTTAGCAGCATGGTAATGCTTACAAAATGTGTCCATCAATCATCCGTACCACCCGATGAGCATAAAGCGCGTCGTAGTCTGAATGGGTTACCATGATAATCGTTGCCCCGCCTTCGTTAAGATCCGTCAGCAAACGCATGACGGTGTCGCCGTTGGTCGAATCGAGGTTGCCGGTGGGTTCATCGGCCAGAATCAGGCTCGGCTTTGTTACCACCGCCCGCGCAATGGCAGCCCGTTGCTGTTGTCCACCCGAGAGCTGTGTTGGACGGTAGTGTCGGCGGTGCATCAGGCTGAGCTGCTCCAGCAATCCTTCGGTACGGGTTCGGCGCTCGGCGCTGCCAACGCCTGCATAGACTAACGGTAGCTCCACGTTTTCGTAAATGCTCAATTCATCAATCAGATTGAATCCCTGAAACACGAAGCCAATATGCGTCTGCCGAAAGGCGTCCTTGCGTGATTCAGACAAGTGCATTAGTTCGTTTTGATTAAACCAATACTGACCCGAATCAACATCGTCCAACAGGCCCAGCACATTCAAAAGCGTCGACTTGCCACAGCCCGACGGCCCCATGACGGCCACAAAATCGCCCGCGTCGACGGTGAGCGATACGTCGGTCAGCGCGGGTGTCTGACCGTTGTTGCCGTAGTATGATTTATAAATGTTTTTTAACTCAATCACCTTAGCTATTTGCAGGACAAGCTTATTTTTAGCGACAGGATGAAGGTTGCCTTTGACAGGATAAACAGGATTATTTGCCTCAACGAGATCACGCTCATCCAGTAAACCCTGTCAAAGAAAAAGCTTGCCCTACGCTCCATGCAATCACACCAAATATAGGTAAATGCCCTATATTTAGCTTTCTCAATCCGGAGATGTCGGTTCATGTCTGCTCAACCCCATTTGAAAAAAGCCGCTATTCTGCTCGTAGATGACGACCCCGACGTGTTGCTATCCATGGCGTTGCTGCTACGGCCGCTGGTGGCAACCGTTCGTACCGAGAAAAACCCCGAACGATTGCCAAACCTGCTGAAACAGGAGCGTTTTGATCTTATTCTGCTTGATATGAACTATCAGAGCATGGTCAACACCGGCAATGAGGGGCTCTACTGGATAAGTCAGGTTCGTAAACTGGCCCCACAGGCCGCTGTCGTGATGCTTACGGCTTATGCCGACATTGATCTGGCGGTACGGGCCTTGAAAGACGGGGCATCAGATTTTGTGGTGAAGCCCTGGCGTAACGAGAAATTACTCGATTCCCTGGAGGAAGTACTGGGGCGTCGACAAGCTAGAGATGGTACGTCGCTGCCCAGACATGCACGACCTTCCGTGTCGGTATCGCCCTTGATCGGTGAATCAGAAGCCATGCAATCGTTGCGGTATACGATCGAGAAAATCGCTCCCACCGATGCCAACATTCTGATTCTGGGTGAGAACGGAACCGGTAAGGACGTAGTGGCCCGGCTCATTCACCAGCAGTCGAACCGGACCCACGAGCCATTTGTCGCCGTCGATCTGGGGGCGTTACCCGAAACGTTATTTGAATCGGAGCTTTTTGGCTACCAGAAAGGAGCCTTTACGGATGCTCGCCAGGACCGGCCGGGGCGTTTCGAAACGGCTCATACCGGAACGCTATTTCTGGATGAAGTCGGCAATGTGCCTCTCCCGCAGCAGGCTAAACTCCTGTCTGTTTTGCAAAATCGGCAGGTCGTTCGACTCGGGAGTACTATTCCAGTTGCAGTCGATGTACGGGTTGTGTCGGCGACGAATATGCCGATCTATCAGATGGCTACCGAAAATCGATTTCGTAAAGATTTGATTTATCGCCTGAACACCCTCGAGCTAACCTTGCCACCCCTGCGCGAACGCGGTGACGACGTTTTGCTACTGGCCAGGCACTTTCTGACTCTATACGCCGAAAAATACAGCAAGCCAGTACCTCAACTGGAAGGGCGCGCCCTGACACGGTTGAAAAATTACGGATTCCCCGGTAATGTTCGGGAGTTGCAGCACGCCATGGAGCGCGCCGTGATTATGGCCGAGGCTGACGTACTGCGCCCGGAAGATTTATTTTTCTCGCCGGTAGAAACGGTGCCGCCCGCTGAGCAAACGACTCGTCTGGCCGAATTGGAAAAAAGCACCATCAACAAGGTTATTGAAAAGCACCACGGCAATATCACCAAAGCGGCTAAAGAGCTCGGCATCACGCGGATGGCGCTGTATCGTCGGCTTGATAAATACGATAGCTGACAGATGACGTATTCCCTTGCACTGCCGCTCCGGGCTGGGTTGCTGCTACTCACTCTTGTGGGTACGGCCGCTGCCTTGCTGACTCGTCAACCCATTTATTGGTTGCCGGGGCTGGCGTTAATTATTGGTCAGATTGCAGAGTTAGTACGCTACCTGAACCGCCAGAACCGTGAACTGACGGATTTCCTGGATTCGCTACGTTACCACGATTTCTCGACCAATCTCAATGCTGCCAATGCCCCTGCGTCGGTACGGCAGGCGCGGCAGTTGTTAAACGATATTAACCGGACGTTTGCGCGGTTGACGCAGGAAAAAGAAGCTCAGCATTTATACCTGCAAAACGTACTGGCATTGGTCAATACGGGCATTTTGTCGTACGAAGAGACCAGTCAAGACGTGCGCTGGATGAACGAGTCGCTAAAGCGGCTGCTTCAGATTCCGTACGTTAAAACGCTCGACGGCCTCAAAAAACGGAATGAGCCGCTCTATCAGGCGTTAACTACCCTCCGGCCGGGAGAAAACCGCGTGGTTCGGATCAACGGACGGGCCGTGTTGTTGTCTGCCACCGCCTTTACTGAAGCTGAGAGTCGGTCGCGATTAGTGGCTTTTCAGCCGGTTGAAGAGGCATTGGACGAAAATGAAGCGCAGGCGTACCAGAAGATTCTGCGCGTTCTGACGCACGAGATCATGAACTCTGTAGCGCCGATTGTTTCACTGGCCGATACGCTTCAACAACGTTTACAAGCCAAAAATGCGTCCATCGACGACGTAGAAGCGGGCATTGGCGTCATGAAAAAACGGAGCGAAGGTCTGTTGCAATTTGCGCAGACGTACCGTAACCTGAGTAAACTATCGGCTGCATCGTTTCAACCGGTTGGCGTACTGAACCTCTTCGAGGGCGTGCTGACTCTGCTAGACCCAACATTTGCCCAACGAGGCATTGAACCCGACGTGATTCTGCCCGACATTGACCTGACCATCCAGGCCGACCCCGTGCTCATCGAACAAGTGCTGATCAATCTGCTCACTAACGCCCTCGACGCGCTGCGCAACGTCGACCAGCCCGAACTTCGGTTGTCTGGTTTTCGCCAGGACGACGGTCGGGCGGTGATGCAAGTGGCCGACAATGGTCAGGGCATTCCGGAAGCAATGCTCGAGGATATTTTCGTTCCCTTCTTCACGACCAAAAAACACGGCAGCGGCATTGGCCTTAGCTTATCCCGGCAAATTATGCATCTGCACCGGGGGCACATTCAGGTAGAGTCGACCAAGGGGCGAGGGAGTCTGTTTACGCTTACGTTCCCTGGGTAAGCAAGGGCTGTAAGAAACATTACAGAGGGTCCTTCAATTTGGACGGAGCGTACCCGAAATGGTCCTGAAACACTTTGGCAAAGTGTGACGGTGAATTATAGCCAATCTGATAGGCCACTTCAGTGACGTTCATCTCCCCCGTTTGCAACAGCTCGGCGGCCCGCTCCAGGCGAACTCGTTGAATAAAGCGATTCGGGCTTAGGCTCGTCAGAGCCGACAGTTTACGGTTGAGCTGGGTTCGACTCATGTTGGCCTGAGTCGCTAACCAATCTACATCTATTGATTCAACGTCCAGCTGCGCCAGAACCGACTGGCGCAGCCGGTTCAAGAAGGCTTCTTCCCGGTCAGCCACTCGTTCCAGTGGCAACGTGGTGGGGGGAGGTTGGTTCAGGAACCGTTTTTGCCAGTTCTGGCGGGTGCGCAGCCCGTTGCCAACCCGCAGGACCAGCTCCGCTAAGCTAAACGGTTTAACCAGGTAATCGTCTGCCCCATTTTGCAGGCCCTGCATCCGGCTCTCGCGGGCCGAGCGGGCCGTGAGTAGAATCACCGGAATGTGGCTGGTGCGCTCGTCGTTTTTCAGCCGCTCCAGCAGCTCGTAGCCGTCCAGCTCGGGCATCATTACGTCGCTCACAATCAGCTCGGGCACCTGAGCTAGGGCTTGTTCCCAACCCAGCCGGCCGTTCTCAGCGGATAGTACCTGGTAGGTACCCGACAGGTAATCAACTACCTGCGCCCGCAGGTCCTCGTTATCTTCGACGACCAGCACCAGCGGTTTAGGTGTTGCCCCTGTATCCACAGCTGTGCCGTTGTATTTTCGCTTATTAATCAGTTTGGGTGCGGGCTGATTCATCGACGTAGCTGAGGCAGTGTCTAGGCGGGCCGCATCCACGAGGGTCGTACCAGTGGGTAACGCGGAGTGGTTTTTATCCGGTACCGTCAGCGGTAACTCGACCGTGAACGTACTACCCTGGTCGATCCGGCTTTCCACCGCTACACGACCGCTCAGCCAGGTGGTCAGTTCCCGGACCAGTGCCAGGCCAATGCCCGTACCCGAGTAGGTACGCGTTGAGCGGGCGTCCACCTGATGAAAGCGCTCAAAAATGCGGTCTACCTGGTCCTCGGGGATACCGATACCTGTGTCGGTAACTCCTAACACAAAATGATTATCCGCTGTGATGTGCCCCGTGACCTGCACGCGCCCTCCGGAGGGCGTAAACTTCAGGGCGTTGGACAGCAGGTTGTAGGCAATCTTTTCCCACTTGTCGCCATCGAAACCAAACAAGCCCTCGTCGGGTGATGTACCTTGCAGCGGATCGCCAGCAGCCGGAAACGGGTGGGTATTGTAGGTGAGATCGATGCCCCGTTGGGTAGCCAAGCCAGCAAACTGAGCCACCACCTGACCAATAAACCACACTGGATTACCCAGTTGGGAGTAGGTTTCCAGCTTACCCGCATCCAGCCGGGCCATGTCGAGCGTTTCGGTGATGAGCCGCAGCAACTGATGGGCATGGCGTTGAATGGTGGCTACTTCGGGTAGTTCGTTCGGGTCGGGGGCTTTGGCCGTCAACTGCTCGGTGGCGTTCAGGATGATGGTTAAGGGCGTGCGAAACTCGTGGGTAACGTTACTGAAAAACCGGGTTTTTAGTTCGTCGAGCTGGCGCAGGCTGGCCGCTTCCTGTTGCTCACGGACTAGTTGCCAGGCCAGTTGCCGTCGCCGACGGTAAGTTCGGATCAGGTGGTAACCCAGCCCACCTACAACCAGCCCCATCAGGGCCAGAAAGCCGGGCGTTTTCCAGAAGGGGGCCACCACCACAATCGTCAGCGTCGACGTGTTCGGCTCCCAGCCCCTAATTCTTGATCCCCGGTTGACGATAAACGTATACGTGCCGGCGGGCAACTGATAGGCGGCCTCGCCCTGAATATCCTGCGATGAAGTCCACTCTTGGTTGTACCCATTAAGCCGCCAGCGCAGTGTCTGGGGGCCTAACTTAGCCGACAGCGTAAATTGCATGGCAAAGGGATCGTTTTCGCGCACCGTCAGCGTCGGATGCCCCTGGTCGTCATACACCAGATTCTGGGTCGCACTCGTGTTATCGCGCAGTTCGGTACCATTGATGGTTAGCTTCAGAAACAGCAGCGAGGGGACTATACGGACCTGATTCAGGTCATATTCATAGAGCTTGTCGAGCGAGCTGATCCACAGTCGGTTCGTGGGAGTTATGTGCAGACTGCTGATCGAGTGGGTGGGCGAACGGGTACCAACCTGCTGAAGGACCCCCTGCGCCGTGTACCGGTAGATGATTCTTCCCCGGCTAAAGTAGGCATTGCCTTGTGCATCAAGTTTAAATTCCCTGCTGTATGATTGGTCTTGGGAATCAGGGGTTCGTGGGGCGTTGAGGCCCAGGTTCCGAAACTGGCCAGTGGCGGGCCGAAAGAGATTGACACCGTTGTCGAGTCCCAACAGAATACTGCCGTCGGGCCGGGCCTGCACCCCAAAGGTAGCGTTGCTGCTCAGGGACGTGGTATCTTTATCAATGTGCCGGTAGTTGGTCAGCTCTCGCGTCTGCGGATTATAGGCAAAAAAACCTTGGTTCCCCGTTGTAAAATACACCGTCCCCCGGCGGTCCTGGGTGATAAACCGGACATCTAACCCCCGGTCAACGATGTGCTCTACCGCCAGGTTTCGGGGGTTGACCTTCAGCAGGCCATGCTTTTGCAGACCGATCCAGAGGTTGGCCTGGGTGTCGACAAATAAGTAGTGTGATCCGTCTCTGGCTAAATAGTCACGTACCAGCCGGGTGGTATCCGGTATCCGCACAAGGCGGGGCTGGTGAGTATCGATGTAGGAAAGCGAATAGCCCCAGCCCCTCTTGAGCCAGATTCGGCCGTCGGGCGAGGGCGCCAGGTGATAATAATAATCGCCCTCTTTCAGTGCCGGATCGTGGAAGACGCGGAACTGTCGGCCGTCGAAGCAGACAATGCCGTTGGTCGAGGCCATCCATAACCGCCCCTGGGCATCCTGGACTATACCGAGCGTTGTCAGACTTAGCCCCGCTTTTTCGTCAAATTGCCGCAACAGTCGTGGCATGAGCAACTGGGCCCCGCCGGGCCCGGCTGCCAGGCAAAGTAGTAATAAACAACTGACCGCAATTCGATTAACGAAACGCATGAGTAAATAGGGTGACACCCCTCCAAATATACGCATGATCAGATGCTTAACAAAGTAAACCCGAGCTTCAGGAACGGTGATACCCTGTAGACGGTGATTACTCCGGCTTGCAACGGATGCGTTCGCTCAACGTGATTAATCTTATAGGGTCATTAATGACTATCTACTTAAAGCACTTGCCGCGGTGCAACCTCTGCCGAGTTCTTTTTCTGAAGGCTCAGTCTATTATAGCGGGAGACTAGAGCTAGCAGGTCATTACAGCAACCACTGCTTCCGGTATTTGGGCCAAAAATGGTTCGATAGCGGGCATAATGGTTCGATTTCGATAGACTTTGGCCTGCCCCTTAACCCACCTTTGTGCCCATCCAACGACCGCCGAAAACGGGTTTCGGCGGCTTACTAATCAAATAACCACTATGCTTTCTTCTCTACGTTTTTCCCCTGCCAAATCCGCCCCTCGCTCGCTGGCGTGGCTGGTACGCTTACTCATGGTCTTGCCTTGGCTGGCTCAGGCCCAATGTCCCAACAATTTAGCCACTCAGGCGCAGGTCGATGCCTTTCCGCCGGGCTGTGTCAACCTGCCGAGCCTACTGATCATCGAAGGAGCGAACATTACCAACCTGAATTCACTCTCAGTCATACAAACCGCTGGCGGCCTACAGATTACTAATAATCCTCTTTTAAGTTCGCTTGGGGGATTGGACAATCTTACGTCGGTAAGGAATGGTCTCGACATTCAAAGCAATGCCGCCTTAACCAGTCTCCAGGGATTGAATCAACTCGCATCAGCGGGAGGACTTGATTTGCGCAACAATCCCAGGCTGACAAGTCTGAATGGATTAGAGAATCTGAAGACTGTCGAAAACACAGTTTTAATCCAGAGCCATGCCGCCTTAACCAGTCTCCAGGGATTAAATCAGCTTACTTCAGCGAGAACACTTGATTTGCGCAACAATCCCAGGCTGACAAGTTTGAGTGGATTAGAAAATCTTAGAACTGTTACTGGCACTGTTTTAATCCAGAGCCATGCCGAATTGACCAGTCTCCAGGAATTAAATCAGCTTACTTCAATAAGATTCCTTGATTTACGCAGTAATCCCAAGCTGACGAGTCTAAGTGGATTAGAAAATCTTAGAACTGTTACTGGCGAAGTTTTAATCCACAGCCATGCCGCCTTAACCAGTCTACAGGGGTTGAATCAGCTTACTTCGGCGGGACGACTTGATTTACGCAGTAACCCCAAGCTGACCAGTTTGAGTGGGTTGGAGAATCTTGGAACTGTTACTGGCACAGTTTTAATCCAGAGCCATGCCGAACTAACCAGCTTAGAGCCATTACGCCTTAACCAGGCTAGCGGGCTTAGTTTTGAGAATAACCCGAAACTCAGTTATTGCGCCAATCCATCCATCTGCGCCTTACTGGCACAGGGTGTGTCTGCAACCATCCGAAACAACGCGCCGGGGTGTAACTCTGTGCAGGATATCCAGGCAGACTGTTCACCGCTGGTTATCACCACTCAGCCACCGACCCAGTCCGCCGTTTGTGTGGGTGGTACGGTCACCGCTGCCGTTACCACGTCGGACAACGCCCGGGCCTTCCAATGGTATAAAGGCAATGAGGCAATAACTGGGCAAACCACTAATATGCTGAGCCTGAGCAATGTGCAGCCTGCTGATGCGGGAATGTATCGGGTCGTGGTCAGTAATTCGGTCAGCAGCCTAACCTCCACGGCTTTCACCCTGACAGTCAATACCCAAAGCCCGGACTACCAGCCCCTGGTCGATCTTTACAACAGTACGGGCGGGGCCAACTGGACTCGCAAAGACAACTGGCTCACCGGCTGCACGCCCTGCGGCTGGTACGGGGTTACCTGCGATGATAACGGCCGGGTCACCCAACTCGATCTGACGAGAAATGGATTAGCTGGCCCTATTCCGGCCAGTTTGAGTCAGTTGACCAGTTTGCAAAGGTTACAGTTGGTACTCAACCAACTCAGTGGTCTAATACCGGTTAGTTTGAGTAACCTGACGAATCTGGACTTCCTGGGCTTAGGGCGTAACCAGTTGACCGGCACTATTCCGCCCGAACTAAGTAATCTGACCCGGTTGACGGTATTGGCCCTTGACAACAATAAACTGGAAGGCGCTATTCCGGCCAGCCTGTCTGCGCTTACCAATCTGCAAGCCATCTTCTTGTCTGCCAACCAGTTGAGCGGTTCGATGCCGGCCTATATAGGTAGTTTGTCCAATTTGAACTTGCTGTGGCTGGACAATAACCAATTGAGTGGTATTGTCCCGGCGAGTCTGGGTAACCTCGCCAAGCTGACTTCCCTTTTTCTCAATAACAACCAATTGAGCGGTTGTTTTCCCGCCAGCCTGTCTTCCCTTTGTGGGAGACCCGGATCCACGTTTAACTTCTCTAACAATACCAATCTACCCGGTGGGGGCAACTTTGGGGCTTTCTGTGCCAGCGGGGCGGGTAGCGATGCCTTCCGACCCCTGGCCACGGCCAGTCCCAACCCTGTTTGTGCGGGTACCCCGGTAAGTCTGAGCGTCTCGGCCGGTACGTTCTACCAATGGAGCGGACCGGCAGGCTTTACAGCCAATACCCAAAGTCCGGGCTTTACCCCTGCGTCAGCCGCCAGCAGCGGACTCTACTCGGTAACGGTGGGCAATGGTAGTCCTACCTGCACCGCTACGGCCAGCGTCAGCCTGACCGTCAATGCCCTGCCCACCGTCAGCGTCAGCCCGTCGGCCAGCACGGTCTGCGCCGGGCAAACCGTCACCCTGTCAGCTACGCCCGGCCTGAGCAGCTACCGCTGGAGCACGGGCCAGAACACGGCCAGCATCGCCGTAACCACTACCGGTACTTACTCGGTGACAGCCACCAACGCCAGCGGTTGCCCGGCCACGGCCTCGGCCAGCGTGACGGTCAGCCCGACGCCCCCTACCCCAACCCTGACCACCGCTACCGGCCAGCCCGGTCAGCTTTATGCCGGAGGGAGAACTTCGGTGACCGTACCCCAATACTCGGGCACCGTTACCCTCGCATCCAGCGGTTGCCCCGGCGGAACCATCCGCTGGAGTGGCCCCAACAACACCAGCGGAACGGGTAACATCGTTGTACCCACCACCAGCACCGGTACGCTGGTTTACCAGGCGGTCTGCCAGCTCAACAACTGCACCAGCAGTCCTACATCGGCTACCGTGACGGTCAGGAAAGATGAACTGCGGGTGGTGGCTCCGCTCTTCGACTGCGCCACCAACCAGCTCACCCTGCGCACCACGGGCGGCAACGGCAAGCCCATCGAGTATCATATTGCCTCCATCACCAACGGCTGGAGCGCGACCAACCCCGTCACTGTCAGTGCCAAAGACTTCCGCCGGAGCTTCGATATCGACGCCCGCCAGAAAGAGGGCGACAACACCGGCTACGACCAGGCCGAAGAGTTGGACGACTACGAACTGCCCGCTTGCGGATCGGGCCGGGAAGCCGCGAGCCAGGAGCAGGTAGTTCCTTTGAGCGTGGTGGTACTGGGTAACCCCGTTAGGGGGCAAGAGGTATCAGTCGAAGTACGGGGTGCTGAAGGCCAGCCGTTGGGCCTGCAACTGACCAACCTCCAGGGCCGGACCGTCGTTGGACGGACTATCCAAAAAGCCGGGTTGGTAGAGCGCCAAACGTTTGGCGTAGGAGATCAGCCAGCGGGTTTGCTGCTCTTGCGAGTGAGCACACCCAGCCAGAGCCAGACGGTGAAAGTGCTAAAAAGCGAGTGAAAGTTTAGGGCCGATCATGCCTGGTGGGGTCTGTCTGCGTGAAGACTCGATCGGGTATGATCAACCCCGGCTCATTTATAGTGTCTCCTAATATGTTGATAATCTGGTAGTTTAATTTTTGTCCACGATTTTGTCCACGCTTTATACTAGCCAGTTTATAATTAATCATGTTCTTTTAACCCTGTCAAATCAACTATTTCCATAATCAAACAAAACATTTCCAACTCATGAAAACAAGTATTACTCTTTTCGTCGCTCTATTGCTTCTTGCCAGCTTCACCTCCTCATTCGCTCAGGGAATAACCCTGGAATTGTTCAAAGGCAACGGCCCGTCTCAGGTACCTGAATACACTACGCCGATTCCGGTGACGAGCGCTCAATACAGTTTCTCTAACACCCTTAACATTGGTTCACAATCGGGGGGGGCTGGGGCCGGTAAAGCCAACTTCTCGCCAATGGTCATTACTAAGCAGGTGGATGCCTCCACGGCATCCTTCCAAAAGACACTCTTTGTTGGGGGATATTATCAATACGTCCGACTGAATTTCTACCGGGGCGATGGATCGCTGGCTTACCGGGTCGTACTGGGCCTGGTGGCCGTGTCTAATTATTCGGCGAGTGGGGCCGAGGGTTGTACCAACGGTTGCCCAGCTCTGTCCGAATCAATTACACTTGAATACGGGCAGGTAGCCACTTATAATCCAGAAGCGCCAGTTAATCTGCGCACCACTACCTGGAATCGGGTCACCAACACTACTGACGTTTCGAGCACAATTCCTCAATCAGCCATCACCCAGTAAGCTTCGGGCTTCTTCATCCGCTAAACATCAATACCATGAGACAGCTATTCCGAATAGCCTCGCTCGGGATTGTCGCGGTATGTGGGCTGGTTTTGTCGGTTCGGGCGCAGGTCAATCCGCCGAATGTGGTCGTGAGTAGCCGGGCACCGGCTACCAGGAGCCTTTCGACCGCTTCCCGAATCCAACGAACCGTCGACAGCCTGCAGCGATTAACCCAGCCAGAGTATTATAAAGCCCTGTTTACTGCTAAAAAATCACCCGCCCGTTCGCCCGGTGCCCGCCTTCAGGCGGATGTCTGCAATACGTACCTGTGTACGATCCCGGCAACGCCCTTGAGCGTAAGCCTGACCAGCAGCGGGCCGCTGACCTGCACCGTTACGTCAGCTACGCTTACCGCCACCAGCAACCCGGTTACGGGAGGCACCTATACCTTTGCTGGTCCCGACGGACCCGTTAGCAGCAGTGGAAATACGGCCTTAGTAACCCAAGCCGGTAATTATACTGTTACTTTCAGCAAACCGGGTAGCCAATCCGCTACAGCCACGGCTACGGTAACGGATAGTAGAGCCCTGACGGCGACCATCAGTGGTGCCCTAACTGTTTGCGCTGGCGGTACCACCAGCCTCACCGCCAGTGGGGGCAATACGTTTTTATGGAGCAACCAGGCGACCACCGCTACGGTTTCGGTGACGGCAGGGGTCTATTCGGTGACCGTAACCACGGGCAGCTGCCAGGCTGTGGCATCAGCCACCGTCAGCACCACCCAATGTGCGCCGACCAACACCGCGCCGGTGGCCACCGTCAACGCTAGTCAAACGGCGACTGTCGGCCGCGCCTTCTCCTACACGGTCAACGCTTTCACCGACGCCGAAACGCCCAACAGTCTGACGTATTCGGCTCTCCTCAACCCGGCCAACCTAGGGTTAAGTTTTGACCCCGCCACCCGGGTAATCTCGGGGACGCCGTCTCAGCCAGGTCCAGTCAGTGTGACGGTGACGGCTACTGACTCGGGTAGTCTGTCGGCCAGCACCAGCTTCAGCATTACGGTGAATCCCGCTCCGGTGGTCGTTACGCCATTGGCCCTAACGCTGACGGCCAGCCCCCAAACGCTGCTTACGACGGGTACCACTACGCTTTCAGCAACTGTGTCAGGAGGTACAAGTCCATACGGGTACAGCTTCACGGGGCCGGGCAGCCTGACGGCTAATGGCAATACGGCGCAGGTAGCCAGCCTGACGGCCGGGGTGCAAACCTTCACTGTTGTGGTCACTGATGCCAGTACACCGGTAAATCAGACAGCCACCGCTACGGTGAGTGTGAGTGTGACGAGCCCACCGCCGGTCAACACGGCTCCGGTGGCTACTACCAACGCCAGCCAGACGGCTATTGTTGGTCAGGCCTTTGCTTATACCGTCAATGCCTTCAGCGATGCCGAAACGCCCAACAGTCTGACCTACTCGGCCAGCATCAGCCCGGCCAACGGCTTGAGCTTTAATGCGGCCACGCGGACCATCTCCGGTACGCCGTCGTTGACGGGGGTGAGTACTGTGACGGTGACGGCTACTGACTCGGGTAGTCTGTCGGTGAGCACCAGCTTCAGCATTACGGTGAATCCCGCTCCGGTGGTCGTTACGCCATTGGCCCTGACCCTCTCGGCTAGTCCGACGATGGTGTTAACAACGGGTATAACGACCTTGTCGGCCACCGTGTCGGGTGGTACTTTCCCTTATCGCTATACCTTCAGTGGTCCGGGCACCATCACTCAAAACATAACCAGCAATACGGCCAGCGTATCGGCCCTGTCGGCTGGTGTGCAGACCTTCACTGTAGTGGTGAGTGATGCCAGTACCCCCGCCAGCCAGACCAGTACGGCTACGGTGAGTGTGACGGTAACGGAGGCCAACACCGCCCCAACGGTAGCCAATGCCGTACCACCTCCAG
>NZ_JBHULN010000015.1:0-116110 GCF_042684525.1 Spirosoma soli | reverse complement strand
CTCAGTCAGCGACGGTGGGCCAGAGCTTCAGCTATGTGATTCCGGCCAACACCTTCACCGATGCCCAGACGCCCAACAGCCTCAGCTTGACGGTGAGTGGCCTGCCTCAGGGGCTGAGCTTTGTGGCTCCGGCCACTCTCAGTGGGGTGCCTTCGGTGAGTGGGGTGAGCAGCGTAACGGTGACGGCCACGGATGCGGGTAGTCTGTCGGTGAGCACCAGCTTTGGGCTGTCGGTGAGCCCGGCCTCGTCGGTGACTACGACGGCTCCTTTTGCCATCACGGGGGTGAGCACCATCAGCTGCACATCTGTGGGCAACCAGATCAACCTGAGCTTTACACCCCGGTACGCTGGTCTGAGCGGGCAACCCATCAGCTTCTCGGTGGTCAATGAACTGGCTCCAACCACAGCTGCGGGACCCTACACCCTGCGGCTCTATACGGACAATCCCGTTATCACCCTGAAAGCTACCCAAACTGGCACGCCGGGTGAGGTCAGCTTTGCTTACAACTGGCTGGCAGTTTGCCAGAGTGGGGGACCGGGTAACACCGCCCCAACGGTAGCCAATGCCGTACCACCTCAGTCAGCGACGGTGGGCCAGAGCTTCAGCTATGTGATTCCGGCCAACACCTTCACCGATGCCCAGACGCCCAACAGCCTCAGCTTGACGGTGAGTGGCCTGCCTCAGGGGCTGAGCTTTGTGGCCCCGGCCACTCTCAGTGGGGTGCCTTCGGTGAGTGGGGTGAGCAGCGTAACGGTGACGGCCACGGATGCGGGTAGTCTGTCGGTGAGCACCAGCTTTGGGCTGTCGGTGAGCCCGATGCCGGTGGCCTCCAGTGGCTTCAGCATTCTGGGCGTAACGACAGTGAGCTGTGAGGTGATCGGTGCTGACCAGCGTCGGTTGACCTTCACCCCCCAATACGGGGGCGTAACGGGAGCGCCGATCTCTTTCTCGGTGGTCAATGAGAAGCTGCCCACTACCGATCCAGGTCCTTATACGCTGAATCTGTACACTGATAATCCGGCCATCAATTTAAGCGCTCAGCAGGGTAGCACGGTGGCTACTTACCGATATAACTGGCTGGTTGGCTGCCAGGGTGGTGCCCGATTGGGTAGTGTGGAGCCGGGCAGCGAACTGGTGGTGCGGGTACTGGGTAACCCCATCCAGAACCACCAGGTAAAGCTGGAGGTGCGGGGTGCAGAAGGTAAGCCTCTGCGGCTGCAACTGACTGACCAGACGGGCCGAACGGTGAATGAGGGGCTAGTGGAGCAGGCCGGGGCCATCGAGCGCCAGACGCTGAACCTGGGCAACGAGCCAGCGGGTATGCTCTTGCTGCGGGTAAGTACTCCGACCCAAAGCCAGACGGTAAAAGTGCTCAATACCAGATAAGCTGTCTCGGAGAGTGGGATCGTTTGCCTCAACGCATCCCACTCTCTAACGTGCCTTTGTAGGAGCTTTGCCCGGATGAGGGTTGGTAACTACTGATATATTTAATTTATGCTGTTTTGTAAATAGCTGATAATCAGCAGAAATATAAGTTTGTATTTTTTGTCCACGCTTTTGTCCACGCCTGTTTTTAGGCTTTGATAAGCTTCTAAACTTGCTTTGTTTCCGCCAGGATACTGGTTTTCGTCTCATCAATTCTCTGTTCTGATTGCGTATAAAGAAGCCATCTGTTAACAGCTATCATCCATAATCATACACCCTTTATTCTACTATCATGAAAACGATTTTACAGAACACCCTCCTGATTACCGGTTCACTGCTGAGCACGGTACCGCTTTATGCTCAGCAGGTTGGCATTGGCACGTCTACTCCCAAAGCTTTTTTTAATGTAATTGAGAACAGGGATGTCCTTTTCGGTACAGACGTAAACGGGAGTGGCAACAAGCTCATTTGGTACGGCTCGAAAGCTGCATTTCGAGCCGGTAGTAGTGGAACTACCCAGTGGAATAATAGTGAAGTTGGTCAGGGCTCCTTTGCTGCTGGTTTCAATACACGGGCGAGTGGTGTCGGGTCTACAGCTTTGGGAAATGCAAGCGAAGCAACGAACACGAACTCGTTGGCTACGGGTTTCAATACACGGGCGAGTGGTGTCGGGTCTACAGCCTTGGGAAATGCAAGCGTAGCATCCGGCCTTAACACGACGGCCATGGGATTTTCTTCAACGGCTTCCGGCGAAACGGCAACGGCAATCGGTAACAGTGCCCAGGCACCGGGTGTATCGGCCATCAGTATTGGAACGCAGACGTCGGCTGGCGGTCCCTACTCAACCGCGTTAGGGTTTGCTACACAGTCAACGGGCGAATTTGCCACTGCGATTGGCAATACAGTCGAGGCTAGTGGCAGGAACTCCATTGCATTGGGGACTAATGTCAGCACGAACGAGCGAACTGGCTCAATAATTATTGGCGATGCGTCGTCAAATCGGTACGAAAGTGATGGTAATCAGAAAATGACAATGCGCTTTGGCGGAGGGTATGTGCTTTATAGTTACAATGGGCCGCAGCGTCTGGGCGATCCCTTCTTCATTCCTCCAGGCGTTGAGTTACGCCCTGGCCAGAATGCCTGGTTTGTTATTTCCGATTCAACAAAGAAGGAAAATTACCGATCTGTCGATGGCGCAAGTGTTCTCAAAAAAATTAGTCAGATGCGGTTAGGGAGCTGGAACTATCGTGGGCAGGACCCGAAACTGTACCGTCACTACGGTCCTATGGCCCAGGATTTTTTTGCCGCCTTTGGTCATGATGCACTGGGGACCGTTGGTGAGCCTACGGGCATTAATCAGGGCGATTTCGACGGCGTCAACCTCATTGCCATCAAAGCACTCATCGCTGAGGTAGACCAGCTAAAGGCGGAACTGGCCGCATCCCGCGACCGGGAAAAAACAACCCAGGCCCGGCTCGATAAAATCGAAGCCCTGCTCGGCACCTCGGCGGGTGTCGGTACCGCCAGCCCGAAGCCACAAGCCGGCCGGTAATTAGCCTTATTTAGCCCATTACTCAATGGTGATTGTTCGTCGTCCGAAAAACGACGCACGACCACTCGGGGCTCTCTTTGCCCACATTAATCAACCAGACCACCTTCCCTTATCCAGCAATCCACTCATTGCCAGGCTACATCCATCAGCATGACCGTCGATTCTTCGCCGGTACCGTGGACTGGAGTGGCCCGTTCACCTCAGAATTGTATGAACAGACTTATTCTTACCTCGATAGTCGTTTTATGGGTGGCCCTCACCACCCAGGCTCAATTTTATAATAACGGGCTGATTACCAACACCGGCAATGTTATTAGCGACTCACAGCTGCCGTGGGTCAACGCGGCTAATGGCGTTTATAACGGAGCTGGCACCAACGCTGTATTTGAGCATCGGGGGCCCTCGGCCCAGACATTTACCAACCTTGGCACCTATTCTGCAATGACGGGACATACCGACCGATTCTTAGGGCCGGGCGGGTCGCCAGGTGCGCAGGAACTGGCCGGATCGAAACAACCGGTGTTTTCGAATCTACATCTGAACAACGGAACGGGCCAGGCCATCAATATCACCAATACGGCCGGTATTCTGGTAACGGGTAACCTTACCTTCGCCAATGGCATCACCTCTACCGTGCGCACCAACCCAGCGGCCGGCTCCCTGCGCCTGGGCGCAGGAGCGACCTATACCGGTGGTGCCACCGACGCGCAGCACGTCAATGGCTACGTGACTAAGACGGGCAATACGGCCTTTACATTTCCGGTCGGCAGTGGTACTGACATCCGTACGCTGGTCATGAGTGCGCCCGGTGCGGCCACCGATCAATACAGCGTCGCCTGGATTGCGGGTGACCCGACCAACACGCTCGACCCTTCCGATGCGCAGCCGTTGCACCCCACCTCGAACCGGGATGCCCAGGCAATCAATCGGGTTAGTCCCGTAGGGCAGTGGGACTGGATTGATACGGATGGCACCGGAGCTGGTCTAACTATCAGCGTGTCTATCCCTGACATGACTGCTTTTCAGAGTGCGATTAGCTTGCGACTCGTTGGCTGGAACGGTACGCGCTGGATTAACCTCAGCACGGGGCCAAAACCGTATCTATCAGGAACTAGCTACGCCAGTGGTAACACGGCTAACAGCACCCTGGACGGCACCCTGGTGGCGGGCATCACGGCCATCGGCATTGGCGAGTTTCCCAGCGGATCTCGCCTGACGGGTAGTGTTTTTTACGATGGTAACGGCCTGACGGACGGACGCGTGGAACAAAATGGTAACGGACCTGTTCCGCTCAATGGTACGGACTTCGATCCGCTCACGACAGGTGCGCAGGCGCTGTACACCACGCTCATTAACAGCAACGGCACTCCTGTAACGACCGTGCCCGTAACCTCGGGCGGTACGTTCTCGTTTAACAGCGTCGCGCCCGGTAATTACTCCGTGGTACTAAGCACGAATGCGGCTGGTAGTACGGTGTCGGTGCTCCCTGCCAATTTCATGAGTATCGGTGAACGATTGGGTACCGGGGGGGGGAATGACGGGAAGCCCGACGGTATTTTAACCGGCATTACGATTTTCATTGGAGCGCCTGCCGGGTCTTTTGATAACATTGTTAATTTCGGCATTAATCGGCAACCCGTCGCGAAATCAACGCAGGTTCCTCCGCAAGCTACGCCGGGACCGGATGTTCGGGTTCCCGTACCCGCTACAGCCTTCGGGGGAGTTGACCTCGAAGATGGGGCCTATCCAAGCCCTGAAAACAGTACGTATAGTTATGATCTGCGGAGCCGGGAAGTAACCCTCCGCCCCGCCACGAATGGTACGGTTTACTACGCCGGGAGTCCCGTCACTGCCCCGCTGATTATTCCGGGTTTTGATCCCGATCAGGTGAGTGTAAGCATAGCGAACGCCCAAACCACGTCGGTGTCCTTTCCGTACACCATTCGCGATCAGGCAGGCTTTGCATCGGGCATCAGCAGTATTAATTTAACGTTCACCGGGCCAGCCCCATCTATTTCGGGTACGGTCTTCGCTGATGGGAACGGGGATGGAACAGTGAATGGTACACCTATCAATGGTACCGCCGTGCCCCCTATCAATGGCGCACCCGTGCCGCTCTACGTCAGTCTGGTGCAGAATCTCGCCCAGGGAACGGCATTGATTGCCACGGTTCCTGTAACAGCTACGGGCACTTATAGCTTCACCAATCTTGCCATTAACACGTCTTATAACATCATACTTACCACAAATCCGGATGGCACCACCAGCGTCCCCTCGCTGCCGACGGACTGGGCCAGCACGGCCGATTTTTATGACGGGCTGTATGATTCCAGAGGAGATGGCACCATAACTGTTTTGGTGAGAACGACCCCGGTCGTGAATGCTATTTTCGGCATTAACCGCCGTCCGCAGGTTAGCAGTGCGACTGACGTTGTTCGGCTCAATCCGGCTGTCGCAGTTCCGGTGTCGGCCAGTCTTTTTGTCGGTTCTGACTTTGAAGATGGCGCGTATCCTAATAATATGCTGGGGCGAACCGTATCGTTAAGCGCGGCCACCGGCGGGGCACTCTTCCACAATGGTCAGCGGATCTCGACGGTCGCCGGGTTCGTCAACGGCTTTACCCCGTCCGGGCTGACAGTTGACCCCACCGAGCCGGGTGCCACCACTGTTACGTTCGCTTATCAGATACAGGATAATGCAGGTGCGTATTCAGCGCCCGGCATCATCAACGTACCCTTTGTTGGGCCAACCGTTAGCCTGTCTGGTCAGGTTTTTGACGATGGTAATGGCCTCAGCGATAATCTGGTCAACCAGACCGGAAATGGGCCTAATCCACTCAACGGTACCGATTTTGACCCCCAGGTTACCGGCAGTCAAGCTCTATTTGCCACCCTGGTTAACAGTACCGGTACAGCCCTCGGCACTGTACCCGTGACGGCGACCGGTACCTATTCATTCACGGGTGTGAGTGCGGGTACGTACTCGGTCGTGTTGGGTACGAACGCTGCAGGCAGCACCACATCCTCCCTGCCTAACACCTGGGCAAATACCGGCGAACAATTGGGTACTAGTGCAGGCAGCAATGGTACACCCGACGGTATCCTGACGGGTGTCGTTGTGGGCACAACTGCTGTTGGCGGGGCCAATTTTGGGATTAATAAACGACCTGTGGGCGCTACTGTATCGCTTCCGGCCCAGCGCAACCCCGGGGGTAATGCACAAGCCGCTGTCCCGGCAACTGCCTTTACGGGCACCGACCTGGAAGATGGTATCTATGCCAACAACCTGGCCGGCCGGGACGTAACGCTACTTCCTGCATCGGGCGGGACGCTGTATTATGCCGGTAACCCCGTCAGCACCACAACAGCTATTGCCAGTTTTGACCCAAGCCGGGTCACGGTAGACCCTACGGGCACGCAGGGCACGACGGTTCAGTTTACGTATATAGTGCGGGACAACGCGGGAACGCCCTCAAACCCGGCGGCTACCTCAAGCTCTATCTTTGTTCCGTTCACCGGCGACCCAATTGTCATTTCGGGTACTATCTTCGACGATGCCAACGGGCAGACAGATAACACCGTCAACGGAGTAGCCATCAACGGCACGGCCGTGCCCCCCATCACGGGGGTACCCGTGCCGCTCTACGTGAGTCTCGCGCTGGAAGCCACGCTGATTGCCACCGTGCCCGTGAGCGCGGCTGGTACCTACAGCTTTAGCAATGTGACAGGCAATAGTGCCTACAATCTGGTACTGACGACGAACCCCGCTGGCAGCGTCATCAATTCGACGCTGCCCTCAGGCTGGGTTAACACAGGGGCATTTGTGGGTACGGGTCCGGGCAATACCGGCACCTTCCCCGGCGTGCAGGGGGTGTCTGTGGGCTCTAACAGCATCAGCAACGCGAACTTCGGCATCGACCGCCGACCCGAAGCTGTGGCTGTGACTCTGGACCCGCAGACCAACCCTGATGGCAACGTACAGGTCTCCATTCCGGCGACAGCCTTCACCGGTATCGATCTGGAAGATGGTACCTACCCCAATAACCTGACCGGCCGGGCCGTAACGCTGGGTGCAGGTGGGGGCGGCACCTTGTACTACAACGGTACAGCGGTCAGCACCGTGCTGGCCATTACCAACTTCGACCCTACGAAGGTTACCCTTGATCCGACTGCTCTGGGAATAACGACGGCTACATTTACGTATTCGCTGAAAGACAATGCCGATGTGACCTCGCTGCCCACTACGATTACCGTACCCTTCCAGCCGACGTTCGGCATTGCAGGTCGGATATTCGATGATGGCAACGGCCTGACCGACAACACCGTCAACCAGATTGGCCAGGGTCCCAATCCGCTCAGAGGTACCGACATTGACCCCCAGGTGGCCGGTAATCAACCCATCTACGCCGTGCTCTTCCGCCTGCCCGACGAAGAAATAATCGCCACCGTAGGCGTCACAAACACGGGTACATATTCCTTCACCGGACTGCCCCCTGGCACTTATGCCGTGGCCCTGGACAACACCCCGGCCGGCAATCAGGCCCAATTGTGGCCCGGCTGGCAATCGACCGGCGAGTTTCTGGGTGTCGGTCCTGGCAGCGATGGCTCGCCCGATGGTTTGCTGACCAATATAAGGCTGACTAACGCCAGCGTGACTGAGGCTAACTTCGGCATCAACAAACGGCCCCAGGCCACAAGCCGCGTCCTGACGGCGGAGCTTAATCCAGGTGGCAACAGGCGGGTGGAGGTTTCGCCCAGAGCGTTTTCGGCTGCCGATCTGGAAGATGGGACCTACCCCGACGATCTTTTCCGCCGTCGCGTGACGCTCAACCCGGCCACGGGGGGCACATTGTATTACGAGGATGCTCTGGTGAGTGCCCCGCTGGAAATTGACAGCTTCGACCCCGATGAGGTTGAGGTTGATCCCGACGCGGATGGGGAGACTTTTGTGACTTTCTCGTATTCCATCGACGACAACGCGGGCGTTGCCTCCGAACCAGCCTCCGTTACTCAACCCCTGGGAGTAAGGTACCGTATTTCAGGTCGTGTTTTCGACGATGGTAACGGCCTCACCGATAACACCGTCAACCAGGTTGGCCAGGGGCCGAACCCGCTCAGAGGCACCGACATCGATCCTCAGGTTGATGGTAACCAACCCATTTATGCAGTCTTGTTCCGCTTGCCCGATGAAGAGATCATCGCCACCGTACCGGTCACCATCTCAGGTACGTACGCCTTCACGGGACTGCCCGCTGGCACCTATGCCGTGGCCCTGGACAACAACCCGGCTGGCAATCAGGCCCAATTGTGGCCCGGCTGGCAACCCACTGGCGAGTTCCTGGGTAGTGGTCCTGGCAGCGACGGCTCGCCCGATGGCATCCTGACCGACATTAACCTGACCAATGCCGACGTGGTCAACGCCAACTTCGGCATCAACAAACGGCCCCAGGCCACGTCCCGCACCCTGCCGACCCAGCCGAATCCGGGCGGTAACGATCAGGTGGTTATTTCGTCTACGGCGTTCTCGGGTAGCGATCTGGAAGATGGCACCTATCCCAACAACCTGGCCGGCCGAAGAGTACGTCTCAGCTCAGCTGATGATGGTACCCTTTATTACGACGGAGCAGTCATTGCATTGGGCTTAGATATCGCCAGCTTTGACCCGACTAAGCTTACGATCGACCCTACGGCGGTCGCTTCGACCACGGTCAGCTTCGACTACACCGTTTATGATAACGCGGGCGTCCCCTCCGAGTTAGCCGAGGTTATGATACCGTTCCAGCCCACTTACACGGTATCGGGCCGGGTGTTCGACGACGGCAATGGCCTGACCGACAGCACCGTCAATCAGATAGGCCAGGGGCCAAACCCGTTGAATGGTACGGACATTGACCCGCAGGTTGCCGACCCGCAGCCGATTTATGTCGTATTGGCGGATAATTTCGAATTTCCACAAATTTTGCGCTCTGTTCCAGTATCGGCCGCGGGTACGTACTCCTTTACGGGCGTACTTCCCGGCACGTATTCGCTTCAGATCAGTGCTCAACCATCACGCTTTCAAACATTCGTTCCCTTTTGGCTACCGACCGGGGAGTTCCTGGGCAGTGGACCCGGTAGCGACGGTAATCCCGATGGTGTGCTAACCAGCGTTCAGGTCGCCAGTGCCAACGTAGGCGAGGCCAACTTCGGACTAAATAGAATAGCCAAAGCGAACGACGCTACCTTGGCCGAACAGCCGAATCCGGGTGGTAGTGTGCAGGTGCCGGTGTCGGCTACAGCTTTTTCCGCCACTGACCTCGAAGATGGTATCTATCCCAATAACCTGACTGGCCGACGTGTTGATCTGTATGAATTAGGTCAGGGTACAGTATACTATAATGGTGAGCTTGTGGTGGGTTCATTAACGGTCGAGCGCTTTGATCCCACGAAGGTTGCCGTTGATCCCACCGAGCCGGCGGCTACCACCGTCACCTTTGGGTATGCTACTTACGACAACGCTGGTCAATCCTCCGAACCAGCTTCGATCACCATACCCTTCACCAATCCGTCATTCAGCTTGTCGGGGCGGGTCTTCAACGACGGCAATGGTTTAAATGACGGAATTGTCAACCAGAGCGGCAATGGGCCTAACCCACTCAATGGTACCGACATTGACCCCGAGGTAGCGGGTCCGCAACCCATCTACGCCGTCTTGTCGCAGGCCGGGGCTAATCCTCCGGTGGTTACCGTGGTGCCGGTAACCACCACCGGCACCTACTCCTTTACGGGCCTAGCGGCCGGCACGTACGCTGTTGCATTAAGTACCGATCCCGCTGGCACAACCCTTACGTCGCTGCCTACGGGCTGGTTCAACACTAGTGAGCAACTAGGCAATGGCCCCGGCAGCGATGGCTCGCCCGACGGACGGTTGTCCGGCATCGAGATTACCCGAAGCAACATCACCGATGCCAACTTTGGTATTAACAAGCAGCCCAGAGGGGCCGAGGTTACGCTGGCTAATCAGCCGAATCCGGGTGGTAATGTGCAGGTACCGGTGTCGGCTACAGCTTTTTCCGCTAATGACCTCGAAGATGGCATCTACCCTAACAACCTGACTGGCCGGGCGGTGGTACTCAACCCAGCTACGGACGGTACGCTGTACTATAGCAATACGCCAGTCAGTGCCAGTGTGGCCATCAGTAGTTTTGATCCGACTCAGGTTGCGATCGATCCCACTGCGCCGGGCAGTACGACAGCCACGTTTACCTACTCGGTCCAGGATAACGTAGGTATAGCCTCGCCACCCGCCCAGATCCGCCTGTTCTTCCAGCCGGTATTCAACATCACAGGACGGGTCTTTGATGATGGCAATGGCATGACCGATGGCCTGGTAAATCAGTTTGGTAGCGGACCTAACCCGCTCGACGGCACCGATATCGATTCTGAGTTTGGCGGTAAGCAACCAGTTTATGTGGTTTTATACGATGATTTCGAGTTTCCGCAAGTGCTGAGGCTGGCACCCGTAACAGCTACGGGCACTTACTCCCTAACGGACGTACCGGCGGGCACTTACTCACTCTTACTCACCAGCGAACCGTCCACTCTTTTTCCAGTAATGGTACCGGGTTGGGTCTATACTGGCGAGCACGTCGGCAATGGGCCGGGCGACGACGGTAAGCCTGGCGATGGTCTTCTTGAAACTATTACGGTCACGAACGCGAACGTCAGTGAAGTAAACTTCGGCATCAATAGACGAGCCCAGGGAGAGGAATTCACCCAGGATGAACAACCCAATCCTGGCTCGCTACGGGCACCCGTTGATTCCAGGGCATTTAATGCCGAGGACCTGGAAGACGGCTATTATTTCGATAATCTGCGTGACCGCCGGGTTGAACTGGTTAGTGCTGAGCCGTTCGGTACCCTGTATTATAAAGGCAACGTTGTCAGAAATGACACAATTTTTATAGTGGACCGGTTCGATCCTAACGAGCTTTCGGTCACGCCCGCCGATTCAGGCGAAACCACTGTCCTTATCACGTATTATGTCTACGACAACGCGGGTGTACAATCCCGGCCTATTATTATCCGAATACCCTTTACGAACGAGCCTACGTATAGTCTGTCGGGTCGCGTCTTTGACGATGGCAATGGTCTGACTGACAACCTTGTCAATCAGATAGGTCAGGGGCCTAACCCGCTCAATGGTGCCGATATTGATCCTCAGGTAGCGGGTAATCAACCCATCTACGCGCTGTTACTTCGTGATGTTGCAGGGAGTCAGGAGATTGCCGCTACCAGCGCCGTGACCACTACGGGTACCTATTCCTTTTCGGGTTTGCCGGGCGGGGCGTATCGGGTGGCACTAGGTACCGACACTACCGCCGACCGGATTGCCACGCTGCCTACCGGTTGGAACTTCACGAGTAAACAGTTGAGTACGGGACCTGCCAGCGCCAGCACCAGCCAGACCGCCCGGCTCGATGTAGCTATCAACAACGCCAGCGTGGGCGATGCCAATTTTGGTATTAACAAACGACCTGTGGGGGCGAGTGTCACGCTGGCGGAGCAACCAAACCCCGGCGATAGTGTCCAGGTACCGGTGCCGCTTAGTGCCTTCACTGGTTCCGACCTCGAAGACGGCACTTACCCGGACGGCCTGACAGGCCGACGGGTCCGACTCGAAGCATTTACTGGTGGATCGCTGTACTATAGAGGTAGACTTGCCCCTAATAGTCCCTTTATCCAAATTATATTGGACTCCTTTGACCCCAGCCAACTCACCGTCAATCCTACTGCGCCGGGAGCGACCACGGTTAGTTTTCGATACTCGGTTTATGACGACGCGGGAGTAGAATCTTCGGGATTGAACACAATCTCACTGCCCTTCACTGCTCCAGAGCCCCGTATTGCAGGACACGTCTTCAACGATGGCAACGGGCTGGCTGATAATTTGGTTAACCAGATCGGTAACGGGCCAAACCCGCTCAACGGAGCTGACATCGACCCGCAGGCCCCCGGCAACCAGTCACTCTATGCCGTGCTGTATCGGGATGATAATGGCGTCCCTGATGCCGACGACGAGATTATAGCCGTTGAGCCCGTTGCGCCTAACGGTAGCTATGCCTTCTACAATCCGCCCACTGGTCCTTACTCTATCCTTCTGAGTACCAATCCTGCCGGGAGCCTGAGTCCCTCGCTGCCCCAGGGATGGGCCAACACTGGCGAACAGCTGGGCACCGAACCCGGCAGTGATGGACAACCCGACGGACGACTGTACGTAGTGAGCTACCAAACGGAGGTTAGTGAGGCCAACTTCGGTGTCAGCAAACGGCCCGTGACTAACCCCGTTGCTCTGGCTCCGCAAACCAACCCAGGCGGTAACAATCGGGCTTCTATTCCGGCCAGCGCCTTTACTGGCTCCGATCTGGAAGACGGCCCCTACGCCAACAACTTACGGGGGCGGCATGTGACGCTCAACCCGGCTGTGGGCGGCCGGCTCTACTACGATGATGCAGAGGTGATTGCTCCGCTGGAGGTGGATGAGTTTGACCCTGATGACGTCGACGTCGATCCCGATGCTGATGCAGAAAGCTTCATAGCTTTCTCGTACTCTGCCGACGACAACGCGGGCATTGCTTCCGAGCCAGCATCGGTCACCCAGCCTTTCACGGCATCGTACCGCATTTCGGGGCGCGTCTTCGACGACGGCAACGGTCTCAATGACAATATAGTCAACCAATTCGGCGATGGACCTGATCCCCTCAATGGGAATGACATTGATCCCGATGAGGCTGGCAACCAGTCACTCTACGCCGTGCTGTATCGGGATGATAATGGTGTTCCTGATGCCAACGACGAGATTGTGGCCGTTGAGCCGGTTTCGCCAGATGGTAACTACGCTTTCTACAACCCGCCCACTGGTCCTTACTCTATCCTTCTGAGTACCGATCCCGGCGGGAGCCTGGCTGCTTCGGTACCGGAAGGTTGGGTGAACACCGGTGAATACGCAGGCAACGGGCCGGGCAACGACGGACAGGCAGATGGTCGACTCTATTTTCAGAGCTACCAGACCGATGTCAGCGATGCCAACTTTGGTATCGAGCGGAAACCGGTGGTCATGGTGGGGGTTGCCTCGCAGCTTAATCCGGGCGTGGGGCAGCAAGTCACTGTGCCGGCGATAGTCTTTTCGGGCACTGATTTTGAAGACGGTCCCTACGCCAATAACTTAACCGGTCGGCCTGTAAACCTGACGCGGGCCGTGAACGGCACACTCTATTACGAGGGCAATCCGGTAAGCACCTCGCTGGCTATAACCAGTTTCGATCCGACTAAGGTAACACTAAGTCCAACCGCCGAAGGGTCCTTGCTAGCAACGTTCACCTACGCGGTTAAAGATGATGCGGGCGTATTGTCGGATGCCAAGCCAATCAGCTTTACTTTCCGCACGGAACCCATCCGTATTTCGGGTACGGTCTTCGACGATGGCAATGGCCTGACCGACAACACTGTCAACGGCACTGCTGTCGTCGGCGCGAGCGTGCCGCCAAATAGTGGCAGCCCTGTGCCTGTATTTGCCAGTCTTATAGTAGACGGTAATTTGCTGAGCACGGTCGCCGTCACCGCTACAGGTACCTATGCCTTTACCAACGTCACTGCCAACAACACTTATCAAGTCGTGTTGAGCACCGACCCCGCCGGTAGTCTGACGCCTTCCTTGCCGCAGGGCTGGGTGAACACCGGCGAGTTTCTGGGTACCGGACCCGGCAGCGACGGAACACCTGATGGCATTCTGGCGGGTATTTCGATCGGATCAGCTTCTAAAACTGATGCCAACTTTGGCATTGATCAGCGCCCTGCCGGTGCCAACGTGACGCTGGCCAGCCAGGATAACCCCGATGGCACGGTTCAGGTACCCGTTTCGGCGACGGCCTTTACCGGTACAGACCTCGAAGACGGCACCTATCCCAATAATCTAACAGGGCGAGCCGTCTCGCTGAGTGCCGCCACGGGTGGTACGCTCTATTACAACGCTACAGTGGTGAGCACAACACTGGCCATTGCCAGTTTCGATCCAACCAAGGTGACAGTTGATCCCACGGCTCAGGACAGCACGACGGTCAGCTTTACGTATCAGGTGCTGGATAACGCCGGGATAAGCTCAGCTCCGGCCACCATCACCCTGCCATTCGGGGCACCTACAGTAAGTATATCGGGGAACGTGCTGAACGATGGGAATGGCTTGCGCGATAATCTGGTCAACGGACCAGGCATCAATGGTCCGTCCTTGCCGCTGTATGTGTCGCTGCTGGACGGGGCGAACATAATTGAGACGGTATCAGTCAATGTGTCCGGCTTCTTTAACTTTCTCTCAGTCCAGGCTAACAAGGCCTATAAACTGATTCTGAATACCCTGTCGGGTGGAAGTCAAACGCCTTCATTACCTGCTAAATGGATCAATACTGGGGAGTCGGTGCCAGAGGCCAATAAAGCCCTTGCCACGCTAAATAAAGGGGCTAGATTGAGCCAGCAGCAATTGCTCAACTTGGTGGACGATGCTGCTGATGGGGCCATCCAGATACAGGTTCAAACAAGTGCCGTTAGTGATGTGGTTTTTGGCATCGAACAGCGTCCTGCCGGAGCGGATGTTACGCTCGCTGCTCAAACCAATCCTGGCGGTACGGTTCAGGTACCCGTTTTAGCTACAGCTTTCACGGGGTCCGATCTGGAAGATGGGGTGTATCCAGACAACCTGGCGGGCCGAGTAGTTGATTTGAATCCAATCACGGGGGGCACATTGTACTACAACAGTACGCCAGTGAGCACCAGCACGTCTATTTCTAACTTTGATCCAACTAAGGTTACCCTGGACCCTACCGCTCCTGGGAGCACGACGGCCAGCTTTACCTATCGGTTGCAGGATAATGCTGGTGTTAGTTCTCAGCCAGTAACTATCACCCTGCCGTTTACGGGACCGACGGCTCAGCTTTCGGGCAACGTTTTCAATGATGGTAACGGCTTAACCGACAACCTCGTGAATGGTGCCGGGGCAAACGGTGCAGCCCTGCCGCTGTACGCGAGTCTGATCAGCAACGGCGTAGTCGCTACTGTACCGGTGACAGACGCGGGTGCTTACTCCTTTACCGGCGTCGGTTCGGGTACGTATTCGGTCGTACTGACCACCAATTCGGGGGGCAGCACAACGGCTTCGTTACCCGCCAACTGGGTGAGTACGGGCGAACAACTCGGCACCGGTCCGGGCAGTGATGGGACGCCAAACGGCATTCTAACGGGTATTAGCGTGGGCACTAGCGACGTGGAAGCGGCCAACTTCGGCATCGACCAGAAACCAGTCGTGTCCAGTGGCGCCATGCCTCCGCTGTCGAATCCGGGTGGTACCAACCAGTCAGCCGTGTTTGCCTCCGTGTTTGCGGGTAGTGATCCTGAAGATGGGACGTATACCAACAACCTAAGCGGACGCGAGGTGACGCTGACGGCCGCGACGGGTGGCACTTTGTACTACAATGGAAGCCCGGTCAGTGGAGCTGGCGTCATTACTAACTTCGATCCCGCGCAGGTTAAGGTAGACCCCACCGCTCAGAAAGAAACCGTGGTAACCTTTGCCGTTGCCGTAAAAGACAACGCTGGTGTCTTATCGGACCCGAAAACGATTGTGGTTCCCTTCTCCGACGACCAGGACGACGAAGATGATAACGACGACCCCGATGAGGACGACGGCAATGAAGACCCGGATGACGATGACGATGGTGACAACAATGACGATGGGAAACGGGATGATCGCGTTCGGCTACCGAACAATACCTTTACGCCTATCATCCCCACGATTCGGTTACCTCTCCCGATCGGCGTTCCGCCCATTCCGCTCATTGGTGTACTGATCACCGTGTTCCCGATCAATGCCATTTCTATCATCATCAACGGTACGGTATACACCAAAGATACGTTCCCGCCGGAGGGTATAATCGTGCGAACGAATGAGGACGGCGATCTGGAGGATGACCTGGTTATTGAGCCGGAGGACCCCACCAAGCCTGTGCCGATTCCGTTTGTCGGCGTAGGGCCAACGGGTACACCGGTGACCAGCCCGAGTAACACCAACGCCCAGCCCGCCACGCTGGTTAACAACGGGCCGCTGTCGTGCACAAACACGACGGTCACGCTGACCGCTGGGGGCATAGGCACGTACCGCTTCAGTGCGGGGGCAACGCAGGTAGCCGGTGGAAACACCGCTAACGTTACCGGAGAAGGTACGTATTACGTGATTGTAACGGGTCCCAATGGTTACCAGGCCAGGGCAGCGACCGTAGTTGGCGTCGATAAAAGCGTACCGGCTGCTACGCTCACCAGCTCCGGCCCGCTATCTTGCTCTACGACCAGTGTCACCTTAACTGCCGGTGGTGTGGGAACGTATCGCTTTAGTGCCGGAGCCACACAGGTCGGCACAGGCCCTACTGCAACGGTGACCCGGGCCGGTACTTACGAAGTAACGGTAACAGGTGCTAACGGTTGCCAGGCCACCGCTTCAGTTCAGGTAGTGGCCGACCAGAGCGTACCAACCGCCACGCTGGTGAACGATGGGCCGCTATCGTGCACGAACACGACGGTCACACTAACGGCCGGGGGCACGGGTACCTACCGCTTTAGCGCGGGAGCCACGCAGGTAGCGGGCGGTAATACCGCTACTGTTACTGAAGCTGGTGTGTATAGCGTAACGGTGACATCCGATGGCTGCTCGGCTACGGCGCAAACAACGGTTAACTCAACCAGCGAAGATCCCCTTCGGATTGTAAACCAGCCCGTTTCATCCTCAACCGTCACTGTTGGGGCCACCATTACCGCCAGTGTTTCTGTCTCGGGTACGGGGCCAGCGCAGTATCAGTGGTACAAGGACGGCGGTACGCCCGTGGTAGGGCAGACCAGTGCTGTGCTGAATCTGTCAAACGTGCAACGTTCTGATGAGGGCCGCTACGTTGTGGTCATCAGCGGTCCGTGCAACAATGGCGTGCCGGGTAGCCTTACGTCAACGGCATTTAATCTTACCGTCAATCCAAATTCGCTGACTCTTACCGTAGTGGCGACGCCGGATACGTTGCGGACAACCGAAACAACCCGGCTGACGGCAACGGTACTAGGAGGCACCGCGCCGTACACTTATGCGTTCAGCGGACCTGGTACAATAACGGCCGCGGGAAATACGGCCACGGTGTCTAGCTTAACAGCTGGCGTGCAAACCTTTACCGTCGTGGCCAGAGATGCGACAACGCCGACCAGCCAGACCGTTTCGGCATCGGTGAGCGTAACGGTCAGCGAACCGAACACGCCCCCAAGGGCAACGGCCAACCTCAGCCAGACGGCCATTGTAAACGAGGATTTCTCGTATGAAGTGGCCGCCTTCACGGACGCCGAAACGCCCAACAGCCTGACCTACTCGGCCCGCATCAGTCCGGCCAATGGGTTAAGTTTCGATCCTGCAACGCGGGAGATATCGGGTACGCCCCGTTTGGTCGGTGTGAGCAGTGTGACCATCACCGCCACCGATCCGGGTAGTTTGACGGCCAGCACAACGTTCCTTATCGTTGTCCGGCAGCCACAAAGCACTACCGGTTTGGTAATCAGTCAGATTTATGGCAGTGGTGGTGAACCGGGCGCTACGTACAGGAATGATTTTGTAGAACTCTTCAACCGGAGCAACGCCACCATCGACGTCAGCGGCTGGTCGGTTCAGCACGCCAGTGCCACCGGCGATACCTGGCAGTCGACCCCGCTAACGGGCAGTATACCGGCCGGGGGGTATTACCTGGTGCAGGGAGCCGCCGGCAGTTCGACGGCCGTAACTACCAGCCTGCCAGCAGCCGACGCCACCGGAACGATTAGTCTGAACGGAACGGTGGGCAAGGTAGCGCTGGTGAAGGTGAGTACGGCCCTGTCGGGAACGTGCCCCACGGGAGCGGACATCGTTGATTTTGTCGGGTATGGTACTGTAAACTGTTACGAAGGCAGTGGTGCAGCCCTGGGGTCGCCCACCGGTACAACGGCCTACTTCCGAAAAGAGAACGGCTGTACGGATACCGACGACAACACGGCGGACTTCGCGGTCAGTTCGGTACTGCCGCGCAACTCGGCGAGTCCGACTAACGTATGCGGTGCAGTTAGGTCGCTGTCGCTGACAGTCTCTGCCAGTCCCACCACGTTGCTGACGACGGGTACAACCACGCTGTCGGCAACGGTGACCGGGGGCGCGGGTCCTTACAGCTACACTTTCAGCGGGTCAGGCACCATCAGCCAGACGCCCGCCAGCAACACGGCGACGGTGACCAGCTTAACCGACGGGGTGCAGACCTTTACGGTGGTCGTCAGTGACGCTACCACCCCCGTCAGCCAAACCGCCACCGCTACGGTGAGTGTAACGGTGACGGCTCCTCAGCCGGTCAACACGGCGCCGGTGGCTACCACCAACGCCAGCCAGACGGCTCTTGTGGGTCAGCCGTTTGCTTACACGGTTAATGCCTTTGGCGATGAGCAACCCGCCAGTCTGACTTACACGGCTAGTATTAATCCGGCCAACGGGCTGAGCTTTAATGCCGCCACGCGAGTCCTATCAGGTACGCCTGTTCAGGCCGGTGTTGTCAGCGTGACTATCACGGCCACCGATTCGGGCAGTCTCTCGGCCAGCACCAGCTTTACTATCAATGTGCAGTCGGCATCAGCTGTGATGGCAGCTACGCTGTCGGGCAGTTCAACGATCTGTGTCGGCTCGTCGGCCGCAGTTCGGGTAAGTCTAACCAGTGGGATTGCACCTTACATCGTTGTTTATTCGGATGGGGTTCGTTCGACTACTGTATCAGGCTACATTAGCGGGGCGGACATCCAGGTGAGCCCTGTTCAATCAACGACTTACACGCTGGTATCAGTGACTGACTCGGCCGGTGTACGAGCCCAGCCTCTGAGCGGAACGGCTGTGGTTACGGTTAGTCCGCTCCCGCTGGCCCGCATCAGCGGTCTGCTCACGGTCTGCCTGGGTCAGAGCACAACGCTGACCGCGTCGGATACGATCGGTATTCCGGGCATTACCTACCGCTGGAACACGGGGGCAACGACAGCGGCTATTTCGGCCACAACGGGTACATATTCGGTAACGATTACAACCCTCAGCGGCTGTACGGCTACGGCCAGCGCAACGGTTTCGCCATCAAGTGTTGATTTTGGTCCGCTGGTAGATCTGTACAACAGCACGGGTGGAGCCAACTGGACGCAAAAAGATAACTGGCTGACGGGCTGTACGCCTTGCAACTGGTACGGTGTAAGCTGCGACGGCAATGGTCGGGTAACGGCACTCCGCCTGCTCGGTAACAACCTAACGGGTACGCTTCCTGCTAGTCTGTCCACCTTAACTCAGCTGACATCGCTCGAATTGGGTGAAAATGAATTGCTGAGTGGTGGAATTCCGAGCGGTTTGTCGTCATTAACGGGGCTGCAAACACTGAACCTGAGCCGTACTCAATTAAGAGGACCCATCCCCGACAATTTAGGCGCGTTGGTCAACCTGGAGCGATTGTTTCTGAACCAAAGCGGACTGACAGGAGCGATTCCTGCCAGTCTGGGTGGGCTCACGAAGCTCCAGGACCTGCAACTGTATTCTAACCAGCTTACAGGATGTTTCCCCAATAGTCTGTCCGCCTTGTGTGGCAATCGGGTCATCAATTTTAGTGATAATCCCGGCCTGCCCGGCGGAGGTGACTTCGCGGCTTTCTGTAGTAACGGTACTGGCAGCTGCAATCCGGTCAACACGGCCCCGGTGGCTACGGCCAACGCCAGCCAGACGGCTCTTGTGGGTCAGCCGTTTGCCTACACCGTCAATGCGTTCAGTGATGCCCAAACGCCCGATGGTTTGATCTACTCAGCTAGAGTTGAACCTGCCAACGGCTTATTCTTCGATGCGGCCACGCGGGTCCTCTCGGGTACACCTTCACTGACGGGAGTGAGCAGTGTGACGATCACGGCGACTGATCCGGGTAGTCTGAGTGCTTCCACCAGCTTCAGCATCACGGTGGGGCCAGCCCCGGTGGTGACTCCGCTATCCGTGACACTAACGGCCAGCCCAACCACCTTGCTAACGACGGGCACCACCACCTTGTCGGCAACGGTGGCTGGAGGGACCGGACCTTACCTGTATAACTTCAGTGGAGCGAGTGATAGGTTTACGGGTATATTCAACGGAAATCCGCGCAGCAACACGGCAACGGTATCAGGCCTGAATCCCGGCGTTCAGCTGATCAGTGTGTCAGTCACGGATGCCACCCAGCCTACCAACCAACGTGTCTCGGCCATCGTGAGCGTGACAGTGGTGAACCCGCTACCAGTCAACACCGCCCCGGTGGCCACGACTAACGCCAGCCAGACGGCCACAGTAGGCCAGGCCTTTGCCTACACCGTCAATGCGTTCGAGGATGAGCAACCCGCTAGTCTAACGTATACGGCCAGCATCAATCCGGCCAGCGGTCTGAGCTTTGATGCGGCCACACGGGTCCTCTCGGGTACACCTGACCAGGATGGCCTTGTCAGCGTGACCATTACGGCGACTGATCCAGGTGGACTATCGGCCAGCACCAGCTTCAGCATCACAGTGAATCCGGCTCCGGTGGTGGCTCCGCTGTCGGTGACGCTGACAGCCAGCCCAACCACAGTGCTCACCACAGGTACGACTACGCTGTCAGCGACCGTGACTGGAGGGACCGAACCTTATCTGTATAATTTTAGCGGAATAGGCATATTCAATGGTAGTCCGCGCAGCAATACAGTAACGGTATCAGGCTTGAACCCCGGAGTGCAGACGCTCAGTGTGTTAGTCACGGATGCCACCCAGCCTACTAACCAGCGCATCTCGGCCATCGTGAGTGTGACGGTGGTACCCCCAGCACCAGCCAACACGGCTCCGGTGGCTACGGCCAACGCTAACCAGACGGCTACTGTGGGTCAAGCGTTTGCTTACACGGTCATTGCCTTTGGGGATGCCGAAACACCCGACAATCTGACTTACGCGGCCAGCCTTGATCCGGCCAATGGGTTGAGCTTCGATGCGGCCACGCGAGTCCTCTCGGGTACGCCTGTTCAGGCTGGAGTAAGTACCGTGACGGTGACAGGCACCGATCCGGGTAGCCTCTCAGCCTCTACCAGCTTCAGCATCACGGTGAGTCCCGTCTCGGTAACTGCGACGGCACCGTTTGCCATCACGGGGGTGACAACACTCAGTTGTACGCCGGTGGGCGACCGCATCCTGCTACGTTTCTCGCCCCAGTATGCGGGTCTGAGTGGAGCGCCGGTGAGCTTCTCGATAGTTAACGAGTTGTTGCCGACCTCCGCGCCGGGACCTTACACTCTGAACCTGTATCCGGATAACTCGGTGCTTACCTTGAAGGCCGTTCAGGAGGGATCACCGGCGGACGCCAGCTTTGTTTACAACTGGTTGGCCAGCTGCGACGCCCTGGTGTCGGGCAATACACCACCCACGCTGGTCCAGGCCGTGCCACCCCAATCGGCAACCGTTGGTCAAGGCTTTACGTATCAGATACCAGCCAATACCTTCACCGATGCACAAACGCCTAATGCGCTGGTGTTGTCGGCCACGGGCTTGCCGGCAGGACTCTTTCTGGTGGGCACTACCATCAGTGGTACGCCCTCGACCACCGTTGGTTCGCCCTATCGGGTGACGCTCACGGCTACCGATGGGGGAGGGCTATCGGTGCAGACCAGCTTCGCTTTCACGGTGAGTCCTTCGTCGACGACCGAAGTGGCTCCCTTTGCCATCACCGGGGTGACGACGCTCAGCTGCACTCCCGATGGGGAACGCATTCGGGTGAGTTTCGTGCCGCAGTATGCAGGCTTGAGCGGGGCGCCAGTGAGCTTCTCGGTGGTCAATGAGTTGTTGCCGACCACGGCACCTGGTCCCTATACCATTAGTCTGTATCCCGACAACGCCCTGATCACCCTGAAGGCGGTGCAGACGGGCTCACCGGGCGAAGCCAGCTTCGACTACGCATGGCGAGCGGCCTGCACGAGTGTGACGCCGGTTAACACGGCGCCCAGAGCGGTCAGGTTCATTCCGAACCAGTCGGTGACGGTCGGTCAGGCGTTTAATTACACGATCAGCGGCAACACGTTTACCGATGCCGAAACGCCGAATAGTCTTACCCTTTCGGTGAGCGGTTTACCACAGGGCCTGAACTTTACCGCCCCGGCCACCATCAGCGGTACGCCTTCTACCTCGGCTAGTACGCCGTTCCGGATCACCGTGACGGCCACCGATCCGGGTAGCTTGTCGACCAGTACCAGCTTTGAACTGACCGTGCAACCCATTGTCATCGACCCGGACCCGACCCAACCGTTTGCCTTAACGGGGGTACGCACGATTAGCTGCGAGGTAGTGGCCTCGGATCAGCGTCTGGTGACGTTTACGCCCCAGTACCGGGGCTTGAACGGACAACCGGTGAGCTTCTCGGTGGTGAACGAGTTGTTACCCACTACTAACCCCGGTCCGTATAGTTTGCGGCTGTATACTGATAACCCGACCATTATCCTGGAGGCTAGCCAGACGGGTAGTTCCCAAGCCGTTCGGTTCAACTACAACTGGCTGGCGGGTTGTCCTACCCAGCCGAGTGGTCGGCTGGGCAGCGGAGAGGCTTATGAGTCGGGGCTGCGCGTGAAGGTACTGGGCAACCCGGTAATCGGTAGCGAAGTAGTGATCGAAGTGACCGGTGCGGAAGGTCAGCCGCTTGAGTACGAGCTAACCGACTCGCGAGGGCGAGTGGTAGGTAGCTATCAGGTAGGTCAGGCTGGCCGATTGGACCGGCAGAGCCTACGTATTGCGAACCAACCGGCCGGCCTGCTCTTGCTGCGGGTGAGTACCCCAACTCAAAGCCAGACAGTGAAGGTACTAAGGCAATAACTGCATCATCAATCGTAAAACGCCCACCTCCGATTCGTAAAGAGTTATGGCGTGGGCGTTTTATGACTGATAATGGTTACAATGGAGCTTGTTTAGAAAATTATATGAGCGCTTAAGTGATTTGATTGGAGTTTGATCTATAATCAAGACGGAAAAAACCTACGGCTGGCGCGGAAGTGTCAGCCGTAGGTTTTTTACGCCTTATTTGCAGAAGTAAGCCCCAGCAATAACGTCAAAACAACGGGCGTCGAGCGACTGACGCGGGGTAGCAGAAGGTGCCAACACCGTCAGTCGGTCGGCGTAGGGCAGGTGATTGATTTCTTCGTCGAACACCAGTTGACTATGCCGTAAGTATCTCAGACCACTTTAATGCCTGACTCACTGAATAGTTTCAGCAATTGCTGTAACAACTGGCTCTTAAAGCTTGCTTCGGTATAGACGCTGGTGATCCATACCTGCACTTTCAGTTCTATGCTATCGGCAGCGATGGCAGTGACCAGCACTTCGGGCGGTATCGTTTTAACAACGCCTTGTATTTCAACAACTTCTTTTTTGATTAAATCCGTAAGTGCTGGCAGGTTTGTATCCGCACCGACCTTGAACGTAAGGTCGGTTTTTAGATTACTGCTGTTCGATGTCCAGTTTACCAGGCGGTTGGCCAGCAAATCGCTGTTGGGAATGATTACTTCGGAGCCTTGCACAGTTTTCATCCGGCTCGACCGAATGCCGATGTCGTGGATCATGCCTTTTTTGTCGGCCAGTTCGATGTAGTCGCCAATCTGGAATGGTTTTTCAAAGATGAGGATGATGCCCGACACAAAGTTGCTGACAATGTTCTGCATCCCTAAGCCGATGCCTACACTGAGTGCACCTAGCACCACGGTAAGCTTGTCGACCGAGATGCCCGAAGCCGCCACGGCCAGTAGCACACCGGCGATAATGATAACCAACCGCACCAGGGCCAGCATGGAGCTGATGTGTTCGACCTGCTCACCCGTCGAGGGCAGTTTGCTTTCGCCAAACAACAGGCTTACGTTTTTTTGCAGCAGACTGGACAGATAAACAATAATCGAGAACGACAATACATTGCTCAACGTGAACGTAATGCTGCCGAATGAACGAGGCCGAACGAGTATCTGGTAAAAGAAATTAAATAAACTGTTGGCTATACCCAGGTTGATGAAGAACACCAGTAGCCAAAGGCTAATAGTGACGAAAAGAAGTATTCGCTGAAACGACCCTCGTATGTGGTCTGTATTCACGCGCGAAAAGATGCCTTTGGCGTGGGTGCTTAGCCTCATCTGCAACTCCAGGCCTTCCATCATGATCTGGATGAACACGCCCAGTCCGATCACTTGCACCAGTCCAATAACAGCTGTAATGCCCAGGGTTTTGGCCAGGCTAATACGCCCGAACACGTTGAGTACAATAGCCAGTACCTGTAAGAGTTGATAAAGCCGAATAACCGGATTGATGAGTCCCTGGCTAATATGCTCACGGTTTAGCTTTGGGTAGAATACCAGGCCAATGTACAGGAAGCCTATGTTAAGGGCTATTAACGCAAGGCGAATGAAAATGGAATCGTTTAGCAGGGCATTGACCACAATAAGTGCCACGTACATGGCGATATTCAGCAGCCAAAACCGTAAATCATGCCTGGTAAAGCGCTTCCAGAGATGAACCGTCAGCACCATCAACAGCAGAAACTGAGTAACCTCTATGTACAAAGAAGGGGAGGTTGGCTCAAAAAGCGGGGTCAGATTAAGGTAGACAATCAGCGAAGCAACAATGGGCACCGGCTTTAGATTCTCGAACCGGATAGGATCGATCTGCTTGTCGGCCAGAAGCTCAGCGGCTTTGCGGTAGTTTGTAAATACCCATACAAAAAACAAACCCGACAAGAGGAGTAAGAGCAGCCGGTTGTCCCAGGTTGAATTAATAAAATACCGGAATATTTTATTCTGGCCCTGATAGGTCGATTTGACAATGGCCTGCGTGTTGCCAGCCCCGAATGAGGTAGGGGCGTCCCACAGGTAAGGCGACTCCCGGTAAAAAGCATTCGTGTTCGACTTTTGCAACTGCTCATTAATGATGGCCTGCAAGTTGCTGACCGATATTGACGTAGCTGAAACGTCGGCCAGAAGCCGGCTCACAGAATCTAACTTGGCACTGGTGAGCGTGCCGGCTTCCTGCAATTGTAGTTTAAGGCTGGATAGCTGTCCGGCGTAAAACTTCTTTTGGGTCGTATCGTTGCCTGCTACGATCAGCAGCGAGTCATCACTCAACGCCAGCACCTCGTCGAGTCGGCTCTGTAAATCGTTGTTAGCCTTTGAGAGTGTAGCTCGCCAGTCGGTCAGCTTTTCCTGAGAGTCGTCCAGGATTAAGCCATAACTCGACAGATTCTTTGAATCGATACTTTTGTTCGGCGTGTTTACGTCGGCGGAGATAGGAGCAATGCTGGCCTTTATACTCCTGAGGCCATTCCGTATGCGATTGGCGCCGGAGTTTTTTTTATTCGCTGCCTTTATTTCAGTAATAACCGACTGTGCTTTCTGTATTTTGAATAACAACGTATCCGGAATAGTCAGGGCCGGCGGGTTACCCGTAGACTTGGTCGTATCCTGCGCCATCACCGGCTTGGCTCCGGTCAGGAAAAGTATGATTAGGGCTAGTTTAACGAATAATTTCTTGACGGGCTGATAGCTGATACTGAGGTTATTATATTGCTGAAACATCATACATTAATCAACATCAAATTAAGTGCAGATAGGTGGTCAACAAACAACAGCCTATGGGTTGTTGTGCCATCTGCTTTCAGTAGGAACGCAAATTGTGCAGTACAATTCGGTAAAGTACGGCTTATCTGAGCAAATGGACACGGCTCGGACGAACTAAATAGGCGTTCCGATACGTTGATGGTAGCCTGCTTTTTGGGCCCAGCCTAATAGGTATAGATTAACGTTAACGGCTTCGATTTTTCAAAAACAACCTCTGAGCCCAAAGTTGTGTCTTCGCTGAAATCAACCTTATGCGTGCCAGTAAGCACCAACCGCTAATCGGCCAGGAGCAGCCGAGGTGTTGCAGAAACGATACCTTGCCAACTTAGTTTAGTGGCACTTAGGAACTCACCCCTTTCTTTTTATCTTTTGGCCTCATTCCACTGAATACATTATGCGTCTACCCAAAGCGGAACACGTGGCTCAGCTACAGGCAACTGCCTCCAGACTAAAACAGGAGTTTTTTGACTTGGACAAGATTGAGCGGTACTTTCGGTTAAGTGATAAAGAAAGCGTTTATCAAGTTATTTCAGACAAGACCTTTCAGGATCTGGACATGAATGAAGTTTTTATGTTCGTTGATCGTACCAGCTCGAAGGTGGGCCAGCAGTTTCTTTATCATACAGTACGTACAATTCCTGATGATAGACTCCAGTCCGAACGATTTGAAAAGCTGATCAACCGTATTGAGCGAACCCCTGGCCTGAAAGACACGATCCTGCTTGAATTATCGACCTTAAACAGCCCTAATGCTTACTCTGTTGTCTCTTTGTTTTTGAGAGATCAAGTCCAGAAACCCAAGTGGTTCTGGGTTATTAAAGCTCTGTCGTTTACTAGCCTCTGCGTGGTGCTACTGTCCATTGGCTTTCCGCAGGCGCTGCTTCTGCTACTGCCCTTGCTGGCGGTTAATTTTCTGATTCATTATTGGAACAAGAATAACCTGTATCAATACGTTGGCTCCATTCCTCAATTAGCCCGTATGAATCAGGCGGCCAAAGAGATCAGCAACTACGAAGTCAACGATGAACTAAGTCCTGGCATTCGTCTATCCATTGATGCAATAGATCGCCTGGGAGCGCAAATGTCTTTGTTTAAGCTGGAAGCAAAATTGCAAAGCGAGATTGGCCTTATTGTTGACTATGCACTGGAATTGGTGAAAGCGTTGTTTTTGCTGGAACCACTCGTATTTTTTAATGTGCTGGAAAAGATCAATGTGAAACGAACGGAAATCGAAGCTGTCTATCGTTACGTCGGAGAAATCGACGTAGCCATGTCGATACGATTTTTACGAGAGCAACTGCCTTTTTTCTGCCTGCCGACTTTAACTGCTGACAAAAAGCAGCTTACGGCTCTGGATGCTTACCACCCCCTCATTGACCAGTCCGTGCCTAATTCTATTTCTCTAGTGGATCATTCGGCGTTATTAACCGGCTCTAATATGTCGGGTAAGACTACGTTTATCCGTACAATTGGTATAAACGCGCTCATGGCTCAGACGCTGAACACCTGCTTTGCTAAACAATGGCGGATGCCAAGGCTAAAGATTCACTCGGCGATCCGGATCAGTGACGATCTGTTAAGCGCCAAAAGCTATTATTTCGATGAAGTACTAACCATAAAAACCTTACTTGACCAGAGTCAGACTGCGGAAGGACACCTGTTCTTGTTGGATGAGTTGTTTAAAGGAACAAATACCGTCGAGCGAATTGCTTCGGGCAAAGCGGTTTTGAGTTATCTGAACCAAAAGGCTAACCTGGTTTTTGTGTCCACCCACGATCTGGAACTGGCCGAATTAGTAAAAGACTCGTTCCAACTATTTCATTTTACCGAGATCGTTGAGGAGGGCACAGTTCTGTTTGATTATACACTTAAAAAAGGCAATTTAACCCATACTAACGCCATCCGGATCTTGGAACTGAACCAGTATCCCACGGAGGTGACCGACGAAGCGACTCAATTGGCCCGACACCTTTACGCCAACAAACTGAAGCCGGATGCTGGCTGAAGCAGCTCCATTAAAAATTCCACCAGACTGTTTTCGGATATACCGATCCTAGCATAACGGGCTCGCCAATCTGGGGCGTCGTTACGTCGAGTCCTTGCTCAGCAGCTCGTTTGGTAAGCCGCTGAATGGGTTCGTTCCAGGCATGATACGCCAGTGCGAACTTAGCCCAGTGCACCGGCAATACCGTTTTGGCTTTTAAATCCTGCGCGGCCGTTGCCACCTCTTCCGGAAACATATGAATGCTCGGCCAGTCTTTGCCGTACTGGCCGCATTCGAGAATGGCCAGGTCAAACGGACCGTATTTGGCACCAATCTCTTTAAAATGACTGTCGTAGCCCGAATCGCCCCCGAGGAAAATGTCGTAGCCATGCAGTTTCAGGGCAAACGCGGTCCATAACGTTTTGCCACGCGAGAGACTTCGCCCCGAAAAGTGCCGCGCTGGCGCTGCTGTCAATTCGATCTGATCCGCTACTTTTTGCGTTTCCCACCAATCAAACTCAACAATTTTGTTTGCCGGAACACCCCAGCGTTCAAGGTGTGCCCCAACACCGAGGGCCGTATAAAATCGTTTCACTTTTGGGATCAACTGCACAATGGTCTTGTAATCGAGGTGGTCGTAATGGTCATGGGAGAGCACAAGCAGATCTATAGTTGGCATGTCATCGGCGGTGTACACGTTTGATCCAGGAAAACAGCCTCCAAAAAAGGATACGGGCGATGCATAGCCGCTGAATACGGGATCGACCAGAATATGAACGCCTTTCGACTTAATCAGGTATGACGAATGCCCAAACCAGACAATCGTTGGTTTATCGTCGATCAGTGCGTTCAGATCTGTATGGACGGAAGGCAGGGCATGCGGAGGAACATTATCTTTTGGTTTGTTGAGGTAGTCTGTAAGCATAGCCGCATACGAAGCATTTTCTCGCATGACGGCCGTTGGTGTCAAATTATGGAATGATCCGTCCCGGTAATTAGGTGAGTGCTTGATACGTTCCAGGCGAGTTGTGGCCGGATTGCTCCCAAACGTAGGTTGCTGCATAAATAGCAGCGTTGCTCCTACTAAAACGGTTAAGACGATAGTGATGGTTAGCATGGTGGTTTTCAATCGTTTCATGCAGCCACAACGGGTAGTGCTTACATCAGGTTCCAGGGTTTAGGCTAAGTCATTATGGGAACAATACCCATTCGGGGGGTGTTATGCAACCGAATCAACGGAATGTATCGGTAATGCTTTGTTTAATGTTTGTAAAAAAAAATTGAACAGAATAGGGCTAAAACCGGTTATTTAGTTGACAATCGCACACTAATGAGCGTTTTGGCTACACGCTCTGCCGTCTGCCTGTGTTGTACACAAACTTTGTAACGACAGGTTGATCGAACCCTTTATTCGATTCTCTTTAGTATGGACATTTCTCGGGCGGAGGCCCCACGGGTTGCGGTGTTTCGCAAGGAACATTTCAACGCGGCTCATCGTCTGCACAACCCCAACTGGTCAGACGAGAAAAATACCCGCGTGTATGGCAAGTGCAACAATCCTAACTATCACGGGCACAATTACAACTTAATTGTGCAGGTAACTGGCCCCATTGATCCTGAGACCGGGTATGTTATCGATATGAAGGAGCTCAGCGACATCATTAATGAACACGTCATCGACCGCTTCGATCACAAAAACTTAAACCTGGATACCGAGGAGTTCGCTGACCTGAACCCATCGGCCGAAAACATTGCCATTGTTATTTACACAATTTTACGCAACCAGCTAAGCGAGGGCTTAGATCTTAAAATCAGATTATATGAAACTGAACGGAACTTCGTCGAATATCCTGCCTAACGGTGCCTCGCTCAACGGTAATCACAAAAATGGCTATGCCCTAAATGGTCATCAGGCCGGAGTGACGGACCATGAGGAGTTGGTCGACGAAATTGGCGACGCCCACGGTGCCGCTTCCATTGATACACCCATGCGTCCTGATGCCTTCGATCTTGACGACGATACTAAAATCGATTTGATTGAAGAGCATTTCCGGGAGATCATGGGTATTCTCGGCCTTGACCTGACTGATGATAGTCTGAAAGGATCGCCCCGACGCGTGGCCAAGATGTACGTGAAGGAAATCTTCCGCGGCTTGAATCCCGCCAATAAGCCGACGCCAACGTTGTTCGATAATAAGTTTCGGTACAACGAGATGCTGGTCGAGAAAGATATTACAGTGCAGACCTACTGCGAACACCACTTTGTTCCTATCATCGGCAAAGCGCACGTAGCTTACATCTCCAGCGGGAAAGTGATCGGTTTGTCGAAGCTCAACCGGATTGTTGAATACTTCAGCAAGCGGCCACAAGTGCAGGAGCGCCTGACGGTTCAGATTGCCGACGAGCTTAAGAAAGTGCTTGAAACGGAGGACGTTGCCGTTATCATCGACGCGAAACACCTTTGTGTGTCAACCCGTGGTGTTCACGACGTAAATAGTTCGACCATTACGGCCGCCTACGGGGGTAAATTTGAAGACGAAGCCACCCGGCAGGAGTTGCTTCGCTACATTGCACAATCGAATGTAACCATTTAAACAGTGGTCAGTTAACAATAAACAGCCAACAGTTAGCCCTCACAAACTGTTGGCTGTTTATTGTTAACTGACCACTGTGTTTCATGCAAGGTAAAAATATTCTTATTGTTGGAGCGAGTTCGGGAATTGGCCACGCCTTGGCCGAACAGCTCCAGGCTCAGGGCGCTACGCTCTTCACGGCCGGTCGTAATCAACCCGACGGCATTCCGTCTACACACATGACGTGGGACGTCTCGCAAACGTCGGCCACTGATGCCCTCAATCAATTGCCTGATACGCTGCATGGGATAGTGTATTGCCCCGGCACCATCAATCTCAAGCCTTTTCAGCGGCTCACGATCGATGATTATCGCACGGACTTAGAGATTAATGTACTCGGGGCTGTCGCCACGATTCATGCGGCTTACGCGGCCATCAAAAAATCGAAGGGTGGTAGTATTGTACTCTTTAGTACAGTAGCGGCTAAAGTTGGCATGGGTCTACACTCGTCGGTTTCGGTGGCAAAATCGGCGGTAGAAGGCCTGGCTAAGTCGCTTGCGGCCGAGTTTGCGCCGTATAATATTCGGGTTAACGCAGTTGCGCCTTCATTGACCGATACGCCCTTAGCGCAGTTTCTGCTCGCCGATGAGGCTAAACGAGAAGCGGGCAACAAACGTCACCCGCTCAATCGGTACGGCACTCCACAAGATATTGCCAGCATGGCCGCCTACCTACTTTCCGACCAGGCCAGCTGGATCACCGGCCAGGTGATCGGCGTGGATGGCGGCATGGGTACGCTAAAGTAATATCTCTGTAACGTGGACGGGAATCCGCGTAAACTGAAGGTAAGTTAAGTAGAGCAGCTTAGCTCTGTTTGCCTTCGGCTTACGCGGGCTCCCGTCCACGTTATTTTTTACTTCGTCATCTTTCCATCCACATTTCGCCAGATACCGAGTGGATTAGCGTTTTGCAGGGCTAGAGGCAGCAGCGCATCCGGAAAACTCTGGTACGTAACCGGACGAACGAACCGCAGAATAGCCCCGGTGCCCACCGAAGTAGTGCGGCTGTCGGTCGTAGCGGGGAATGGCCCTCCATGCGTCATGGCTTCGCAGACTTCTACCCCCGTGGGATACCCGCCAAAAAGTACCCGCCCGGCTTTGGTTTGCAACAGCTCTATCCAGTCAACCGATGATTGATGAAGTTCGTCGGGAGTGGCAAACAGCGTGGCGGTAAGCTGACCTTCCAGTGACTGAACACAGTCGGCTAGTTCGGCTTCGGTTTGACAAACGACGACCAGCGAGCTAGGCCCGAAAATTTCATGACTTAAATCAGGATTACTCAAAAACAACGGAGCCGTAGTGGTCAATACGGTGGCGCGGCCTTCGGTACGGTCGTGGCTGGCTTCTGTCTCTCCTTCGGCCAGCACATGAATACCCGGTAATACCCGAATCTGTTGCACCCCTTTGTAATACGACTGACAAATGCCCGCGTTGAGCATCGTTGCCGGAGCCGATGCTCTAATCTTTACGGCGACGGTTTCCAGGAAACTATCGGTTTGTGGCGAATCGAGGAGAAAGACTAGTCCCGGATTGGTACAGAACTGACCGACGCCCAGAACCACCGACGCGGCCAGACCTTCGGCTACTTTCACCGCGTTTTCCTGAATCGCACCGGGCATAATCACCACCGGGTTTACCGCGCTCATTTCGGCGTATACGGGGATGGGTTCGGGCCGCTCCTGGGCGACACGTAGCAAAGCCAGTCCGCCCCGTCGTGAACCGGTGAAACCGACTGCTCTCACGGCTGGGTGCGCTACCAAACCTTGAGCTACGTCGTTATCGGCGTGCAGGAGTGAAAAAACACCATCGGGCATTCCGGTTTTTTGAGCCGCTTCCACAATCGCTTGTCCAACGAGCGACGAGGTGCCGGGATGCGAGGGGTGGGCCTTGAAAATAACCGGGCAACCAGCCGCCAGGGCCGAGGCCGTATCGCCACCCGCTACCGAAAATGCCAGGGGGAAATTGCTAGCGCCAAAAACCACAACTGGGCCCAGCGGCACCAGCATTCGGCGCAGATCGGGTCGGGGGAGGGGCTGGCGATCAGGCAGGGCCGGGTTAATGCGGGCATCGACCCAGGAGCCTTCGCGCAGAAGCGTAGCAAACATGCGTAGCTGTCCCATTGTCCGGCCGCGTTCGCCCGAGATTCGACCCGTTGGTAAGCCACTTTCCAACACCGCCCGTTCGATCAGATCGTCGCCGAGGGCTTCAATTTCAGCAGCAATGGCGTCCAGAAAATCCGCTCGTTGCGCTGGGTGCAGTTTGGCATAAGCGGAGAAGGCAGCAGCCGCTTTGTCAACGGCCTGATTGGCTTGTTCAGCGGAGACATTGGCAAATTCGTCGGTAAGGGCTTCGTTGCGAGCGGGCGCAAAACTTTGAAAGGAGTCACCTTGGCCCGTAACGGCTTCATAGCCAATAAAATTCATATTGAGCTGAGGTTGAGTAGCTTGCATGTACTTACAATTTACAGGTTGTTTTTTGACCAATATTAAACACGGAGGCACAAAGAATACAAAGAAAATAACGAATCTCTGTGCTCTTTGTGCCTTCGCTTGGGCGGACTGATCTGTGTGAAATAGACTATCTAAACCATCGTTCCGACACGCTCCAGTAACGCTTTTGTTTTTCGAATGCCTTCGTATTCATCAAGTTTGTTGCCTTCATATTCAATTCCGGCAATGCCTTTGAAACCGCTGTCTTTGACCACCTTCATAACGCGGCTGTAGTCGGTTTCGATGCAATTGCCGTTCTCGTCAAAATCATACGTTTTAGCGGAAACTCCTTTGGCAAATGGCATGAGTTCCTGGGTACCCTGATAACGGTCGTATTGCTCTTCGCAGCCGTTAGCCCCGCGTTTGATGCAAAAATTACCGAAATCAGGCAACGTACCTACGTTTTTCATGTTCACTTGTTTCATCACGCCCGATAGCCATTGCCCGTTCGACGAATAGCCGCCGTGATTTTCAACAATGACGTTGATATTCATGGTTTTGGCAAACTCACCCAGCTTTCCCAGTCCTTCAACAGCCGCTTTAGAGACCTCCTCGGCTGTTCCCTTGCCAGCCGCATTAACCCGAATGGTTTTACACCCCAGAAACTTGGCGCATTCGACCCAGCGGTGGTGATTTTCTACGGCTTTGGTCTGCTCGTCTTTGTCGGTTGCGCCCAGATTACCTTCGCCGTCAATCATAATCAGGTGATTGGTGATACCATTGTCTTTGCAACGGGCCAGCAGGTCGTTCAGGTAGGTTTTGTCCTGTGCTTTGTCTTTAAAAAACTGATTGACGTACTCGACAATGCTGATGTCAAACTCTTTACGGGCAATGGCCGGAAAATCCAGGTTCGTAATTTTCTTACTGAACAAAGCTTTGTGCAGTGACCACTCGGCCAGTGAAATGTCGAAGAACATCTTCTTTTTTGATACTTCGGCAAAGGCAGCGGGGAATACAGCCATACCAGCAGCGGCTCCAGCGGCTTGCTTAATGAACATACGACGGTTAGAGGGCATATCGCAAGAATTGTTAGCGAGTGAAATTTCTGGAATAAAAGACTGCTTTTTCTTACAAAAACCAAAACAGGAGCGAATTACTCATTTACTCCTATTAATCTTTTAAGCAGTTTGTCATTAACAGTCTTGTAGTGTGATGAAGTGATCATTAATCATTACTGGCAGCGTAGACGCTATTAATCAACAAATGACAGAATATAACGGCCAATGACTCTTGCTTAAACCGGTGAGTAGCTTGCTTTCTTTGTATTTTGGCCCATCGATACGTTATTAACCCACATGCTGACAACTGATTTACCTTACATGATTTCAATTGATACCATCCGCGATGCGCACGATCGCATTCGGCCGCATATTCACCGCACAGCTGTTCTGACCAATCAGACAATTAACGACCGTGCCGGAGCCGAACTGTTCTTTAAATGCGAAAACTTTCAGAAGATTGGCGCCTTCAAGGCACGGGGTGGGTTAAACGCCGTTTTGCAGGTTGCTCAGAACAAGGAAGGCACCGCCCTAACTACCCATTCGTCGGGCAATCACGCACAGGCAGTGGCTTTTGCGGCCCGTCAGGTTGGGCTACCGGCCTATATTGTTATGCCACGCACGGCACCACAGGTCAAAAAGGAAGCGGTGTTGGGCTATGGCGCTGAGGTGATCGAGTGCGAACCAACCCTCGACGCGCGGGAGGCCGGTGTTCGTGAGGTTATTCAACGTACCGGTGCTGTGCTGGTACACCCGTTTGACGATGACCGGGTCATTGCTGGTCAGGCTACGGCGGCTAAGGAGTTGATCGAAGATTATGGACAGGAGCAACCGTTTGACGTGATGGTAGCCCCAGTAGGTGGGGGAGGACTGTTGAGCGGTACGGCGCTGACTACCCATTATTTATCGCCCACCACCCGCGTTGTTGCTGGTGAACCTGAAGGAGCGGCCGATGCCGTATTATCGTTTCGCAGTGGTCAGGTGGAGAAAGCGCCCTACATCAAGACCATTGCCGATGGGTTAATGACGACCCTGAGCGAACGAACATTAAGCATCATCCGAGCCCACGTTTCTGACATTCTGACGGTATCGGACGACGAAATCATTGCCGCCATGCGCCTGGTATGGGAACGGATGAAGATCATCATTGAACCGTCGTGCGCCGTGCCGTTAGCTGCCGTATTGAAACACCCAGACCAGTTTGCCGGACAAAAAGTGGGGATCATTCTGACCGGCGGTAACGTAGACCTGGGTAAATTGCCTTTTTGAGCCTTACTGAATTTGTTTAGTGCTAACCTATGCCAGAAATTCATTCTATTACCCCTGAGCAGACCTATGCGCTTCGCCACGCTGTGCTTTGGCCAGATAAGCCGCTGGACTACGTTAAGGTAGAAATCGACGCGGAAGGGCATCACTATGGAGCGTTTCAAGCTGGTGAATTAGTAGCCGTTATTTCGCTATTTGTGGATGGGCCGAGCGCTCGGTTTCGAAAGTTTGCTACGCACCCCGGTTACCAGCGGCAAGGCATAGGAACGTTGTTGTTGAATCACGTTATCGCCGAAGCCCGACGTATGGGAGCCACTACGCTCTGGTGCGACGCCCGACTCGACGCGGCCGATTTTTACCGGCGGTTCGGGATGAAGTCCGTCAGTGACACATTTTACAAAGGGGTAATACCGTATGCCAAGTTTTCGCTTAACTTGTAGCGGCTTCGCTAAAGGCTGGTTTTTAGCGAAGCCGCTGGTCTATTTTTATAAACTAAATCCTAAAATGTATGAAGTCTTTTTTGAGCTTATTACTAGTACTAAGCCTGAGCGCTTTGTCTTATACCGCGAGCGCTCAAACGACCAGTGCTACAACTGATTCAACCAAGTTGAAAGCGTATACCGGGTCGTACACATTCGCTAGTGGCAGCCCAATTCAGAAATACACGGTTACCACGGAAAAAGGGGAGCTGTATGGTGAAGCCGATACCTATGGTAAGAACAAACTGGTTAAGCAAGCCAAGGATGATACGTATCAGTCGACCAGCTCTTATGGGGCCATGATTACGTTTGTACGCGATGCGGCCACGAAAGCGGTGACTAGTATCAATCTGTCCGCTCAGGGAAATGAATTGACGGCTAAGAAAGATAATTAAGGGGAACCAGACCAGCCGTAAGCATTAGCCGGTTTTACCGTAAAGATAAGGCCCGAAAAGGACATGCTTTTCGGGCCTTATCTTTAAAACTGATAAAGTGCTCTGGCGCGTAACCCCATACTCACGGTCTGATGCCACCCCGGATCTATCTGGAGCGGAATGTTAGCAATGGGACCTGCCTGCGCCACCCAATGGCCACGATGCCATTCGATGTTGGTGCCTAAGGCAAAGGTATTGATGCGGTCTACGGCTCCCTTGAGCTTAAAATTAGCGGCATTAAATCCAAGCAACGGTTCCTTGTAGTAGAACGTTACGTTTTCCGTACTGCTTAGATCAATGTAGGTGCCGACTGTAGGCTGCAATGCCAGCGTTTTAGTAAGCGGAATACGATAGCCAAGGGTAATGGGTATCTGGAGCCGAATCGTACGAGTGTCAATGTTCAAAATATCCCGTCGTGGATCAATACCACGGGCAATTTCGCGTCGGAAATCGCGATGGGTGCGTTTATTGAACTCGATATCCGTCAGGAAATTGCCGGTGAAATACGTTGTTCGGTTCAGCCCAACGCCTAAGGCCCAATGCTGCCCAAGAAGTACTTCAGCCACACCGCCCACACTCCGCATGTTCAGACTAAGGTCTGTACTGGCCCCAACTCTTAGCTTTACGGCTAATTGCTTAACAGGCTGACTCATGGTTGGTTGTACACTTGTTGGCAGCGAAGGCCTCGCTGACCGCATCCGCTTAGATCGTTGAACGAGTTTGGAACTCCAGTCAGTAGTTTCGAGACTTAGCGGCCGGCTCGTCACCAACTCATAATTGGCTGCTGGTTTACTTTCCTCAGCTGTGGCTCCAGGAGTAACTGACGTGTTGATTGCTAGGTCGGTTGGGGCATTGTCGGCGCTGCCAGGAGAGGTTCCATTAGCACGAGATAGATCGGTACGCTGGTTTTGTCCACGGTCTTGAGTGCTCCGTTCCCGGCGCTGGTTATTCGTCTTAGTCGTTACAACCGATTCATTATAGGTAGTCCCGTTGGACTGAGTTTGAGTAAACGTTTTATCATTCAGTTCAGCTGGTGAATTGGTAGATGGTAATTGAGATGTAGTCGCAGAAGAAGTACGATCTGTGGCAGCATACCGTTCGGGCGATGCGTCAGAGCGTTGAATAGCACGGTTTTCTTTAGGCATAGGTGATGGCTGAGCAGGAACCGTGATGTAACGCGTTACGTATACGGTATCCGGGCGAACCGAAGCTTTTTCTGATGAACTGTGCCGTAGATTGCTATTCTCTTGAGGAAGAGCGGTGCCCGAATCGGCAACCTGCGAGTCGCCCGAGGCCGACGTATCGCCGTTTACGGGCGTAGATTTGGGTCGGCCCACCTGCTGGTGGCTGTACTGCCGGACTGTTTTGCGAAGCTGGTTTATCTCTTGCCGTTGCCAGATGCTGTAGGCCATGAGCACAACCGTACTCACACTGGCTGCGGCCATCATCCAGGGCCGACTGGTCCGGGCTACGCTGGTAAAGGGCTGACTGGCCCCCGGTGCATTCGGTTGGGGTAAGTTGGCCTGCTGAAGCGTAGCTTGCATACGCGTCCAGTCATTGTCGGTAAATTCCGGCCGAATACTTTCCAGTTTTCGCCGGATAATATCGGTAAATCGGTCAGTTTTCATGATAACGTATTGGAGCTTCGGGGCTAGTCTTAGCGTGGAAAGGATAAGCTTGTTTGATGAGTTGCTGCAACTTGGCGCGGGCACGAGCGTAGTTGGAGCGGACCGTCGCTTCGTTGTGGCTGAGCAAACCGGCTATCTCGTGAAGGCTATAGCCATCCACAACGTGCATCATAAACACAGTTCGATAGGTTGGACTCAGCTGCTGCACCAGCGCCAGAATTTCTTCGGCGGCAATCTGATCGACTATATCATCATTGAAGGCGACCTGTTCGCCCACTTCCAGCGATGTGTGCTGCTCTAAGCGTTGATTTTTACGGTAGTGACTTATGGCCGTGTTTACCAGAATTGTCCGTAACCAGGCTTTAAACGGTAGCGTTTCGTCGTAACTATCCAGATGCTGAAAAGCTTTTAGAAATCCTTCGTTTAATACGTCTTCAGCCTCTTCCGTGCTGGACGTGTAGCGTAGGCAGATGCTTTTGGCGTAACCGAAGAACTGTTTGAATAGCGTACGCTGGGCCCGTGGGTCATTAGCACGACAGGCCCGGATGACACTGAGCAAGTCATTGTCGGCGAACGAAGACGATTTTCTGAAAAACAAGGCTCGGTCGGATTAATGTGAACACCCGTGGTCACTGTGAGTAAGTACGCTTATCCTGCGAACAACGTTGCAGTCTTTGATTTAGTTAATTAATTTTTTTTAATCCTGCCACGTTTAGAAGAACGGTTACGTAAAGACGAGAAAGCAAGTTACTCATTAACTTTTCGCGGTCAAATGAATGTTTTGGTAATTGGCGACGAGCACACATGCAGATGTGGGCTACCAGCCGGTCAGCTTAGTTACATTGGGCATTTTATTCGTCAGATCAGCCGTACGGAACGCTCGGTATCTGTGGAAGCCTACGCGCATCTGACACTGCCTACGGTTTCCGCTGTGCTGAAACGGCTGCCGCTGAACCGCTATGATCTGATCATTCTGCAACTGGACTACACGTCCGTACAGACAGCGTCATCGGCAGGTAAACAGACGCTTAGGTATGGTGGAGTGCTTATGTTGCCTCACCTTTACCAACCACTTAGGCCGAAAAACCAGAATGCTTCTGAGCGCAAAACTCGGTTGGCTACTTTACGGGAAGCCATTCGAAAATTTGGAGTCGTTAGCCTGATTCGGCCACGTCGGATAGCTACGGCAATTGACGCCCTGCTGGAACAACTGCGACCCTACCGGCATAATGTCATGTTGCTAACGCCCTTCCCGCACCGGGAGCCGGTCGAGAACTGGTTACGAAAGCGAAGCCGCGATTTACTCATGCATAAGGCGGATAACCAACTGATAAGTGTGTTCGATGTGAACTCGGTGGTTGCGTCTCGGGAGGAATATTTTCTGACAAACAGTGACGAACACCTCAACGCTGTTAGCCACGAACTGATCGGACGGGCTTTATTCGACTTTTATCAGTCAGCCCCGACAATTGTCACCATTCAAACCATCCGGCGTGAGTAAGATGGCCTCGGCAATTAATTGAAAACCAAGAGGGCACTATTGTTGGCAGCCAATGACCTGTAAACGCTACGTCTTTACTCAAAGACTATCTCAGTTGTACGGCTCAAATAAAGACTATTCTCATATGCCAACATGATTACTAATTTATAATTCATCTTTTACGTCACCTATTCTAATCAAACAAACCATGAAAAAGAATGCGATTGTGTGCCTGCTTGCCCTGTTTAGCCTAACGCTGTGGAGCTGTAATCAGAATGGAGCCGTCTCTCCAACCGACGACGCTGCTACGAACACGGCTCGGCTAGCCTCCGATACGACTGGTTTCTTCTGTCGCGATAGTATAACTAAAGTTGCGGTGGCCGATCTTCCGGCCACTATTACGTCTTATATTACTACCAACTATGCGGGTGCAACCATAAACTATGCCGCTAAAGACGATGCCGGTAACTTCGTGGTAGCCATCACTCAAAACGATCAGCGGAAAGCACTCTTGTTTAATACGGACGGCACCTTCAATCAAGAGTTAGCGGTGCGTGGCAGAGGAGGTAAGGGACCTGGGCGAGGGCCTGGTCGGGGTTCACGAAACGATAGCCTAACGAAAATTACGGTTGCCGATTTGCCCGCAGCCATCACAAGCTATGTGACAACCAATTTTTCTAGTGCCACCATTACGCTGGCGGCAAAGGATGAAAATCGGGGTTATTTTGTGATGATTACTATAAATGGTGAGCGTCGGACGTTGTTGTTTAACCTCGACGGTACGTTTAATGAGGAAATTGTTCGTCGTGTAAAGGAAAACTACACGGCCGTAGCCGTAACGAGTTTACCGGCGGCCATCACTAGCTACGTAACGGCAAACTACGCCGGATCTACCATCGTTCAGGCGGGTAAGAGTTCAACGGGCCAGTTCCTGGTGTGGGTACAGCAGGCGAATGCTCGTCCGGTAGCCCTGGTTTTTGCGGCTGACGGTACGTTCGTGCAGGCGCTTAAGCACCGGCGCTAACGAAAGGCTAGCCCAAAGTAAGTTGCAAGCTAACAGCCCACGACGGTTGATCCGTGTGGGCTGTTTTTGTGTGAAAAAAGCCAGGGTTGGCTAGCGCTTATCAGACACGGTTCAATAAAATACCTCGGTCTTGTTGGCTTCTAACTGCTCAATAAGCTGAGCATAAGGCCCTTTTTTGGCATCGTCACGCGAGAGCGGATTTGAGCGTAAATACAGCTTTTTCAGGTGCGTTGATCCGCCAAATTCTTTGGGTATGTCTTGCAGGTTATTGTTACTCAAGTCGAGCTCTTCCAAGGAGGGCAACGTTGCCAGAACGGCCGGCGCTACGGTAAACTCGTTATAGCTCAGATCGAATACCCGTAAATTGGGTACCCTGAAGCTTGTTGGCAATTGGCCGATGCGGTTATGGTGCACGAAAGCTACCTGCAGCCGACGTAGTTTGGTGATCGACATAGGTAATTCTTTCAACTGATTATGAGCCAGGGCGAGCTGTTCTAGGCGCTTCATTCGTCGCATCGATCGGGGTAAGGTTGTCAGCTTATTGTAGTACAGGTCAAGCACGACCAACCGGTGCATCCGGCCAAAGTTTTTAGGTAACTCAGTCAAACCCGTGTTGTATAGATTCAGGTCGTTGAGTTTATGCAACCGCCGAAGCGTTTTCGCATGAATAGTCTTCAGGTCGTTGTTACCCAGCCATAAACTCTCTAAGCGACGGTTCTCAGCGATTGAAGGAGGGATACCCGTAAGCGAATTTTTCTGAATGTTAATCGACTTCACATGTGTGTTGCGGGAAAACGCTACACTATCATCACGAAGGCGGTTCGACATCAGATTGAGCTTTTCTAAGCGGGGTAAGGCCGTGAGCCGGGCGGGTAAAGACGTCAGATAATTGTTGCCTAAATCAATTTCATTGGCATTCGTGAAGCGGTAGATAACCTCGGGTAGCTGTTCGAGCCCCAAATTATTAAACATCACTCTCTTGACGGTATCTGGCCGGGTGGTACGAGCTGCGGTAGCTAAGTCGCCAATGATGCCAGGGCCTTTGGGCGTTTTTCGCGAAGAGCTTTTTGAGATAAAGAAAGAACCTGCCAGACGAAAGGTAGACCAGACGAGCGAAGACGAAACCGGTAGAGGACGATCACTTAAGTATTCAGATAGTAGGAATAAGAACTGCTTTTCTATTTTGGGGGATGGGCGGATGTCGTTCATTGTGTACTGATACAGGAGAAGATCAGCCCGGCCGTTCGGCTGAAAATATCCTTCGGTGTACAGGATAATCGACGTATCGGGTCGAAAGCCTTTTTTCTTCAGGAAGCGGTTAAAATCGGACCAATAGTCGGCCGCTAGCTTTTGAAACGCCAGATCGCGGCTAGTGGCCTGTTCTTTAGGCGAAACCGCAGCCGGGTATCGACTACGTAAGGTTTTGTAGTCGATCGAGTCTTTCATAGCCATCACCTTCACCTGTGCCAAACTAGTTAGTGTTGGCAGCATGAGTAATACAAACAGAATGAGCTTTTTCATAGTATAACGTAGGGTTTAGGTGTATGACTATTTTTATAGTTAAATTCCATAAAAAAAACCGGAATTTAGCAGATCTAAGGATTAATCTGATTTTGTTACCTCACCAGGCACTTTTACAAAATCTGCTCAATCCTTAAATCCGCTCAATCCCGGTCCCGGTTTAGACTCAGTCTTTCTTGCCGCTACCTACTGATGAGGTAGGTTGCTTTTCGGCCAGTTTCTTGGCTGCTTTGGCAAAGTCGCCCGCTTTAATGATCGAAATCTTAGCGGGGTCAATGTGCTTCTTCATGGCTGCGTTCACCTGCTCGGGTGTCAGTGACTCCATTTTCTTCTCGAAATCAGCGTCCCAGTTCATGGTGCGATTGAGATACAGATAGTTGTTAAGCGTACCGGCCAGCGAGGGGTCCTGCGCCCGCGACACTACCCGCGACTGCAACAGACCCGAACGGGCTGCGTTGATCTCTTCGGCGGTGAAGCCTTCCTTTGCTGCTTTCTCCAACTCCTCCCGGAAGGCTTTTTCCAGACGTTCAGCATTTTCGGGATTGTAAATGGCATACGTCATGAACATGCCCGTTTTGTCTAATGGGTTGGCCGAAAGTTGCGAACCTACACCATAGCTAATGCCTTCTTTCTGACGAATTCTGACGGCCAATCGCGAATTCAGGAAGCCGCCACCGAGGATGTAGTTACCCAACACCAGGGCTGGATAATCCGGGTCATCATCACGTAGTGGTAAGTTAACGCCCGCCAGCATGAGCGCGTTAGCCTTGTCGGGCGTTTCGATACTCTGCGGAGTAGGCTTAATGTCGTTGTATACCGACACGATACGGCTGAATGGCTTCTTCGCTTTCCATGTACCCAGTTCGCTGTTGACTACTTTTTTAACAGAAGCTTCATCGAAGTCGCCAACGATTGACATGGTAGCATTCTGAGCCCCGTAGAAGTCTTTGTGAAACTGCTTCAGATCGTCAAGCTTGGTCGCATTGATGGCGGCTACCTCCTCATCGGGTGTCATTACGTAGCGCACGTCTTCTTTGGGGTAAGGGTTCATCGTCCGTTGGAAGGCCGTGCTGGCGAGTGCCTGTGGCTCCGACCGTTGCGACTCGATCTGAGCCAGTTGCTCCTGCTTCAGTTTTTCGAACTCATTGGCGTTGAAAACGGGATTTTTGAGCATGTCGCTCACCAGCTTAACCACAGCAGGCAGGTTTTCTTTGGTCGTCTTGATCGTGGCGTTCACCTGATTACCTCCGCCATACACGTTAACCTGGGCTTTCAGCTTATCGAGCTCATCCTTAATCTGCTGGCGGCTCCGGGTCGTCGTGCCTTTGTCGAGCATGGAGGCCGTCAGCTGCGAGATCATCGCTTTGTTCATCAGGCTTTTCTGATCACCATAACGTAGCGTCAGGCGGGCATTAACTTCATTGCCACGGGTCGACTTAGGCAGCAGCGCCAGTTCGATGGTATTTGGCTGCTCCGAACGGCGAGTCCGGCCGTCGATGTTAGCGGGCGATGGATCAAACGCTTCCCCTTGTGCTACCAGTGCCCGGCCTTTGTAATCTTTCACCATAGCCGTAATATCGGGAGCCTGCGGAACGTCGACCCGGTCAGGAGCTTGTTCGGGCAGGAACATACCTACGGTACGGTTAGAAGGCTTAAAGTAGAAGCTGGCTACGCGTTGTACGTCGGCAGACGATACTTTTTCGAGGGCATCGCGGTACAGGAAGCCCAGCCGCCAGTCGCCGGTGGCAATGTATTCGCTCATGGCCAGGCCCACGCGTTCGGCGTTTTTAAAACTCAACTCAACGTCTTTCAATAGCTTAGCCTTAGCGCGCTCAATCTCTTCTTTGGTAGGCGCTTTGATCGCTACCGAATCCAGGGTAGACAACAAAGCCGCTTTTGCCTCGTCTATTGACTTTTCTTTCAGCAGTTCAGCCGCAAAGTAAACGTAGCCCGGATCTTTGGTGGTAAACGAATAGCCGTACTGCTGCGACGCTTTCTTGGTCTCAACAAGGGCTTTGTACAGCCGACCGCTTGGTTCGTTGGTGAGCAACTCGATCACTACGTCCATTACCGGATAGTCAGGGTGAGAGCCCGGCATAATGTGATACAGAGCCGACACAACTTTCGTGTCGCCAACGCGCCGGAGGGTTACCATACGCTCGCCATCCTGGGTGGGTTCCTGGCTGTAGGTGGGCTGCAATACACGAGCGGGACGAGGAATCACACCGAAATAGTCATTGACCAGTTGCAGGGTCTTACCTTCATCAATTTTACCCGCCACGACCAGTACGGCGTTATCGGGCTGATAGAATTTCTTGTAAAACGCCTGGAGGTTCTCGATCGGTACTTTCTCAATGTCAGTGCGGTTACCAATGGTCGAGTTGCCGTAGTTATGCCACAGGTAAGCCGATGACACCACTCGTTCGTTCAACACGTTTTGAGGGGAGTTTTCACCCATCTCGAACTCGTTCCGTACAACGGAGAACTCCGTTGCAAGGTCTTCTTTCTTAATGAATGAGTTCACCATACGGTCCGACTCCAGATCAAGCGCCCATTTCAGGTTTTCGTCGGTTGCGGCAAACGTTTCAAAGTAGTTCGTGCGGTCGAGCCAGGTTGTGCCGTTCGGCCGGGCTCCGTGCGATGTCAGTTCCTGCGGAATGTTGGTGTGCTTCGTCGACCCCTTGAAAACCATGTGCTCCAGCAGGTGAGCCATACCGGTTTCACCTAAACCTTCGTGCCGTGAACCAACCAGATACGTAATGTTGACGGTGATTGTTGGTTTTGACGGATCGGGGAAGAGCAACACCTTCAAGCCGTTCTTCAGGTTGTATTCCGTAATGCCTTCCACCGAGGCCCCTTTGGTAACACCTTCGGGCAAGGCAACCACGGCCGGTTTGTCCTGAGCAGAGAGGAAGGCAAAGCTTCCGGCCACCAGCGAAGCGGTTAAGACACCTCTTCGGGCCCAACCAGACGGTATACGTCCGGTTAGGGTAAGTTTGTTGAGCGTAGTCATACGCATAAAGAAGATTGGGTAGTTATGGAAAAAATAGGCGTATATTTAATCAGAAAGGGCTAAACTACCAACGATTTTTATAGGTAATTAACAAAAAACCGGATAAACGGTAAGCACAAAAAAAAGCCGGAGCATGCGCCCCGGCTTTATTATTATGTTCAGACAACTTACAGATCAGCGATTGCCTTAGTGATCTCGTCTTTTGTCTTGCCTGTCTTTTGTTGAATTTTTCCGTACATCTCGTCGGCCTGGCCTTCTTCGTAAGCCAGATCGTCGTCGGTCAGATCGCCGTAGGCTTGTTTGATTTTACCTTTTAATTCGTTCCAGCCGCCTTTCAGGGTTGTCTCGTTCATGATTGTAGTGTTTATAACGTTGAATGATAGCTGCAATCACCCTGATTGCATATATATAACTATGCCGTGACGAAATTGTTTTGTAAAATGTCGTCGGCTATACGTCCTGAATCAATCGTGAGGTTGTAGATGATGCCCGTCAACGGAGTTGTGTATCCCAGAAAATAAAGCCCCTGCAACGTTGGGTCCTTAAACCAAAGATGTTTAGGATAGCCGCGTTCATTTAAGATTTTTGCGGACAAATCTTCGCCGAGGATAGACCTAACGCCCGGTCGGTAACCCGTTGCCAGAATGATAGCATCAAACGGCAGTTCCTGGGATGCTCCGCCCGGCCTGGCGAACGTAACAGTTTTAGCGTTGATACGCTCGATGGCCGGGACAACGGTAATGTTGCCTGCTTTGATCTGATCCAGCGTTCCTAAATCAATTACCGGAATTTTACCGCGCCGGGTATCGTAAGAAGCTGGGTGGCTTGGTTTCCCTAATCCATACTTCGTCAAGTCGCCGACGGTTAGCTTCTGCGATAACCCCGTTACCAGATCGTAGAACCAGTTGGGAAATTTATTCAGGAAAATGGCCGTGGGTTGCGCTGGTTTACCAAACACGTCGCGCCGGACGATATTAATGGGCCTACGCACCGAAATAAACGGCCGCGCACCGTGTTCGAGCAGGTCTAAAGCCAGCTCGGCCCCGGTATTACCCATGCCGACCACGAGTACGTTCTCGTCGCGGAAGGGGGCTCCATTGCGGTACTCATGACTGTGCCAGATGATGCCCCGAAAATCACGTTGACCCGGTAGCTCGGGTACGTTGGGAATGCGATTGTAGCCCGTTGCCACAATGACCCGCCCAGCTGTGAACGTATTTGTTTCGGTTTGCACCTGCCAACGTTCGTCCGTAATGTCTGGCGTATCGTTCCGCCGAATGCTGATTACTTTTTGATTGAATAAAGGTTTGATGCCAAAGTGTTCAGCGTAGCGTTCGAGGTAGTCAACCACCTGCAAACGTGATACGTAAGTTGGGTAGTCGGCCGGATATGGCAAATGAGGTAAAGCCGAGTGCTGCTTTACGGTATGCAGGTGGAGTCTGTCGTAATGATTGCGCCAGGCAAACCCAACATACTCGCTTGCTTCCAGCATCGTGAAGGGCAGGTTTCGGTGCGCCAGCTGACCAGCTATGGCCAGTCCGGCTGGTCCGGCACCGATGATTAAAGTTGCAGGGTTTCTCATAGATAGTTATGAAGTTACAGAGTCGTAGAGTTGTAAAGTAGTCCCCGCTATGGAAACAACTTTACAAGTCTACGATTCTATAACTCTACAACTCATTTCACCCGCGTCCAGGTTTGCGTTTTGCCGAGCAGGGAAATCCCTACGTAGCCTCGAACGTCAAGCGTATTTGGGTTTTTGAGCGTCATTTTGCAGTTATACTCCTTACCATCTTCAGGATTGTAGATTTTGCCGTCGCTCCAGACATTATTGCCATCGTATTTGAAGTTGTACATAAGCGGTAAGTTAAGCAAAGGCCGCGCCCGCTTCGACTCATCGGCATTATTGATGTCCGTTTTTGGCTTGCCTGTATTCGGGTCATTCGGTTCTTTCAGCCATATTAGTTTGCCGAAATAGGTGCCCCCTTGCTTATAGATCTGAACATGCCCTTTCTTCGTGCCGTTGAGCCAAGTACCCACCACGGCATCAGAGTCGTCTTTCGGTGCAAAGGCCGTAGTCGCAATGAAGAGTGAAAAAAAAGCCAACAAATAGTGAATGCGTCTCATGGTATTGGTCAAATTGGAATAAAACAGTGATTTAGTTGTACTAACGCAAATATGCTGACTGGGATTACTCGGATGAAATGTTTTACTTCATTTTTGCAAAAAAACGCACCTGCATTCGATGAATTTTTAGTTATATCTGCTGACTAATTAACCACTACTGTATGTTTAAACGCGATCCTAATCGCAGTTACCCTACTGAAACCGAATCGAGGATGATTATCCGTTTTCAGGACTGCGATCCTTTACAGCATCTGAATAACTCCAAATATTTCGATTACTACTTCAACGCCCGCGAAGATCAGGTTGCCAAATTGTATGACTTTAACCCAGGGCAGTTGTTTAAGGAGCTGAAAACCAGTTGGGTGGTCTATCAGCATCAGATTGCTTACATCCGACCCGCCATGGTGAGCGAATGGGTCCGAATTACGTCGAGGTTGATTTATGTCAACGAGGATACAACCGTGACGGAGTACTTCATGACCGATGATGGCAAAACGCACCTCAAAAACGTGCTTTGGGTAACCTCCAAATACATCAGCGTGGTGACCGGTAAACGCATTCCGCACGACGATCTGGTGATGGGTTATTTGCAGGCAACCCTGGTTCCGAACGTAGATTTTGTCAATCTGAACTTCAACGACCGCATTCGCGACATTAAGCGGCAAGTACTGCCGGTGGCATCGCTCTGACTTTTTTTCGTTCTTTGTCATTCTTCTGTTTGTCAGGCTAGCCAAGTAGAAGAATGACAGACAGTTTATGAAACTACTGAACAACCTGACGGTTCGCGTCCTGATTGCCATTACCCTGGGCATTCTGACCGGCTATTTCTTTCCCGAAACGGCTACGAAGCTGAAACCCCTCGGCGACCTCTTCATCAACCTGATTAAGATGGTTATTGCCCCCATTATTTTCCTGACCATCGTGTTGGGGATCAGTAATATGGGCGATCTGAAAAAGGTAGGCCGGGTTGGCGGGAAAGCGCTACTTTACTTTGAGATTGTCACTACGGGGGCCCTGGCCATTGGGTTGTTGCTGGCCAATATCGTCCGGCCGGGCGAGGGCGTTCAGGCAACGGCGGTCAAGGGGGGCGATGTCAGCAAGTATGCCGAACAAGGAGCGGGCATGGACTGGACCGAGTTCTTTCTGCACATCGTGCCAAGCAATGCCGTGAAAGCGTTTGCCGAGGGCGACATTCTGCAGGTGCTGGTGTTCAGTATCTTATTCGGTGTTGGCCTGACCCGCATGGGCGAGATGGGTAAGCCCCTGATTCAGACCTTCGAGCGGCTGTCCAAGGTTTTCTTCAATATCCTTAGCGTAGTGATGATCCTGGCCCCACTGGGCGCATTTGGGGGCATGGCGTTTACCATCGGCAAATACGGGCTAAGTACGCTGCTGCCGCTGGCAAAATTGATGGGGACAGTCTATACAACAATGTTTCTGTTTGTGTTTGTGGTGCTGAACCTCATCCTGCGCTATTACAGGATCAGTCTTTGGGCGGTGCTCAAGTTCATAAAAGAAGAACTGCTGATCGTGCTCGGTACATCCTCATCCGAGTCGGCGTTGCCGCAGGTAATGGAAAAGCTCGAAACACTGGGTTGTTCGCGGTCTGTGGTCGGGTTGGTTATTCCGGCTGGTTATTCTTTTAACCTCGACGGCACCACCATCTACCTGGTTATGGCGACCATATTTCTGGCGCAGGTGTTTGGCGTGAATTTGACGCTAGGCCAGGAGCTAACCATTATTGGTATCCTGATGGTTACGTCGAAAGGAGCCGCGGGCGTAACGGGGAGCGGTTTTATTGTGCTGGCCAGTACGTTAACGGCTGTGCAGGTTATTCCCGTTGAAGGGCTTGCTCTGCTACTGGGTGTTGACCGGTTTATGTCCGAAGCCCGGTCGATCACAAACATCATTGGCAATACGGTCGCCACTATTTTTATCGCTAATAACGAAGGCGAATTCGATCGGGCGAGGTATGAACGAGTGCTAAATCAGGAAGCATAAAACAAGGTGCCTGATTATAAATACTAGTTTTTAGATTTATTTCCAGATTAAGTTAAACCATTTCATGGCTGGCTGTTCAAAGAGGCAAATACAATCGCTTCGGCGGTCCGACGCTTCGGCGGTCCAACTGAATAAACAACCACCATGAAAAAAGCCCTAATGACAGCTACTACGTTAGTTGTCCTGCTCACTACCGGCGCTTTCGCGCAACGTTATGGTTATCCTGCTCCACCTGCCGGAAACTATCCTCAACAACCCGCCTATGGCCAGCCTGGCTACAATCAGGGGTACGGCCAACCGGGGTATGGACAGCAAAACTACAATTACGATTATGACGACTATCGTTTTGATCGGCACCTCGACTGGTGGGATCAGGAATTAAACCTCTCGCGCCGTCAGGAGCGGGAAATTCGCCGAATCCGTGAGCGCTTCGAGCAGCAAACGCGTAACCTTAACCTGCGTGACCCCCGGCAGCGGGACTTTTTGCGTCAGTCGCGGCAACGTGAATTTCTGGATATGATGGCGGTGCTTAGCCCGTCGCAACGGGATCGCGTCATTGACCACATGCGCCCTTACGAACGAACGGCCGGTCGTGGGCGAGGCTACGGAAATAGTCGTGGACCCGGCTACGGTCCGTACGGATATTGAGTTGAAGAAGCGAGTGCCTAAACAGCTGACCATATTGGTCGGCTGTTTTTTTGTGGAGTAGGTTAGCTTACCCTGGCTGGACTTACCCAACCTGCCACTCAGCCCGATTTGAGACCGCACCTGCAACGAATGGTTGTCTGAGTTGTCTTTGTTTTGTATTTTTCCCGGAAACTCAAATCCCAAAGCCGTATGTTAACACATCGACAACTCATTAAAACAAGCGCGTTGCTGGCCCTAGCAACTACTACGAGTTTCGGCCAGCCGTCGCCCCAGCAACCGAAAATGACCCAAAATCCATTTCTGGCGCCGTATACGACACCTCACCAAACGGCCCCCTTTGATAAGATCAAGAACGAAGATTATCTGCCCGCGCTGAATGACGGATTGGCGCAGGGACGTAAAGATGTCGATATTATTGTGAATAATGCCGCCAAGCCGACGTTCGAGAACACGATCGTTGCCCTTGAACGTAGCGGAGATTTGCTAGGCAAAGTCACATCGGTACTGTTCAACCTGAACAGCGCGGAAACCACCCCCGAGCTTCAGAAGATTGTCAAAGAGGCTTCTCCGTTACTGAGCGAATATGGCAACGATATTACGCTGAACGAAAAACTCTTTGGCCGGATCAAGGCCGTATATGACCAGCGGGCCAGCCTGAAACTTGATCCCGAGAGTGCCATGCTGCTCGAAAAATCATACAAGCGTTTTTCTCGTAACGGGGCCAACCTTGACGCCAAAGGTAAAGAGCGGCTGCGGGCCATTGACAAAGAACTGTCGCAACTGTCGCTGCAATTCGGCGAGAACGTTTTAAATGAGACGAACGAATACGTGATGTTCGTGACCGACGAAAAAGACCTCGCTGGTCTGCCTGATTTTGCTAAGGAAGCGGCTAAAGCAACGGCCAAGCAAAAAGGCAAAGAAGGTTGGGCGTTCACGTTACAGGCTCCAAGCTACGGGCCATTCATGCAATATGCCGATAACCGTGAATTGCGCAAGAAACTATACATGGCCTTTAACGGTCGGGGCTTCCATGGCGATAAGAACGACAACTCGGGCATTATTCAGAAAATGGTAAACCTGCGCTACGAGCGGGCCAATCTACTGGGTTATAAGACCCACGCTGACTTTGTGCTGGAAGAAAGCATGGCCGGTTCGAAGAATAAAGTACAAAGTTTCCTGGATGAGCTGGTTACCTACGCCCGCCCGGCCGCCGAGAAGCAACTGGCTGAGTTAACCGCCTACGCCAAAGCACATGGTTTTACGGAAGATAAGCTGCAAGCCTGGGATAGCAGCTATTATTCGGAGAAGCTCAAGAAAGAAAAATACGACCTCGACGATGAAACCCTGAAGCCTTACTTCAAGCTGGAAAACGTCTTGAACGGCGTATTTACGGTGGCTAATAAGCTGTACGGGATTACATTTAAGGAGCGTAAAGACATTCCAGTGTATAATTCTGAGGTTAAAACGTTCGACGTATTCGATAAAGACGGTAAGTTTCTGGCGGTGTTCTACGGCGATTACTTCCCTCGCCCCGGCAAACGGAGCGGTGCCTGGATGAACGACGTGCAAGGCCAGAAGGTAGAGAATGGCCAGAACGTTCGGCCCCACATCATTAACGTCTGTAATTTCACCCGGCCAACCGACACCAAGCCATCGTTACTGACTTTTTACGAAGTAACGACCCTCTTCCACGAGTTTGGTCATGGATTGCACGGTATGCTGGCTAACGGCAAATACGAAAGCCTGAGCGGAACCAATGTGCCCCGCGATTTCGTGGAGCTTCCCTCACAGGTGATGGAGAACTGGTGCTATGACCCCGAAGCGCTGAAACTCTTCGCCAAGCACTACCAAACCGGCGAAGTGATCCCGAACGAACTGATCGAGAAAATCCGCGCCAGCCAGAACTTCCTGGCCGGTTTGGCTAACTTGCGGCAGCTGCGGTTTGGACTGGTAGATATGTACTACCACGGTCAGAAACCAACGGGCGAAAGCGTTTCAGAAGTTGAAAACAAAGTCGACTCAGTAGCCAACCTGTTCCCCCGCGTTGAGGGCGTTGCCTTTAGCCCGGCCTTCTCGCACATTTTTGCCGGTGGCTACTCAGCTGGTTACTACAGCTACAAGTGGAGTGAAGTACTCGATGCCGATGCGTTCGAGTTCTTTAAAGAAAAAGGCGGATTAGACAACAAAACAGCCGCCGACAGTTTCCGTAAGAACGTACTGGAAAAGGGCGGCAGCGAGAAACCAATGGAACTGTACAAAAAATTCAGAGGCCGCGAACCGTCACCGAAAGCGATGCTGCGCCGAAGCGGGCTGATCCTGTAAGGTTATTCGTAGTCAAGTATTGTTTAGAGTCTTTCATGACCACATCTTGATCACGTTTTGACAAAATACTTACTATAATCATACAAAAGCCGCCATGCAGGTATGTCTGCATGGCGGCTTTGTTATGTATTACGAAGCACCCTTAGGCTTGCTTAGTTACCTGAATATTCATCACCAATCGAACGTCATCGCTGACAACTACACCACCAGCTTCGGTTACACCATCCCAGGTTAAGCCAAATTCTTTGCGTTTGATGACCCCAGTTACCTCAAAACCGGCTTTGGTCTGGCCGTAGAAGTCCTGCATCTGACCACCGTATTCTGCTTTCAAGGTCACGGGTTTGGTAACGCCGTGTAGGGTTAGGTCTCCACTGAGTTGATACGTATCGTCGCCGGTTTTTTTCATGTCGGAAGACGTAAACGTCAGCTTTGGAAACTGCTCTGTATCAAAGAAGTCAGCTGATTTCAAGTGACCATCGCGTTGTTCGTTGCCGGTACTAATGCTGTTTACATCAGCCGAGAATGTGATTTTGGCATCTTCAAAATCATCGCCAACCATCTCTAACTGGCCTTCGTACTGACTGAACAAGCCCGTTACGGTTGAGACCATCAAGTGTTTTACTTTGAATTGAACTTCTGAATGCAGTGGGTCAATAACCCAGGTGGTAGCGGTGGTTGCTTGAGCTTCCATTGAATGATGTTAGTTAATGTTTAAAATTAGTTGTAATGTCATTTAATGTACATACATATAATCGTAAAATAAAGTTTAACAAGCTTGATTAAATTTTTGTGTTGTTGCTGCCTGCCAGATTCAGCGACGTACGAAGTCTGATTATAGGCGATGTTAGCTATACAAAGACTATTCTAATTGGTAAGTAACATGGGCAACAGCGAGGCTACGTTTAATTGACTTAATTAGCTCAGAATGTAGAGCCGATAATAAACTAAAAAGTTAACGATATGATTTTAAACTAATCAGTATTGCTATAGTTAGTATACTTAATTATTATATTGCTATATATATACTTTAAATAATTATGAGAAACCATTACATTCTGCTCCGACAGTCGCAAAGCTGTCGACCCACAAGTCACTTTAAAAGAAGGGCTCATTTGCTTTTTGTAGTGACCATGATCATCTTCACTGCAGCCGAACGAAGTACCGCCCAAACTTACCCAACTGGATTCAGCCAGGTGCTGGTGGCGAACGGCATAAATCGGCCAACCGCCGTAGCGTTTGCCCCTGACGGGCGAATCTTCGTTACGGAGCAGACAGGAGCGCTTCGAGTCATTAAAAACGGTAGTTTGTTGCCTACCCCCTTTGTGCAACTAACCGTTAATTCGCAGGGGGAACGCGGCCTTATCGGCATTGCTATTGATCCTAACTTTGCGGCTAATCAATACATTTATCTGTACTACACCTCTACCCAGGGAGCAATACACAATCGGGTCAGTCGCTTTACAGCCAGTGGAGACGTGGTGCTGGCGGGCAGTGAGCAGATTTTGCTTGATATGGAGCCGTTGAATGCAGACAACCACAACGGTGGCGCTCTGAGTTTTGGTAAAGATGGTAAGCTGTACATCGGCGTTGGTGAGAACGCGGTGCCTGCTTATTCGCAGAACTTAGACAACCACTTAGGCAAGGTTTTGCGAATAAATCCGGATGGTACAATACCTGCGGACAACCCATTTCCGGGCGGGTCGGCTGCCCGGCGAAGAATCTGGGCGTTTGGTCTGCGGAATCCTTATAACATCACCGCTCAGCCGGGTACCGGGCGTATTTTTGTTAACGATGTGGGGCAGAATACCTGGGAGGAAATCAACGATGCAACAACCAAGGGGTTAAATTTTGGGTGGCCTGACGCGGAAGGAGCCAGCTCAACTCCAGGCTTCACGAATCCGGTTTACGCTTACCCACACGGCGGTGGTGATGGGAAAGGATGCTCGATTACGGGAGGTACCTTTTTCAATCCAACGAACACTAATTACCCGGCTGAGTACGTAGGGAAATACTTTTATCAGGAATTCTGTAATGGGTGGATCAATCAGCTTGACGTATCAGGCAGTTCCGCCGTTCGTTCGCCATTCGCGGTAAATCTTCCCGGTCTGGGGGTAGGCTTGTCGACGGGGACCGACGGAAACTTATACTTTCTGAGCATTGGCAATAGTGCAATCTATAAGATTGTATACACGCCTGCCAACAACGCTCCTCAGGTAGCCAATGCTATTGGTGCACAGTCGGCACAGGTGGGCCAGAGCTTTGCTTTCGCTATACCAGCCAACACATTTACTGACCCCAACGGCGATGCATTGACCTTATCAGTGGAAGGCTTGCCTGCTGGTCTGAGCTTTACGTCACCAGCGACGATCTCGGGTACGCCTTCAACGAGTGGAACAGCAGCGGTTACTGTAAAGGCTACCGATCCGGGAAGCCTAACAGCCAGCACACAGTTTACGCTGACCATCAGCCCGGCTTCAGTCACTCCAGCCAACTTTGCCATCATCGGCGTAAGTCCGGCGACCTGCGTCACCCTATCAGCAGGCCAGCGTCGGCTAACGTTTACGCCCCAATACACGGGCTTGAGCGGAACCCCAGTGAGTTTCTCGGTGGCCAATGAGATGTTACCTACGACAGCCGCAGGCCCCTATACCTTGAACTTATATACGGACAACCCGGCCATTACACTCAGAGCGTCTCAGCAGGGTACACCAGGCGATGTTAGCTTTGTATATAATTGGTTGGCTGCTTGTAATGGCAACCCTCCGGTTAACACGGCACCGCGAGTTATAAAGGGAATAGCTAATCAGACAGCTACTCAGGGACAGTTTTTTACGATGAATCTGGCCGGTACTTTTTCGGATGACCAAACACCCGACCAACTAACCTTATCGGTCACGAACCTGCCCTCTGGTTTGAACTTCACCGCTCCGGCCACAATATCGGGTACGCCTTCGGTGAGTGGTACCGCTACGCTGACGGTAACAGCCACTGACCCGGGCAGCCTGGCTGTCAGTACTCAGTTTACTTTAACCATCAATCCTCCTTCAGTAAATCCAGTCAATTTTACTATCAGTGGAGTAAGCGGAGTGAGCTGTGCTGTTGTAAGTGGTGGCCAGCGCCGGGTAACCTTTACCCCTCAATACACGGGGTTGAGCGGGGCGCCGGTAAGTTTCTCAGTGGCTAATGAGATGTTGCCCACCACGGCTGCCGGTCCCTACACACTAAATCTATACACCGACAATCCGGTCATTACGTTAAAAGCCGTTCAGCAAGGTACAGCGGGTGAGGCTAGCTTCACCTTCGGGTGGCTGGCTGCTTGTGGGAGTGCCAGGGTAGGAGCCGAACCTGCATCAAGCTTATCGGTAGTTGTATTAGGAAACCCCGTACCTACTGAAACTGCGTACGTCGAAATACGCGGTGCCACTGGTCAAACGCTGTTTATCCAGGCGGTGGATAGCCGAGGCCATGTCGTGGATGAGACGGCGATAAAGCAGGCCGCTTCTGTTGAACGGGCCTCAGTACAGTTGAGCCGTCCGGCTGGTATCTACTTTATACAAGTGAATACCGCGATTCAGAAACAAACAGTGAAAATTATAAAGCCTTAGGGTAGAACCACTTTACGGTTGTAACGTACCGGAGCACCAGACGATCAGCCTGTGCTCTGGTTTTCTTTTTTATAAGGCATCGGTTGAGGCTAAATGAACGAATTGTTTTTAGCTAAACATATGATTACGAACACATTGTGCTTGTTCTTGTTGCGAGGCCTATACCGGTTTGATAGTTTAAATAACAGTGGCGACAAAGCATAAAAAAGGATGAAGTTATAAACCAGCTTTGCCTATTTTTAGGCACCTTTACCGCTGGATTTTTGTTCTATTTACATATCAAATCATTAAAAAATGCCCAACTGGTTTCTTGGAAAAATCCGCTATCAGCAGCCTATCGACGACTCGAACGTCGGCACGCGGAACGAAGAGTTTATCAAGCAGAAAACAGTAACGGAGGCCTACCTGGTCGATGCCGTTTCGTATACCGATGCCGAAGCCCGGCTCTATCAGGAGATTGCGGCTAACACCCCTGATTTTGAGATTACGGATATTTCCCGAATGAAGCTCGCAGATGTGTTCCATAACGAAGAAGGGGGCGGAATCTGGTTCAAGGTGAAGGCTATGTTTATTACGGACGATGAGAAAACCGGCAAGCAGAAAAAGACGCCGAGTTTGATGCTTGTCAATGCCGAAACGCCTAAACAAGCGTATGAACGCATCGAGCTTAGCCTGAAATCAGCCCTCGATCCATTTGAGATAACCGACGTGAACACAACGAAGATCCTGGACATTTTCCCGTTTAATGAAGAGGAAAAGCGAAATCTTCGTCCGTTACATGAGGCTGTTTCTGCGGAAGAATAGTCAATACGTCGTTAAACAGAAATCGCCTGACATATCAGGCGATTTCTGTTTAACGACGAGCCAGATTGCCGGACCCAAACTCCTGTCGTTTCTGACCTTTAGAATTTGTTATTTCTACCGATTTTACCTGTGGCCCTACCAACAGCGTGCGTGCCGATTGGGATAAGAACGAGTTGCCGTAACAGAACTCTATTTTTTGCTTCTTACCATCGGTGAAGGTTACCAACGCCGAAGCGTCGGTTGGTTTTAAGCGGACCGATGGGGCAATCTTGCTATTACGGAATACACACAACCGCCCCCGGTTCTGGGTAGCTACCAACAGTTCGCGGCCTTTGGCGTCGGTAAGCTGCGCTAAACCTTTGGCATTACCTGGTACGTAGAACCCGCTGGCGGCAATGGATTGAGCGTTGAAGCCACCCTTTCCATCGCCCCGGAGAAACAATCCGTTCAGGGCATCGTAGCGCCCAACAAGCACTTCGCCACCGTAATCGTTGCCAACCAGCATGACGTCCAGATTCCCGTCGCGATCAACATCGTCGGCTACCATACCAAAAACCGGGGCCATTTGGGCCTGAACCGGCAATGGGCGAAGCGTGAACGTACCATCACCTTTGTTTTCAACGTAAGCTGACTGAAGGTAATTGGCTTCTACGACCAAAGCGCTTTGCCGTTCTTCGGCCGTGAGTAGTTTGTCAATCGAAGCCTGACTAAAGTCTCGGTAATAAGGAAATCGCTTCCGCATGACAATCATTTGTTTGATTAAATCATCGCGTCCATGAAACGTATACTCCTGCCGTTTGCCGTCGGCATCGGGAATGAATATAGTTGGAATGGCGTCGTAGAAACCGTTGTTGTCGAAGTCACCGGCGTACACGCGTACGGGCTCGGTGTCGCTGGCCTGCATTCGGGCATTGCGGCCAAGATTACCGGCTACGTAATCGATGTCACCGTCACGGTCGAAGTCTCCCGCCACCAGTGAATTCCACCAGCCTTTCTGACTTTCGAGTCCAGAACTAGCTTTTTCCAGCTTTCCTTTTTGGTTTTTTAAAACGGTTAGCGGCATAAATTCACCCGCTAGCATTAGGTCGAACCAACCATCGTTATCGGCATCTGTCCAGAGGGCGTCGCATACCAGTCCAAGGTTTTGCAAAGCAGGGGCAACGGTTTTTGTTACGTCGGTAAATCGCGGATGACCGGGCTTAGAGTCGTTACGGAGGATAAAGCTGGAAACTGGTTTAGGGTAATGATCAGGCTCAACCCGCCCGCCGACAAACAGATCCAGGTCACCATCGCGGTCAAAATCAGCGGCTTTCACGCACGACTTACTGACCGTATTTTCGGGCAGGGCCGTACGAGTCAGTGAAAACATTCCCTGGCCATTGTTCAGGTACAGCCGGTCCTGGAAAACAGGGGTATTCGCATTGCCTTCAATGCCACCGCTGGCAACGTATAAATCCAGGTCGCCATCACCGTCGGCATCAAAAAGTAGGGTGCCCATGTCTTCTTCGCCTTTGGTGAAGGTAGTGCTACCGGGTTGGGTTTCGGTGGTTAGCAAATCTTTCTCTATAAAAGACCCGCTCGCCGATTGGATCAAAAACCGGCCTTTGTTCAGCCGCGAACCGCCCAGAAACAGATCGTCTAATCCATCCCCGTTTACATCGCCAACGGACACACCAGGGCCGTACTGGGATAGTTTATGAGGGAGTAGTTTTTGCGTGTTAAAATCAATGTATTCGGGTTCCTGATGCTGAAAGGCAATGCTGAGCGAATCAGTTACTTCCGTGAACAGCCCAGTAGGCTGTTTCGCTGGCTTACTGACCGGTTCACGCGCGTTGCGAATGTCGACTGTCAGCACCTGGTTGGCCTTTACATTACGTAGGGTTTGCTGACGAGCCGGTTGACCGTCATGGGCAGGCCAGATAATCCGAACCTCGTCGATCGTATTAACCGCGCCAAGACCAAAGTGAGCGATGGGTTCGACCGTCGACAGATAACCACGATACGGGCTATGTTCATAAATCTGCTGTTGCGGTTTGCCGTTGCTATAGTGTAGTTCTACAAACGCCCCCAACCCCATCCGATTATGGGTAGGCCCGGCAAACTTTACGCGCAGATAATTGGCTCGTTCGGGCTTATCTTCAATGAGGTTGTTTCGGTAGACAAAGGCGGAATCGTTAATGTTGTTGACCACATAATCCAGATCGCCGTCATTATCGAGGTCGCCATAAGCGGCACCGTTAGAGAACGAAGGGGTATTGATGCCCCATTTTTCCGTTACGTCTTCGAAGGCCAGATCGTCGGGCTGGCTTCCTATTTTATTGCGAAAGGCGTAATTATTGATTTTAATAACCGGAATCTGATTCAGCATAAATTCGCGGGTGGCTACGGCTCCGCTTTCGGCCCGGAAAGCCATAAAATCCCGGTCAGTCACATCTTTTGGATAGCCATTGGTGACAATCAGGTCCCGGTATCCGTCGTGATCAAAATCGGCAACCATGGGTGTCCAGCTCCAGTCGGTTTCGGCGACATCGGCCAACAAACTAATGTCGCTAAATACGGGATGAGCCGAGTCAGGATGAGCCGCTGGTCGATTGCCTTGATTTAGCTGAAGCGTATTACGAACGAACTGATAGGCGTGGTGATATTCTTCATTATTAAGGTACGTCTGGTAATCATTCGGCCCCAGCAACATCTTCTTCCGCTGGTTGTTACGCGACATCATGTCCAGCACCACAACGTCTACCAGACCGTCGTTGTTAATATCAGTCACGTCGTTACCCATGGCCGTGTTGCTGGTGTGCTTAAAATATTGGGGAGCTCGGTCGGTAAACGTACCGTCGTGATTGTTGATGAAGAGAAGGTCGTCGGAGAGGTAATCGTTGGTGACGTAGATGTCTTTCCAGCCATCGCGGTTAATATCACAGATATTGAGGCCCAGCCCATAACCTTCCAGCTTGACTCCAGCTTTCTGCGATACGTCCGTAAAAACTGGATGACCAAGCTTTGGGTCGAAATCGTTACGGTACAGATGGTCGGCATTGGGTGATGAGCCGTCAGTTATTTTAGCGCGATAAACGTTGGGGTACTGATCAATCATGTCGGTCAAGACGTACAGATCCAGATCGCCATCGTTGTCGTAATCGAAAAATGCGGCATTCGTGGTGTGGCTATCATCAGCAATACCATATTCTTTCGCCATTTCACGGAATACAGGAGGCTGGCCGTTTTGGGCACCCTGGTTTACGTAAAGCAGGTTTTCGCGCTGGCTGGCGATCTTACTCAGTGTGGCTCCGACGTAAATGTCCAGCCAGCCATCGTTATTGATATCGACCAGGGCAATTCCTGAGCACCATTTACCACCCCCGCCTACGCCGGCTGTTTGGGTAATATCGGTAAACTTGAAATCTCCCTTGTTTAGATACAATCGGTTCGTTACCTGATTACCGGAGAAAAACACGTCTGTACGGCCATCGTTATTGAAGTCGCCCAGAGCTACGCCACCACCGTTATAGAAATATTCGACGTCGAGAATGCTCATCGAATCATTGTCGGTGATCCGGTTGGCGAAGGTGATGCCTGTTTCTTCAGCAGGTAAAAGAGAGAAGAGGGGGTTTTGCGTAAACTGGCAGGAGCATACTATCCAGCCGAAAACTATACAAATACACAAACGTCGAATCATTGTCAGGACTTTACAACTAAGTGGGTATATGTCAAAGGTAGACTGAGAGAGGCTCAGGTAACACAAAATTAGCGTCCAATTTACGGTATTTCCGGCTACTATATGTAGAGTATGATTACTCTTATTAACCAAATCGTATTAGGCTTATAAGGCAATTGTTGCGTTAACATGTATATAAACGGTGCTTTAAATAGTCTTGCATATTAGTAGAGAATATAATTTGAGCAATCTTTTTTAGTGACAAAGCCACTGTTAAGAAAATAATATCGCGTTAAAAGATAATTTTAATCGAATTTTAATCTCTTTATTAGAACACTTAGTAAATATACTATTTGTTGAAATAGTGTTAAGTAATAATACTTAAGAAATAGTGTTTAAACTATTGATTGTCAAATTAATGCTTTTTAATGTCAGCATTAATGTAAAAAAAGTACGATATCTCTATATTCATACTACATTAAGATAAAGTTAAATTCTAAAATAGCTTCTTAGAAAAGTCCACTTGGAACATAACAGAACTCATACAAAATTGCATTGAAAACTAATCCTAGTAATTTCTATCTGGCATTATGAAAATGAGGTTTTACCAGTTTCTGCCGACAATTTTGTTAAGTACAATCATGCTGCTCATCAGTATGACTGTGTCGGCTCAGGACCGTCGTGTGACGGGCAAAGTTACAAGTGCTGAGGGACCGGTTCCCGGCGCTAACGTAGTGTTGAAAGGAACTACGACCGGGGTGGCGACCGACGCTAATGGCAGTTTCTCGCTGGCGCTGCGGGGCGACAATCCTGTTCTCGTGATTTCTGCGATCGGGTTCAAGACTCAAGAGGTAACGGTCGGAAATCAATCGACAGTTAATGTAACGTTAGCTGACGACGCAACGGCCCTCAACGAAGTCGTTGTAACGGGTTATACCACCGACAGCAAACGTGACAATACAGGTGCTGTATCAACTGTGAAAGCGAGGGACTTAACGGTTGTTCCATCGGCCAACGTAGAAACGCAGCTGCAAGGCCGCGTGGCCGGTGTTACCGTTATTGCCAGCGGACAGCCCGGCGCTAATAATACTATTCGCGTACGTGGTTTTGGTTCATTTAACAACAACCAGCCTTTGTACGTTGTTGACGGTGTGCCATCGGGCGGTAGCGGTTTTATCAGCCCTGATGATATCGAATCGACCACTATTTTGAAAGATGCCGCAGCAGCTTCCATTTACGGAGCGCGTGCTGCTAGTGGAGTAATTGTAATCACGACCAAGAAAGGCCAGCGCAAATCCCAGAAACTGTCAGTTTCTTACGATGGTTTATATGGCTTCACTGACCCTGGTAAAGGACAGCCTATTCTTACTCCCCAAGAGCAGGCCGACTGGACCTGGAACGCCTATCGCAACGGACTAACTGCTATAGGTCAGCCTGTTGGACCTAATAGCTTCACGGGTATTGCCAACGGCCAATACGGCTCAGGAGCAACCCCTGTTTTGCCAGAGTATCTGATGGTTGGTAACCGATTTGGTGTAACGGGCGGAGTTGACCTAGCCGCTGAGCGATTGAAATACAATATTGATCCTTCTGTTGGACCCATCTATCAGGTAGTACGGGCGAACAAGGAAGGTACCGATTGGTACGGTGCTATTACCCGTACGGCTCCGTTGATGCGTCATACGCTGGGCTTTTCGGGTGGTAGTGAAACTAGCCGCTATTACGTTAGCGTTAGTCAGCAGACCCAGGCGGGTATCTTGTTGAATAACAATTTCAGCCGCTATACCTTCCGAGCTAACTCAGAGTTTGACATTCTTAAAAGTAAGAAGCTGAGATTTGGCGAGAATTTGCAGGCTACCTATATCGATAACACCGGTCAGATTGGAGGAAGTAGTGGACAAGCGCTTGCGCAGGAAGAAAGCGAAATTTTAACTGCGTTCCGAATTGCCCCCATCATCCCAATCTACGATGAATTTGGTGGATACGCTGGTACGGCGGCTAAAGGATTCAACAACCCGTCGAACCCAAGAGCTAACCGCGATGCTACTAAAAATAACAGAAACTTCAATTTCAGTATGTTCGGTAACGCGTATCTTGAGTATGACGTCATTCCGGCGCTGACATTGCGGAGTAGCCTTGGTGGTTTTATATCAAACTATTACAACAAAACCACCCGGCGTAACACGTACGAGAATGCCGAAGGTAATGGAAGTGGTTTCCAGATCAGCGAAGGAGCAGGCTACTCGATTGGCTGGACGTTTACAAATACGGCTCAGTATAAGCAGAAATTTGGCATTCACAGCATTGACTTGTTAGCGGGTATAGAAGCGCTAAATACTGGCTTCGGCCGTAACATCAGCGGGTCGGGTCTCAACCCATTCTCTACTGATCCAAACTACGCCAGCATTTCTACCGCAGCGGCTGGTGGTCGTCAGTCAAACAGTGATCTCTTTAACGGAATAAACTTTTATTCGACGTTTGGTCGTGTCAACTACATCTTGTTAGACAAGTACATCTTCACCGGTGTTGTTCGCCGGGATGGTTCGTCCCGCTTCGGCCCGTCGAGCCGGTACGGTGTATTCCCTGCTTTTTCTGCAGCATGGCGCATATCGGGCGAAGAGTTCATGAAAAATTTGCCCTGGATAACGGATCTGAAAATTCGTGGGGGCTGGGGTCAAATGGGTAACTCGAACAACGTCGATCCCAACAACCAGTATAGCCTTTACCAATCGAACGTTGCCAACTCATATGACATTGCTGGTACAAACTCGCCGAACGTAGCGGCTGGCTTCTTCCGTAGCCGAATCGGTAACCCCGACGCTAAGTGGGAAACCAGCGAAACAACGAACGTAGGTATCGATGGATCATTCTTAAATGGTAAACTGGATGTTGTATTCGACATCTGGCGGAAAGACACCAGAGACCTCCTGTTTCAGGTTCCTATTGCTGGCGTAGTTGGTCAGCGTGCCACAGCTCCGTCGGTGAATGTCGCTAGCATGCGGAACCAGGGTGTTGATATTCAAGTCACTACCCGAGGTAAAGTGGCTAATGACTTTGGTTACGAATTGAACGTGAATGGTAGTTTTCTGAGTAACAATGTTCGCTCGCTCGCTCCTGGTATTTCTTACGTTGATGTGTCGCCGACGAGTACCAACCGGCTGTCCGGGACTTATACCCGGAACCAGCCTGGACAGCCTTTAGCTTCGTTCTTTGGCTATCAGGTAGTTGGCTTATGGCAGAATCAAGGAGAAATCGAAGCAGCAAACTCAGTTGCATTGGCAGCTGCTAAAGCTGGTTCGACAAACCCTGCCTCAGTAACGGCCGCTACCTTTCAGGAAGGTGCCGGCTTAGGTCGTTTCCGCTATGCGGATGTTAACGGTGATGGTAAAATCACAACCGATGACCGCACATTTATTGGTAGCCCAATTCCTAAGTTTACGGGTGGTTTAAACTTTCGTGTGGATTTCAAAGGGTTTGATTTGGCGACTTATCTGTATACGTCGTTGGGTAACAAGATTTTTAACGCATCGAAGTGGTTCACCGATTTCTATCCTTCGTTCCCAGGGGGAGCTATCAGTGCACGCGTGAAGGATTCTTGGACACCTACTAACACCAATACGACACAGCCAATTTTCGAAAACGTTGCTGCTAACTTGAGTACTAACCAGGTGCCTAACTCTTTCTATGTAGAAGATGGGTCGTATTTACGGATGCAGAACATTACGCTGGGCTACACCTTACCTGCCGGATTGTTAGATAGGATTGGCCTGAGCCGTGTTCGGGTTTCGGTCTCGGCTAACAACATCTTCACCATCACAGGCTACAAAGGATTAGACCCTGGCGTAGGTGGATCGGCTGACCAGAACTTCGGTGTTGACATTGGTAACTACCCAGTTACTCGGAGCTATAATGCTGGTCTGAGCATCGGTTTCTAAAAACTAGTTTGGTCAAGTAATCTTGCTTAGACAGCCTGAACAAGGTTACTTGACCCAGACTTATGATTAACCTGTTTTTTGAAAACAAAATAATATGAAAAAGACAATCACAAAAGGAGTGGGTTTAACGCTTCTTTTGACTATAGGTTCATTAGCTTGTAAAGATTCGTTTCTTAACGTAGCTCCAACTGGCCAGTTAGTGGGTTCGCTCCTTAACACTAAGGATGGTCTTGAAGGGTTGCTCATTAGCGCTTACGCTGAGTTAAACGGGCGCGGATACTCACAAACGTCTAGCCCAACGAACTGGATGTATGGAAGCATCATGGGTGGAGACGCCAACAAAGGCTCCAACCCTGCTGACTTTAGTGCTATAACCCCTTTCCAAACTTATCTGGTGAACTCAGTTAGTTCGGAGTTAAACCCTCGGTGGCAGGCCTTATACGAAGGCGTTAGCCGGGCTAACTCAGTGCTTCGGACTATACCCACTGCGGTAGCTTCGGTGAATGACGCTATTAAGCAACGGATTGGAGGAGAAGCTCGCTTCCTAAGAGGGTTGTATTATTTCGACCTTAAACGGACGTTCAATATGGTTCCTTATATTGATGAAACCGTCGATTATGGTACTGGTATTACAGCCGTACAAAATAATGTAGATATATGGCCGAAGATCGAAGCTGATTTTAAATATGCTTATGATAATCTGCCTGAAACGCAGACGCAGGCCGGACGGGCTAACAAGTGGGCTGCCGCTGCTTATCTGGCTAGGACATACATGTATCAGAAGAAATATGCAGAAGCAAAGGCGTTATTTGATCTAATTATTGCGAACGGCAAAACCACCAACGGTAAGAAATATGGCCTGGTGCCGCAGTATGCCAACATATTCAATGTTGACAACGAAAACAACGAAGAAGCCATTTTCTCTACGCAGAACGTAGCTAACGCGGGTAGTACGGATGTGGCATCGAACGATTTGAACCTGAACTATCCCTACAGCCCAGGTATTGGTGCTACTTGCTGTGGTTTCTTTCAGCCAACGTTTGATCTGGCTAACTCGTACCGCACCGATGCGACTGGTTTGCCGCTTGATGTAACATTAGCGAATGGAGCTTATGACAGAGCTGAAAACGAGTTGAAAACCGATCAGGGCTTAGCCGCTGATGCTGCCTATACACCCGACACCCGTCCGGTAGATCCTCGCCTTGACCATTCAGTTGGTCGTCGTGGTATTCCTTATCTCGACTATGGAGTTTTTCCTGGTGTTACCTGGATTCGCGACCAAGCGTTTGGTGGTCCATATTCTAACAAGAAATATGTCTTCTTGCTGTCGCAAAAGGATCGCGTAGGTGATAAATCAAGCTGGACAACGGGTTGGGCGTCAACTAACGTCATTTTGTTGCGTTATGCTGATGTGCTACTTATGGCAGCTGAAGCCGAAATTGAAGTAGGAAGCCTGGAAATAGCTCGTAGTTATACGAATCAGGTTCGCCGACGGGCCGCTAACCCCGCTGGTTATGTAACGACCGCTGCTGGTCAACCGGCTGCTAACTACGTAATTAGTGAATATCCTGCTTCGGCTTTTGCTTCGCAAGATGCGGCCCGTGCTACGGTTCGATTCGAGCGTAAGCTAGAACTATCGGGTGAAGGTCAGCGGTTCTTTGATCTCGTTCGTTGGGGAGTTGCTGCACCAACCTTAAACGCCTTCCTGGCTTATGAGAAAGCAAAGTTGCCTGTTGCTTATGCGGAAGCTAATTTCGTAGCTGGCAAAAATGAGTATCTGCCAATCCCACAAACTCAGATTGACCTTCAGGGGACAAGCGTCCTGAAGCAAAACCCTGGCTATTAAGCCAAATACACCCGTCAACGAAAAAAGGTGCTCCAAACTGTGGGCACCTTTTTTCGTTGATAAAAGGTCAATATATAAAAATTAAGTATAGAATTCAGGATCGGGTTTACAGAATTAATGCCTTTTTCATCATCTGTTTGCTTTTTTTACTGGTTGGGTATACATTTGAGCCGTCATGAAACGCACTCTGTTCCAACTGTTCAATGTCCTGATGGCCTGCATCGTACTGCTAAGCAGCACGGGTTTTGGGCTGGTTGAACATTCGTGCCAGATGCGTGGCAAGAAAAAGACCGTAGTGGTTGCGTTCAGCAGCGTTGGCGCACAAAAAGGCTGCGCTGAGGGCAAGCAGCCAATGCCGTCGGACCAAACGGTTGTCAAAAAGACCGAATGCTGCCAGGACGATCATCAATACGAAAATGTTGACATTTCGTCGTCGCTGAGCCAGTACGTTGCCAAGTTTGTAAAGAGCGTCACAGAAGCGGTTTTTACTGGTGTTACCGTTTTATTGACTTGGTTGGTCGAGTGGATTTTCCAGAAAGAATCGTCGACCCTTTCCGTTGTCACGTCTCCACCGTCCCTTTCTGGTCGTGATATTCTCACGCTCATTAGTAGCCTCCTGATTTGATTTATTGATTGATAGCTCTTCTGCCTGTGTCGTAATGACATGGGTCGGTTGTTTTTGTCTATTCAATCAATACATTCATGCGATTCATACCACTATGGATGCTGCTCATTGGGTACACACCCGTGTTTGCGCAATCCGACTCAACATCTATTCAAGGCACTGTTGGCGAACTTGTCAATAATAAACGGGTACCACTGGTGGGAGCCACCGTTCTGTGGGCCGGAACGCCAACCGGTACTGTAACCGATTCAGCCGGACGCTTTCAGCTGCAACGGGAGGGAGCCACAAATCAATTGGTGGTCAGTTATGTCGGCTATCAATCCGATACGATCAGCGTCACAAATCCGGCCCCGCCACTGACCGTGACACTACGTTCTGAACGAACCTTACAGGAGGTTACCGTGTCTGGCACACCGGGCCAAATTGACCGCATTAACCCAATTCAAACCGAGTACATTTCACAACGTACGCTGGCTAAAGCGGCCTGTTGCAATCTCTCCGAAAGCTTTGAGACAAATGCATCGGTAAGTGTGTCGTACAGCGATGCGGTCACGGGGGCGAAGCAAATCCAGTTTCTGGGACTGGGTGGACAATACGTGCAGACGAATGTCGAGAACATTCCAACCGTACGTGGATTAGCTACCACCTTTGGCCTGAACTACATTCCCGGTACCTGGATTACAGGCATCGACGTGGGAAAAGGAGCCGGGTCGGTGGTTAATGGTTATGAGTCCATGAGCGGCCAGATGAACGTTGAGCTTCAAAAGCCCGACGATAAGCAAAAGCTATTTTTAAACGGTTATGCCAATAGTTTCGGGCGGCTGGAAGGGAACGCTAACTGGTCAACATCGCTCAGCCCTAAGTGGAGTATGGGCGTGTTAGGACATGTCAGTACCCTTCGTAATGAGATTGACCAGAACGGCGACGGTTTCCGCGATTTACCCCTGTATACGCAGGTTAACGCTATAAACCGCTATAAGTATAGCAGCGAGCGATTCATGGCCCAGTTTGGGGTCAAAGCACTCTATGAAGATCGGGATGGCGGGCAATTATCGAGCTTCGGATCTTCGCGCTATGCGTTCCTGAACACAACAAAACGGCTGGAGTTTTTCTCGAAGACCGCCAAACTATACCCGGAGAAGCCGTATAAAGGTCTGGGCTTAATTATTAACGGGGTGCATCATGAACAGAATGCTCAGTTTGGGTTTGTTCCTTACAATGGGCAGCAGCAAACGTTATACGCCAATCTGATTTATCAGAGCATAATCGGTAACACAAATCATAGCTTTAAAGCGGGTCTGAGTTATTTGCTGGACGATTATCAGGAGCAATACCGGGCCACTCAGACAGCCCGGACCGAATCTGTACCCGGTGCCTTTGCCGAATATACCTACGTGTACCCTGAGAAACTGACTATTGTAGCGGGCGGGCGGGTTGACGTTCATAACTTATATGGCACGCAGTTTACTCCGCGGCTGCATCTGAAGTACAACCTCAGTCAAAATGTGGCGCTCCGGGCGTCGGCGGGGCGCGGGTTTCGGGTGCCGAATCCGTTTGCCGAAAACTTTGGCTATCTGGTTAGTTCGCGGGCGGTGTTCCTGATGGAGCCGTTACGTCCGGAAGTATCCTGGAATTATGGAGTAAGCCTGACCAATGATTTCACGCTTTTTACCAAGAAGGCGTCGCTCGTGCTCGACTACCACCGGACCGATTTTCAGAATCAGCTAATTGTGGATCTCGAACATCCGCAGGAACTTCATTTCTATAACCTGCGTGGTGCTTCGTTCGCCAATAGTTTTCAGGCAGAGCTGAATGTACAGCCCGCCAGGCGATTTGACGTGAAAGCGGCCTATCGACTCTTCGATGTACGCCAAAGTATGGGTGGGCCGTTTGGCGAGGAGCGATTGCTACCTAAAATGATGGTTAGCCGAGATCGGGTACTGCTCAATGTCGGTTATGCGCTCCCGTTCGACAAGTGGAAATTCGACGCTACGTTGCAATGGAACGGGCCACGACGTATTCCGTACCTGCAGGAAGGCTACGTACATACGAGTTATCAGAACATGCCGCTTGCGTTTGCACCGAGCTTCTACAATTTGAACGCCCAGGTTAGTCGGGCCTTCCGCAGTGGGTGGGAAGTGTATTTGGGGGGCGAAAACCTGACTGGATTCCGGCAGACCAATCCGATCGTGGCGGCTAACGATCCTTACAGCGCAAGTTTCGACGCTGGCGCACGTGTGTGGGGTCCCATCACGGGACAAATGGTGTATGTAGGATTCCGATTTAAACCTCAATACTAGTCTGAACCGAGAATAATATGACACTAACCATCCGAAATATGGTGTGCGACCGGTGCAAGCGGGTCGTGCGCGAAGAACTCGAAAAGCTTGGATTGACCGTTAACCGAGTCGAGCTAGGGGAGGTCGACGTAGATCAGCTACCTTCAGCCATTTCGCTGGAAGCGGTTCGGGAAACCTTGCAGGCGAATGGGTTTGACCTGGTTGAAGACCGAAAGCAATCGTTGGTTGAGTACATGAAAATACTGATTATTAACGAGATACAGCATTTAAAAGGTGAACGGCTGGCAACTGAGAACTACTCGGCGTTTCTGGAGCGTAAGCTTGGGTATGAATACTCCTATTTAAGTGGGTTGTTCTCCGCCAGCGAAGGGCATACACTAGAAAAATACATCATCGCGCTGAAGATAGAAAAGGTGAAGGAGTGGTTGCGCTACGATGAACTGACGCTGAGCGAAATCGCCTGGCGCTTAGGTTACAGCAGCGTTCAACACCTGTCAAATCAATTTCGGCAGGTGACCGGCCAAACGCCAGGGCAGTTCCGAAAGGCTACTCAGGTCGAGCGTCGGCCGTTGGATTCAATTTGACCATTGGACTGGTCTGTTTTCGGTAACAACCTTACACAGCCAGTCCGGAATTATGTAAAAACTGAACTAGACTCAGGCGGTTATTTTGTCAGACCAATACTGGCCAAAACCATATAACCACTTTACGTTCATGGAAAACACAATGGCTCACTCACACACCGACACCTGTTTTGAATGCGCTGAAGCCTGCGAACGCTGTGCAACGGCTTGTATTATGATGCACGACGAAGACAGTCGGCATCATGACATGACGCAGTGCATTCGGCTTTGTCGGGACTGTGCCGACATCTGTACCCTGTGCGGGCGTCTGGAAGCACGAGGCTCAGATTTTATGAAACAGTACATGCAACTCTGCGCTGATGTTTGCGAGGCTTGCGCGGCCGAGTGCGAAAAACATGCTGATCACCACGCACATTGCAAAGCCTGCGCCGAAGCCTGTCGGAAATGCGCTCAAGAATGTCGGCAGATGGCCAATGCGTAAGCGTAACAAGAGATGATACGTGCAGACAAGCGTATCATCTCCTTTCTCAACGGTATGATGAACAAACTTTTCTTACTACTTATGATTGGCTGGAGTGGTGCCGTTTTGGCGCAACACCAGCACCATGAAGGTATGACAATGCCTAAAAAGGAGCCGTCGGGTAATCGGCCAAAGGCTGATACCACAAAGCCGATGGATCATGCTATGCCCGCTGGACATAATCATGGCGACATGGATATGGACGGGGCTATGAAAAACCACGACATGAATGGAGCGACAGACATGGTGAATTATGGCCTGACTATGGATACCACCATGGGAATGACGCATTCACTGTCGCGCAACCTGCCCATGAACCGCAATGGGTCGGGTACGTCGTGGCACCCTGATAACACGCCCATGTACGCCTACATGAGCCATCCTTCACCCAAAGGCTGGAGTTATATGTTGCACTACGCCATTTATCTCCGGTATACTAGTCAGAACATGAATAACCCGGATGGACGTGGTCGCGGACAGCAATTTGGGGCGCCGAACTGGTTTATGGGGATGGCCCAGCGCAAAATAGGTCAGCGTGGATTATTTCAGGTGCGGGCCATGGTCTCGCTCGATCCGCTAACGGTCAGCAACGGGGGCTATCCATTGCTGTTTCAGACCGGCGAAACCTACCAAGACCAGCCACTTATTGACAAACAACACCCGCATGATCTGGTTTCGGAATTGTCGGTAAGTTATAGCCACGCGCTTAGCAAAGACATTGATTTATACGGATACGTTGGTTACCCAGGCGAACCGGCCGTTGGTCCCCCGGCTTTTATGCACCGGATTTCGTCGTTCAATAATCCAGATGCGCCGTTAGGGCACCACTGGCAGGACGCTACGCACATTCTGTTTGGCGTGACGACGGTCGGCTTTCGCTACAAGTGGGCTAAACTGGAAGGTTCTGCGTTTAAAGGACGCGAACCCGACGAAAACCGGTACGATTACGATGCATTCAAACTCGATAGCTATTCATATCGGCTGTCGGTGAACCCGTCGCCGTCGTTGGCATTGCAATTTTCGCAGGGCTTCCTGCATAGTCCAGAACAGGCTCATCCCGAAGAAGATGTTACGCGTACAACGGCATCACTTTTGCACAGTAAAGCCCTAGGACCAGATAGTTATGTAACGACGGCGTTGGTGTGGGGGCAGAACAGCCATCATGGTGTAAACGAAGGGTCATATTTAGCCGAAAGCAGCTTACAACTTAAGCGATGGGCGTTCTATGGCCGTTACGAAAACGTTGGAAAATCGGTTGAGGAGCTGGAATTACAGGGCCAGATAGAACCCGAAGACCAGGTGTTGACAATCAATAATCTTACGCTCGGCACAAATTACCGTATCGCCCAGCAGCGGAATACGGATTTGGTACTGGGCGCGCAGCTAACCGGTAGTATGCCCGATAAAACGTTACAGACTTTTTATGGTAAGTTGCCTATTTCGGGCGAAATTTACCTACGCCTGACCCCAAGCCTGATGACTATGCGTACTATGAGTGGTACGCATCACATGAAAGGGCACCATTGATGTTAAAACTACGTTATTTATTCACCATAACCCTGCTTGCCGGGTGGGCAAGCCAATCAAGCATATGATGCGTAACCTGTTTCTGACGGCCCTGACTTCATTGATGTTGATGGGTAACTTATTGGCCAGTGCACCAACCCGCGATGACAAAGAAAAAGAGGTGAAGATTAAAACTTCGGCTGTCTGCGGCATGTGCAAGGCCCGCATTGAGCGTAACTTAGCCTTCGAAAAAGGAGTAAAGGAAGCTGACCTCGATGTGAAAACCAAGGTGGTAACAATTAAGTACAACCCCGCTAAAACGGACGTAGCGAAGCTGAAAGCCAATATCAGCAAAACGGGCTACGACGCCGAAGAAGTTGCCGCCGACGAAGCTGGCTACGCTAAGCTGCCGAGCTGCTGCAAAAAGGGCGGAATGGATCATCAATAGTAAAACCTTGTAACGCAACTGGCCCGGCATCATCCAGATGATGCCGGGCCAGTTGCGTTACAGGCTGTTTAAGCGTAGGAGCTGAACAAAAAGAGCACATCCTACTTTGTGGTTAAAGCTTACTAATATTGTACATGACCTACGAAAACACCCTTGCCTTTGCTCAGCAACTCGATCGCCAAGATACCCTTCGCGATTTCCGCACTAAGTTTCACATCCCGCAGCGCAACGACCAGTCGCTTGTTTATTTATGTGGGAACTCGCTTGGCTTACAGCCAAAATCGGCACGGGAGGCTTTAGAACAAGAGCTGAATACCTGGCAGAATTTAGGCGTTGAAGGATGGTTTGATCACGCGGGCAATCCCGAAACAGAAGGTGCTGAACAGACGTGGCTAGGGTATCACAATACGTGCAAAGGGCCACTGGCGCAAATCGTTGGTGCTGAGCTGTCGGAAGTGTGCCCGATGAATGCACTGACCGTAAATCTGCATTTACTGCTGACATCCTTCTACCAACCTGCCAGTGCGGTGGACGCGTCGGTTAAACAGAAATACAAGATCCTGACCATCAAAGGCGATTTTCCATCTGACCAATACGCGCTTGAAACCCACATTAAGCACCGGGGGCTTGACCCGGCTGATACGCTCATCGAAGTTGCCCCGAGACCTGACGACGGGTTGATCCACGTAACTGATATTCAGGCGGCCATTGCTGAAAACGCCGATTCGTTAGCCGTGATCTGGATGAGTGGCTTGAATTACTATACCGGTCAGGTCTATAACATGGCTGCCATTGCCGAAACAGCTCAGCGGCATTGCATACCCGTTGGATTTGATCTGGCCCACGCCATTGGTAACGTACCCCTGCGCCTGCACGACTGGGGCGTTGACTTTGCGACCTGGTGCTCGTACAAATACCTCAACGGTGGCCCTGGGGCAGTGTCGGGCGTGTTTGTTCATCAAAAACATCACGACCAGAATCTACCGAGGTTAGCAGGCTGGTGGGGGTATCGAGAAGATAAACGGTTTGAGATGCAGCCCGGTTTCTTGCCCGCCCTAGGTGCCGATGGGTGGCAGCTCAGTACGCCTAACATCATGGCCTTGGCTTTGCATCGCGCTGCATTAGCTATCACGGCTGAGGCCGGTATGGTGCCTCTCCGCCTGAAAAGCGAGCGGTTGACGGGTTATCTGGAGTACTTGCTGTCTTCGTTTCATGACATACAGATCTTAACGCCCGACGATCCTAACCAACGGGGTTGCCAGCTTTCGTTATTAGTCCGAAAAAACGGGAAAACGTTGTTTGCTCACCTGGCCGAACAAGGCATTATTGGCGACTGGCGCGAGCCCGATTGCATCCGACTGGCGCCAACTCCGCTTTATAACACATTTGAAGATGTCTGGCGAGTGGGTGAAGCCTTACGATTATTTTTTAGTCAGGCCGTCTGACGATTGGTTGTTGGTTTGCGTGATTGGAGCTTTGTAGGCCCCTGAACTATTTTCGCTGCGTCGTTCTCTGATTTGCAGATAAGCACCCCGAAAGATGCCTCGAATAACCGTTTCAATCTGGTTCTGTCCTTCTTCGGTAGTAGGGTCTACACCAAAAAGCGACTTTTGTTGCTGGCTCATCAGTGTCAGCATCGTGATCGCGCTGTATAAAAACGCAGCATAAGCCGGACTGAGTGTTGTTTGTAATAACTCACCGACCTGGTCAATGACGAGACGAAGGTGACGCCTTTGTTCGATTGGGAATGCATTCTTGGGTATATCCATACCCAGTAATTTTGCTTTTAACAACTCCTGAGCCTGGGTGTCATTGCGGAACTGCCTGTATTCTGCAATCAAATACTCACAACAGGCGTCGAAGACCTCGTGAAGCGGAGCAGACCGCAATCGGTCAATGTCTAATCGAGGTAAAACCGGATTAGGTCGTACTCGCTCTAAATAAGATTCCAGCAAACCATTCAGACCGCCAAAATAACGATAGATGAGAATCTTGTTGATCCCCGCACGATTAGCGATCCGATTAATACCAAGCTGATCGTACCCTTCTTCCGAGATAATCTGGCCGACGGCCTCAATCAGTCGTTGTTCGGTTTGTGCCCGGTCGCGTGGCATAGAAACGAATTGTAAAAGGTGCCGAAGTCTTTATGTCTACCAGATAACCCATGGTGAATACATAAGCGTATGTGGTTAGTCGCCAATTTATCAAAAGGGATCAACATGTTTCAATATAATCTCCTGTATGAGCTGGCCAACCAGTATCGGTGAATTACTCTTCCTTATCCGTTTGTAAAAACAGAATATTTCGTTTTAGGCCAGCTAGTTTGGTTCGCTTAACCGCCGATCGGCGAAATACTTCGCGGAATACCTCTTCGGTAATCTCCTGCCAATCGTTATTGGTAAACGTAGCCAAGTCAGGATGGGGGTCAAATGCCGGGGTTTGGTGAGGACGCGCAAAACGATTCCAGGGGCAAACGTCCTGGCAGATGTCGCAACCGAAGGCCCAGTTCTCAAACTTTCCCTGCACTTCGTTGGGGATAGCTTCTTTCAGCTCAATGGTATAATACGAGATACATTTGCTGCCATCGACCACGTAAGGCCCAACAATGGCGTCGGTAGGGCAGGCGTCGATACACCGGGTGCAGGTGCCACAGTAGTCAGTGATGGGGCCGTCGGGTTCCAACTCAAGATCGAGAATCAGCTCACCAATGAAGAAATAAGAGCCAATCTGACGGTTTATCAGATTCGTGTGCTTCCCCACCCAGCCCAGGCCCGACCGCTTCGCCCAGGCTTTATCCATGACCGGTGCGGAGTCGACAAAAGCGCGCCCACCAACCTCGCCAATCTCCTCGTGGATATACGCAATTAAGTCTTTGAGCTTGTCCTTAATCACGAAGTGGTAATCGTCACCATAGGCGTATTTCGACAGTTTAATGTCGTCGCTGCCTTCGGGAAGTTTCTGTTCGGGGTAATAGTTGAGCAGCACCGTCACGACTGATTTAGCGTCATCGACCAATAAGCGCGGATCGAGCCGTTTGTCGAAGTGATTGGCCATGTAATTCATCTGGCCGTGCATCCCGCTTTTCAACCAGGCTTCCAGCCGGGGGGCCTCTTCGTCCAGAAAGTCAGCCTTGGCTATTCCACAAAAATCAAAGCCCAACCGGGTGGCCTCGGCTTTAATCAGTTGAGTATAACGGCTGGTTTGGGACACGAATGTTGCGGATAGTCGAATGATACACGGATAGTCGGCATCAGATTAACAATGTACATGTCTCAAAAAATTCGCGTTAATCTGTATTGTCCGTAAAATTCGTGACCCAATTAATGTGTCAAGTTGGCAGAAAAAGCGGTTTTGGCCGGTCTTTTGCCCATCTTTGCCTATGAATTTCTGGAAGCGAAATAGAAGCTCATCAATGGAAAATAAAGACATTTTGGACGAAAAATCGTCTGCTGATACACAACAACCTGACAACCTGACCAGTGAAGAAGCCATAACTGTCAACGGAGGTGAACCTGAAGAACTAACTGCCGAGGTAGTGGGCGATGAACCCATAGCCCAAGCGGAAGCTACCCCAACAGATCAAACCAGCCGGGAAGTGGCCGAATTGAAGGATAAATACCTGCGTTTGTACGCTGATTTTGAAAACTTCCGTCGGCGTACCTCGAAAGAAAAGCTGGAGTTAATTAGCAATGCCAACGAGAGCCTGTTGCAGGCATTGATTCCGGTGGTGGACGACTTTGAACGGGCCATGCAGTCGATGGATAACACCGACGACGTAACGGCGCTCAAAGAAGGCGTTACGCTTATTTATAACAAACTGTTCAAAACGCTGGAAGGCAAGGGTCTGAAGCCAATGGTTTCTAAAGGCGAGCCGTTTAACGCTGACTTACATGAGTCCGTAACTCAGTTCCCGGCCCCTAGCGACGACCTCAAAGGCAAAGTGATCGACGAGGTCGAAAAAGGGTATTACCTGAATGATAAGGTTATCAGATTTGCGAAAGTTATTGTAGGTTCTTGATAGCGAAAGAGTGAGAGAGTGAAAGAGTGCCGCAACGGACGTTGAAAGCTATCCGGTACCTTAATGGCCGGCAGCCCGCTCTTTCGCTCTTTTACTCTTTCACTCTTTAAAATATGGCAACGAAGCGCGATTACTACGAAATATTGGGCGTTGATAAGAACGTCTCTCCGGAGGACCTGAAAAAAGCCTATCGCAAAATGGCGATCAAGTACCATCCGGATAAAAACCCTGACGATCCTACTGCCGAAGAAAAATTTAAGGAAGCGGCTGAGGCTTATGACGTCCTGAACGACCCGCAGAAGAAAGCGCGTTATGATCAGTTCGGTCATGCTGGAATGGGTGGGGCCGCCGGTGGCGGTGGCTACGGTCCCGGTGGTCCGTCGATGGAAGACATATTCAGCCAGTTTGGCGATGTGTTCGGCGATGACTCGCCATTTGGTAGCTTCTTCCGGGGGGCAAACGGCGGAGGAGGCCAGCGCCAACGCGTTCGGCGCGGTTCTGACCTACGGATTAAGCTGAAGCTGAACCTACAGGAAGTGGCCAATGGCGTTGAGAAGAAAATAAAGGTAAAACGGCACGTTACCTGCACCACCTGTGGAGGAAACGGTTCTAAAAATGGAACAGCCGTGCAAACCTGTACGACCTGTAGTGGTACCGGCCAGACCCGCAAGGTGGTGAATACCATGCTCGGTCAAATGGTATCGACCAGTACGTGTCCCACCTGTAATGGCGAGGGTAAACTCGTGACTGACCGTTGCGACGTTTGTTTTGGCGAAGGACGCGTGTTGCAGGAAGACGTTATCCCGATCAAAATTCCGGCCGGTGTAGCCGAAGGAATTCAACTGTCAGTTGGCGGTAAAGGTAATGTTCCTCCCCGTGGGGGCGTTGCCGGCGATCTGCTGATTGTGGTTGAGGAGGAGGAAGATGCCGACCTCAAACGCGATGGCAACAACGTAGTGTTTGACCTCTACGTTAACTTCGTTGATGCCGCCATTGGTACGAGTGTTGAAGTGCCGACCATTGATGGTAAGGCCCGCATTACCCTTGAGCCGGGTACGCAAAGTGGCAAGATCCTGCGGCTGAAAGGCAAAGGCATCAAGGAGTTGAACGGCTACGGTCGGGGTGATGAACTCGTTCACGTCAACGTCTGGACACCAAAGGTGTTGTCGTCTGAAGAACGTTCGATTCTAGAGAAGCTCCGTAACTCGCCCAACTTCCAGCCAAGACCGAACAAGAACGAGAAAGGGTTCTTCGACAAAATGAAAGATTTCTTTCACGGTTGATTGATAACGTGATGAACAGTAAAACCGCCAGTGATTAGTCGCTGGCGGTTTTATTTTAATCAATCCAGTACGTTGTCCAGGCTATGGGGCGGCAGTTGCCCGTCAAGACTACGGTTAGCGTTCTGGGCTGAGTGGGTAGGCTTACTCAACAACTGGCTCTGCTACGGATGGTTGCGGAATTGCCCCTGTGTCTTTTATCTTTCGGGATAGAATCCGTCGAGAGGGTTATACTAACTGATTCCCAAAATCCATGCACCAAACTTTGTTGCTTTGCTTATCCTTGATGGTGGCCGTTTCCTTACTCGTCATGATTGGTCAGCGGCTGCGGATTCCGACCCCAATTTTTCTGGTGTTGGGCGGACTGGCACTTAGTCTGTTTCCAGGAATTCCGCAAATTGAAATTGATCCTGACCTAATATTTCTGATCTTTTTGCCGCCCTTGCTCTACGAAGCAGCCTGGTTTATGTCCTGGAAAGAATTCTGGCGCTGGCGACGCATTATTACTTTTCTGGCCTTCGGACTAGTCATTATTACGGCCTTTGCCGTAGCTTATATGTCGAGCACCTACATTCCTGGCTTTACCTTGGCGCTGGGTTTTTTGCTGGGCGGTATTATTTCGCCACCCGATGCTGTTGCAGCTACGTCTGTCTTGAAGAACGTAAAGGTTTCTAAAGCTGCGGTCAGCATTCTCGAAGGCGAAAGTTTAGTGAATGATGCATCCAGTTTGGTTGTGTTTCGGTTTGCGCTGGCAGCTGTGTTATCGGGCTCGTTTGTTTGGCAGAAAGCCGCCACTGATTTTTTCCTGGTTACGCTCCTGGGTATTGTGGTTGGGTTGGCTATTGCCGTAGTGTTTTATTGTATTCATCGTTGGTTACCTACGTCCACGCGGATCAGTATTCTGCTGACCTTCCTGGCTCCGTATATTATGTACTTAACCGCCGAAGAATTTCATGTCTCGGGGGTTATGGCAGTTGTGAGTGGAGGACTATTTCTGTCAAATCAGAGCCACGTTATCCTAAACCATAGCGCACGAATTCAGGGTACGGGCATGTGGGCTACCGTCGTTTTTGCCTTAAATGGCTTGGTCTTCATCCTGATCGGGCTGGAGTTGCCCGTTATTATCAATAGCCTGGGCGATTATTCCAAAATGGAGGCTATTGGGTACGCGTTGCTGATTACGTTCGTCGTGATCGTTACGCGGTTGGTATTTGCGGTCGTTTCTTCAATCTTCACTCGTTTTATTGGGCGGTACATAACCGTCGCTCAACGTAATCCCGGTTTGCGGGGCCCTATCATTATTGGCTGGGCCGGTATGCGTGGGGTTGTGTCGCTGGCCTCCGCCTTATCGGTGCCGTTGACCTTAAGCAATGGACAGCCATTTCCGCACCGAAACCTGATCTTGTTTATCACGTTCGTTGTGATTCTGGTTACGTTGGTTTTTCAGGGGTTGACCCTGCCGCTGGTGATTCGATGGGTTAACTACCAGGACCCCAACCCTCGTATACCGGAAGAGACACAGGAGTCGAAGATACGCCTGAAGTTACAGAAAGTGGCCCTGCAGCATTTGAATGAGAATTATACCGCCGAATTGGCAGACAACGAGCTAGTTGCCAATCTGAGAAGTCGGATCGAAAGTGACCTGCGTCAAACAAAACGGCACCTGGATTCGCTAGAAAACGATGGAGATATGTTAGCGCTGTACAATCACATTCTGGGCGAAATTCTCAGCGTCAAACGTAATGAATTACATCGCTTGCGCGGCCGACAGGAATTCGACGACGAAGTGATTCGAAAAGAGGAAGCCCGCCTTGATCTGGAAGAAGAAAAGATAGACCATCCCATCCACTAGTTGTAAAGGTATTATAGGAGTAAAGGTTGTTACTCGGTGCAACTAGATCTGATCACCGTTGTAGGCTGCTGATTTTTATGACTATTACGATTAATTATGATTTGTTGAAGGATGACAAACCTGATTAATTGTATTGAATCATGAAAATCAGTGGTCTATTGACCTTACAGAACCCAGTTAATGATAAAACGCCCGATAGTCTCGCCAGGCCTGCTCAACTAAGCCCGTTTCGGTTTCAGACAACGATCGGGATAGATTCATGGTAAACGTACTCGTTGATTTCGCTTTGACTACCTTCCAGGTGCCAACGATCCGGCCGTTCAGCACGATGGTTCGGTGACTTAATATGGCTCCCTGCATATGTAGCGGGCCTTCGTAGCTGGGCTCTAATAAAGTCTTTCGGTCGGCGTAGGCAACGACGTATTCGTCAAAGTTGGGCAGTAGATAGGCTTGGTCACGAAAAGTGCCACCGTCGGCGGATGAGGGCCCGTACCAATACGTATTGCCTTCGATTGTTTCGCTTGCCAGCTGCGTTTTCACGGCTTCCAGGCCAAGTCGAACATCGGTCAATGTAAGCCCCGACCACCAGCTAAAATCGCGTATCGTAGCGGGGCCATGACTACTGAAGTACCGAAACGTCAGTTCAGCCAGCGCTTCCTCGCGCGTTAATACCCTGCTCTGGGGAGCTCGCTCCTCCAACAGGGCGTAGGTGTGTTGCCGACTGCGCATAGCTCCGCTACAAATGATACCGTCGATCTCCGCCCGGGCCAGTAGATGAGCCAATGCGTTCGATACCAGAGGGATACCGTTCTGTTTGAGTACCTCCGCCACTTCCGGTCGAGTCAGGTGCTTGCTGCCTTCTAATGCTCTTTGAATCAGGGTATTGCTACGGGCGAAAATTGCTTCGTCTAATCCCAGCTTGCGGTCATTGGTGCGCATGAACGCCTTGATGCGCGGGGCGGTTAGGGCCAGCATCCACCGTATATCGGCCGGCGACACAAAATGCCAGGTTGGTCGGAGTACGTGCGTACGCAGGATGGTGCCCGCGTTGAAGGCCTCATTAAAAGCCGCTTCTGATAAACCGGGTATACGCTGGCCTATTGACCACTTAGCGTCGGTAAACTCCTGCGATTGCACGGCGCCCAGCCAACTCACAATGTCTGGAACTGATTGGGAGGGTGAGTACGCTAGTTGCTGATTCGCTAACCGAAGTCGTAGAAGATGACTTATGTCCATAAATATGCATTGGAAAACTACGCTGCGCAGCCCGCTCCGCCTAATTTGCGAACGGGTCACAGCATTATGTAAGACGTAGTTTGTAGGACAAAGATAGATGCCCCTCTTGACAACCCTATGTCAGCAGTCAACTTGCAGGTTGGCTGAAAAACATGACATAGCTAAGCGAAACGCCCCGCAAGTAACGGGTTATGTTGGGTGCCAACACCAACGGGTGTCGATGCCTTGCAAGCTAGTTGAAACAACGGCCAGACCTGCTGCCTTTACACACTTAGCGGGCTAGGCCCTATCGAATCGCGGAAACAAGTAGTGACTTCGTCGATAGAGCCGGGCGCTAAAGGAACCTGGACAATGCGTGCATACATAGTAGTAGTTTAAGTGAAAGACTATAAAGTGGTTTACCGTAATGTAATCCATCAACATCTAGCCGCAACAGAAACTTCATGCAGGTAATTTTATCGTTATTAGTGTGTACTGATCGGTGTCTGAATCGACACTCATCTCACCGCCATGGCCTTTGGTAATAATGTCATAACTCAGCGACAAGCCCAGACCCGTACCCTGGCCGGTGGGCTTGGTGGTGAAAAAAGGCTGAAAAATCTTGCTCCTGACCGACTCAGGGATGCCGGTGCCATTGTCACGCACCCGAATCTCCACTACATTTCCAACACGCCGGGTGCTCACCCAGAGGGTGGGCTGGTAGGGACTGGGCTCGTCAGCGGCTGCACCCGTTGTTACCAGGCTCAGCTGCTCCCGCTTCTGAAGCAGCGCATAGAAGGCGTTGTTAAACAGGTTGAGCAGTACCCGCCCGATGTCCTGGGGGACTACATCTACCTGCCCGACGTTCGGATCAAACTCGGTGATCAGTTCAGCATTGAAGCGACCCGTAACCCGGTCTTTATCCTTAGCCAGGATGCCATGATACGCCAGCTTAAGGTATTCCTGCGTTAGAATATTCAGGTTTGACGCCTGCTTTTCTCCGCCACCGCTTCGGCTGTGCTCCAACATGCCTTTAACGATGGCACCGGCCCGTTTACCGTGGTGCGTTATTTTCTGAAGGTTCTGCTTGAGGTCGTTGAGAAGTTCGCTTTCCAGGTCGGTATCGCGCTCGGGTCGTTGTTGTTCTTCTTCAAGCTCCTCGATCAACTCGGTGCTGACCTCCGAGAAGTTGTTGACGAAGTTCAGCGGGTTCTGAATCTCGTGGGCAATGCCTGCTGTCAGTTCGCCGAGAGAGGCCATTTTCTCCTGGTGAATAAGTTTGTCCTGGGTTGTCTTCAGCTCAGTTAAGGTATTTTCAATGGCTTCTTTTTGCTGCTGGAGCAACACGTTCGCTTTTTGCTTACTGCGAAAGGCGCTAAACGCCACGGCGGCCAAAATCAGGGTCAACACCAGCCCACCCCCCAAAGCGGCCTGTTTAATGGTTGCCACGGCTTTTTCCTGCTGCTGCTCCGCCCGGGCGGCCAACTGCTTTTTTTCGAACTCGGCATTCATAATCAGCTCCGTGGCCTGCTGAATGTTTTCTTTACTGCGGATCGAATCGGCAATCCCGGTCGAGGTTTTGTAGGCCGATAAAGCTTTCTGGTAGTTCCCCGTTTTTTCGTAGCATTCGGATAGGCTCCGGTATGACAGTCCGATCTGTTCTTCATAAATGTCTGATCCTTTGAGCGCTTCCAGGCCTTTCTCAAAATAAGGAATGGCTTCCCGGCAGTTGTTCTGAAGATGCTGAAGTTCGCCTTTAACCGCATAGACCTGATACGTAATCAGCGGTTGGCGGGCGGAGTCAGCAACGACCAGTGCTTGCTCAACAAAACTATTTGCTTTGGTGTATTGGTTTTGATGACCCAGGGCCGAAGCGGCTTTCGCTAAGCTGGCGGCCTGTATGCCCTGATCGCCCAGCCTGGCGCCCAGAACAGCGGCTTTGCTGGCAAACTGGTACGCTTTCGGGTAATTACGTTTGCTTTCGTACAGATTCGAAAGATTGGAATAAGCGTATAGTTCAACGTTCTGAATGCCCGCTTTCCTGGCCATGCTGATCGCTTTGTACAACGTCTGCTCCGCCCGGACTAAGTCACCCATCGTCTTGTAAGTAAGCCCCATGTTCATCAGCGAATACGCCTGCGCATTGGCATTCCCGGCTTTCTCCCCTAAGGCTAATGCCTTTTGCTGGTAGGCTAAGGCTTGCTTATGATTCGACTGCATCTGGTAGGAGACGGCAATGTTCTGGTAAAAATTACTCAGCGATGGGTGATTTATTTGCTGAGCGATATGGATGGCTTTCTCAAAGAAATAAGTAGCGCTGTCGTACTTACTCTGCATGCCGTAATACACCCCGTAGCCGGAATACAGATCACAACGCATGGACAAATCTTCCTGGGTATTAAGCAGTTGATCGGCCGTCCGCAACGTTGTCCGGGCTTCCGGGAACTTGCCTTTCAGGCAGTAGTTAACCCCCAGCTTCAACGTCGCTTTTGTTTCTCCGCGCTTATATTTGATTCGCTGCGCTTCTTTAATGGTTTCCTTACTCAGCTCAATGGCAGCATCCAGATTGTTTTCGCCGAGCAGGTTAGTCTTCGCGTTGGCTAAGTTTACCCGTCCCGTATCTGTTTTTGCCTGACGAATGAGCCGCTCCAAACTGTCCAGCTTAGGGGTTTGGGCACCAACACGCTCAAGGCCGGCCAGTAACCCAGCTAGTAAGGCCGCCGACAGAAGAAGTGATTTCATAAACAAAGTGAGTTAAGGTAGCCCAGCGAACATCATCTGGGCTACAGGGTCAATGAACGGCTACAAGCCGCTCCCAGCGGCTCAGCGGGATCGCCAGTTCGGGATCGATGCGGCATTCCAGCAAAAACGGCCGATCTCGTTCGGCAAACGCCTGCGCCAGCAGGCTGTCGATGTCGGTTTGCCCATCAATCATGGCGGCATCGGCTCCGAACGCTTTGGCCAGCGCCACAAAGTCCGGATTGTGCAGGTACGTACCGAAGGGGACATCCTGCTGGGTCTTCACGTTTTGCAAAACCCCGTTGTTAAACACAATCAGGATAATCGGCAGCTTGTATTGCACCGCCGTCGCCAGCTCACCCACCACCATCTGAAAACCACCGTCTCCGCTGATACCGATGGCCCGGTGATGGGGTCGCGCCATCTGAAGGCCGATCAGGGCGGGCAGACTGAAGCCCATGGTGCCTAAATGACTGCTGACAATGACCGGCTGCTGGTGAGCCAGTTGCAGATACCGGGCTGCCCAGACGGTGTGTGCTCCGGTATCCAGTACGAGCATTGATTTTTCGTCCAGGAAACGGTTCAGCTTCGTCAGGAAATAGGCCGGATGCACGTAGTCCGGATGCGTACTGTCGAAGCCCATGTAGGCTACCTCCTGCAGATGGTCCTGTTTGGTTTCAAAGGCTTCGGTAATGGATAAGTTGGTCGTTGGCTTGTCTGGCAGTCGGCGGGCCAGGCCGTCGGCAATAGCCTGCAAAGGGCCGACCAGCGTGCGGGTCCGGCGGTACTCCAGACTGATCGTGTTGAAATCCGCTTCGCATTGAATCAGTTTCCGGCGTTGTGTATTGTCTGCATCGGTCAGGAACGGCTTGAGCGTATCGACGCCAAAGGCCAGTACAGCGTCCGCCCGTTTGATGATCTGCTTGGTGCTTTCCACGCCTGGTAACCCGAAAATGCCGAGCACTCCCTGGGTATGCGGATGCGTTTCGTCAACAATACCTTTGCCGTCCAGACTCGTGATGATGGGCGCTCCAAGGCGCTCGGCCAATTGCATGATCGCGGGTCCGCAACCGACGGCCCGCCGACCAACGACGATGACGACCTGGTGGCATTGCCTGAGCTCGTCGGCTACCATGTCGAACGCTTCCTGGGGCGGGGGCATCAGCCGCAGGGGACGAGGGAGGTAGTCGGAATCAATGGAAAACAGCGAATCATTGTCGGCCACGGGCGTGCTGAGCACATCCGACGATAGGGCCAGATGAACGGTCTGCTGATTTTGCCAGGCGTATCCGACCGAATTGCGCAACAGCGGTACCAACTGACGCGGATGCACACAACTGCTGCTCATGGGCAACACCGTCGACAGCAACTGCGCCTGGTTGATGTCCTGAAATTCGGAGTGGCCCTGGTTGAAGGTAGGGACCATGCCTGTCAGGGCCAATACCGGTGCCCGATCCAGTTGAGCGTCGACGAGTCCGCAAATAAAATTGGCGGAACCGGGGCCGGAGGTGGCCATGCACACGGCCAGTTCACCCGTCAGGCGAGCCTGCGCCGAAGCAGCCATCGCGGCTGAGTTTTCGTGCCGCATCAGCACCCATTCTATGTCCGACTGCCGTTCAATGGCGGCCATAAAAGGTAGAATGGGTGTGCCGGGATAGCCAAATACCTGCCGGACACCAACGGCTTTCAGAAAATCAACGATGTAATCAGAAACATTCATGGGAGGGTTGTTTTAGGGATTGTTTAATCAGAGGATGCGTTTTGTCAGCTTAAATCATTCCGCAAACACAAGTCAGTGTTGGTGCACTGCCTGCGTTTGCACTCATAGCGATCGACTTATACCGATCCGGAAAAAGAGTCGCTGATCATCGTTGCGTGTCCAGCCACCCATGGCTTGCGCTGTAAACTTGTTGGGTAGATAAACCTCAGTCGCCAGACCTAAGCGCGGTACACTGAACTCCGTCGTGTCGAACCGATTACGGGGTAGCCGTACGTTGGCTAACTGTTCATAAACCAGCCCGAATCGCCAGTATTTCGATACGTAGCGCCCAGCCTGAATCGAACAGAAAAGAAAATCATAGGTCCAGGGAGTTAACCGTTTCCACGCGCCGTAATAGCCGCTGTAGCCCTGAATGAATCCAAGCGGGCCCTCGTGCTGGATCGTAAGCGTACCGACAAACCCTTCGGCCATTGTAAACGGCTGCTCAGACACAAACAGACTACCGCTGACAAGCCCGACTCCCGGCGTCACCGACCAGTTTCGACGGGCTGTTGAAAAACCGACGCTAACGCCAGCTTCCAATCCAAAAAAAGCCGGATTGGTGTAGTAACTCGCGTAGGCGGTGAACTCCCGTAACGAATCAATAGTCAGGCTAGCACTGAGGGTAGGATAAAACCCAAAGTAGCTGTCGTAATCCATTCGACCCGCATACCGCACGGTTCGGTCAGGTTTGAGCACTTGCCCCCAACTGAGTTGCGACCCGATCATCAGGATCATAAGGTAACGGCCGTGTTGTTTCCGGAGGGTTCCCATCATCAGGCTGGTTGATGCGTGCGTGGAGCCGATCGAGGTACGGAAGCGCCCAGTGTCATCACGATCTTTTCAGCGGCCTGGCGACCCGTTTCGGCCGCTCCGTTCATAAAGCCCTGAAACTGTGGACTACAATGTTCACCCGCAAAGAAGATGTTGCCGACCCGTTCGCTTTCTGCCTGGCCAAGCGTGGTCATCTGCCCCACTCTGTAGCAGGAATAAGCGCCACGCGTTAAGGGGTTCCGGCTCCAGTTGTACAAGCTTTTGCGGCCACTGGCGGCCTGTTTCATGCCTGGGAACACCTGGTCGCATCCGGTGAGGTACTGGTCAAACTGAGCCAGAGTTAACTTTCGGCCATGTTCGCCACCCAGCAGTAGGCTATATCCACCCGGTCCGCTGTTGTTCTGTTGCATGTGGCTACTGTCCCAGCCGTTCTGAATGTGCTCGCTGAAGGCAATGCCCGAACACCCACACTGTCGCCACAGCCGCTCATTCACACCAATAAATAACTTCGATGTAGTGCCGTAGCCCAGTTCCTGAATACAGCGCCGTTTCCGGGGCGACATGTCAACGTCGAATGTAACGGTACGTAAAACCGAAAACGGCAGGGTCATCACCACATAATCGGCGGTTACTTCCCGGCCGTTAGCAAAGGAAAGCTGGTACCGGTTGCCTTTCTGAGTAATTCGCTCCAGATGGAAGCCGGTATGAACCGGACTTTTCAACCGTTTATGAAGCTCAGTGGCGATGCGTTCATTGCCGCCGATTACTTTGTAGCGTTCGTCGCTTTCGCCGTAAAGCTCAAATCCCTTTGTGATATCCGGATTGAGCAGGATCAGCATGTTCAGACAGGACTGCTCGCCGGCCGCTAAGCCGTACTCACTCGTAAATGAGGTGCTGATGAGGTTAAATAACCAGCCCGATATGCCCAATTGATGAAGATACTCATCGATGGATAGACGATCCAGGTTCTTAACGGCCGGATGGTTGGCAGCAAATGAGCCTCCCAGGTGACCGACGTCCCGACGAATGCGTTCGGCAAAAGGAGTGAAGGCCTGAATTATCTCGCGCTCTTCAACGTGTCGTCCACCAAATACGTAGCAGATTCGGTTTAAGGAGTGCTCAGTAGAGGCTTTGGTGTCCAGCAGCGGCAAATCAAACGTCCGACACAGAGTCAGGATGTCCTTATGATGAGAATCAATAAATTCAGCGCCTAATTCTGTAACAATACCATCGGCCAGTAGATTTTTAGCCGACATAACCCGGCCCCCAACCCGGTTGGCTGCGTCGAATAGTTCGGCTTGTAATCCTGCTTTCTCAAGATAATAGGCCGCCGTTAGCCCTGATAAACCCGCCCCGACAATCGCAATTGATGGCCGCTGTTGGTTAGCACACCCGAGGAAATTGGTTGATACAGCGGAGCCAGCCGTAGCCAGGGCTAGTTGCCGGATGAACGTACGGCGAGATTCGTTGACTTCAGGATCAGTGTCCTGGCCAACTACTTTCTTTAGTAGGCGTAAGGCGCCGGTTTGTGGATTTCGCATGATAGTTGGGTTTAGCGGACGGGGTTTGCAGGGCAACTATAAACAGACCCGGGACGGCAAGGTCTTATGCCTGCCGTCCCGGGTCTGTTTTAAACAGCAATTTCGTAGTATTCTACGGTGGGTTTGCCGTCAAAATAGCTTCGTAGATGCTTGAGCACATCGTTGAGAAGACCGCTTGTCTCGGCGCCAGTTCTAGCCTCTTCAGATTCCCAGGCCGATACCATCAGACAATGATGGTCCGATGGAGCATACAGGCATCGGCTGTAGGCAAAGCCGGGGTGCTGCTGAAGGGCTGGCGTGACCGTGTCCCGAAAGTAGTTGATGGCTTCGGCAGCTGTGTCAGTTGATAGGGAAACGCGAACAACACGTGCGAACATAAGGGTAAGTGATTAAGGTGAAAAATAAAGAAACAGGTAAGGACAATAGCATAAGAGGGGGCATCGCTACCACGAAAACTTATCCGGGTATTTGTATGGTTATGGCCGTGTATTCACCGGGTTGGGAGTCGACGCGTATGGTTCCTCCGTGGCCTTTAGTGACAATGTCGTAGCTCAACGAAAGGCCCAGACCCGTGCCTTCGCCGGTTGGCTTGGTAGTGAAAAAGGGCTGAAAGATTTTCTGCTGGACGGGTACGAGCATGCCCGTGCCGTTGTCCCGTACCTGAATCTCGATGTGATCGTCGAGTCGTCGGGTAGAAACCGTCAGGCGGGGATGGTAATCGCCTGTATCCGGCTCTACGTCTCCAGCCAGCACCTGACTGATCTGTTCCTGTTTTTGCCGCACTGCGTAGAATGCGTTATTATAGAGGTTGAGCAGGACGCGGCCCAAATCCTGGGGCACCACATTAACTTTACCTACCCTGGGGTCAAAGTCAGTAACCAACTCGGCATTGAAATCTTTGTCCTTGGCTCTTAAGCCATGAAAAGCTAACTTAAGGTACTCTTCGGCCAGGGCGTTAAGGTTGGTGAGCTGCTTGCTGCCGGTGGCTATTCGGCTGTGAGACAGCATGCCTCTGACAATGGTGTCTGCCCGCTTGCCGTGGTGAACTACTTTCTGGAGGTTCTGGGTCAGGTCATTCAACAGTTCGTCGGCGTAGGCTTTTTCCGGCTCGGGCAGGTGATGCAATGGCCCCTCCCGCAGTTCCTCAACCAGTTCGGTGCTGACCTCCGAGAAGTTGTTGACAAAGTTGAGGGGGTTCTGAATCTCATGCGCAATACCGGCTGTGAGCTCACCCAGGCTGGCCATTTTTTCCTGATGAATGAGCTGAGTCTGAGCGGCCTGTAAGCGTTCAAGAGCTTCTTCGGCTTTACTACGTTGCTGGTTGATCTCTTCTTTTTGCTGACTCAATAACTGATTACTTCGCTTTTGGCGTTGGGTGGTGCGCAACAGCAGCAGCGCAATCAGCAACGAGACGGCAACCAGGGCCGACAAGCCGTAGGTACGCAGGCGGTTCTGGTATTCCGTTTTCGCGGCTTCGATTTCCTGCTGGCGCTGCTGCTCCTCAAAGTCCAGGGTAAGGAGTTGTTTAACTTTTTCCTGGCTGAAGAGGCTGTCTTTGGCGGCTACGGCTACCTTATAGTAGCGCAGGGCCTGGGTGTTGTCGCGGCCTTCGTAAAGTTGGGTTAGCAGTTGGCTGGCGGATTGAACCCCGGACAGATAGGCACAGCTTTGACTGGCGGCAAGAGCCCGCCGAGCGTTGACAATGCTGGAGTCGATGGTCCCCATCTTTTGATAGAGCCGGGCGATACGCAGGGAGATGTCGGCTATTAGGATTGTAGAGCTATTTTGTCGGGCAGCTACCAACCCCTGCCGGTAATAACCAAGCGCTGCCGTTGGATTATTGCGCTTTACCTGTAGATCACCCAATACGTAGAGGGTGTGTTCCAGGACAGGTCTGCCTGCTTCCTCTTCAGACAATGGCAGGGCCTTTTTTAGATAGTAATCGGCCGAATCGACTTGATTGAGCAAAAGGTGAGCCTCGCCAAGATTCCCGTACATGGTGGCATAGACGAGTGCATCTTTAGAAGCATCATTACCGTGAACCTGCTCATAGGTATGGACTGACTCCTGCAACAAGCGCGCGCTACGGCCGTAGTCTTTTTGCTCCTGATACGGTAAGGCCATATTGTTGAGCACCTTCCATGTCGCCGATTTGTCGTTGATGGCACGACTAATTTGAAGGGATTGCTGGAAAAACCGAATGGCTTTCGGATAATCACCTAAGCTGGAAAGACCACAACCCATCAGGTCGAGGCTACGAGCCTGTCCGGGCTTATCGTCTAATTGCTGAGCGAGCCTGAAGGCCTGCTGAGCCAGGCGGTAGGTTGTATCAGGCTTATATTCTAGACAAAGGCGGCTTAACCGGTTGAGCGTACGCACCCGGCTGGTATCAGCGGAATGATTCGCTAACCGCCGTTTCAGGCTGTCTATCTCCGCAGACTGAGCATAGCTGACAGAACCGATTGCTCCGCAAACAGTCAGTGCCGTAAGCAAGGCGTTTCGTAAACGAGATAATTTCATAATGCAAAGTCGTTAATGATAATCATGGGCTATGGGCGGCATTGTTAACCTGCTAACTGGAGATTCTGGTGCTTAATTTTCTCGATGATATCGCGACTGAAAACGGCGTATAATTCGTTGTTCAGGCTTTCGTCAGCTTGCTGTAATTTATTAATGGCCGCTTTGGGCCAGCTGACCAGCGTGGCACCCCGCTCGACCTCTACCGTGGCGGTAGGTACCTGCCCCGTCAGCAGACTCATTTCGCCGATAAAGCTGCCGCTGCCAAGCTGGGCAATCGGTTTGCCTGACAGCGTGACGTCGGCTGCGCCATTGGCCAGCAGAAAGAGGTAATCGGTGCGTTCGTTTTCGGCGATCACGATACGATCTTCGCTGAGTACTTCCCAGGTGGCGGTCTTCATCATTTTTTTGAAATTGCCCCAGTCCATTGCATGGAATAGCTGTTGATACAACGCCTGTTCCTGAGGGCTCAGGCCGCTTTTACGCCGTTGCAGCAGAATCAGCATAATCTGGTACAGGTTCAGGCCAGTAATGAGACCACACCAGGCAATGCTGGTCCAGAGCGGTTCGGGAGCTGCGTAAACGTAGTAGACGAGTTCGGCGACCGCGCCCAGTACCCAGGACAGGCGCAGGGCCAGCGACCCTTTGATGACGGAACCGACCAGGTAGATGGTGTTAGAGATATGCCCGAAGATGTCAGCCAGGGTAAACATGATCGTAGGAAAGGTTAGGCTTGGGTTAGCTGAGCGGTGAGCGACAATAAGTCTTTAGCTACATCGGGTGTCCGGCGTCCTAGTCCGCATGAGGAGGCTACATCTACCGTTTTGCCCAGCGCGGCTTCGATGCTGTTCAGAATATGCCGGTTTTCGGCGAGGGTTCGCTTTTCGTGCACAAAACCGGCTACAAAGCGCGTGTCAACCGGCAGTTGGATGTGTTTGAGCGGAGCGTAATAACTGGCTTCAGTGGCGGGTGGGACCATACCTTCGGCAAACGGATAATGCACATACACCAGCTTGTGCTGGCTGGGCCATTCCTGCACTAATCGGTTTGAAAAAGACACCATTTTGCCCAACGCTTTCGGGTGTACCAGCGCTTCGTTATGGAAGTCGCCGAGGCACAGGTGTATCCCAATCTGGGCACCGGGCGTAATCTTGCTCAACAAATCCTGGATGGGCAGCAGCGCCAGTTTCAGCAATGGAGTGGGAAGTTTATAGGCTGCGTATAACTCGGGCGGCACCTCGATCTGGACAATAACGTCGTGGCCTGCTTCTGCCAGAGCGGCATTGACCTCGCGGGCAATAACCGTATTGAAGGCGTAGGTGTACCGCAGCCAGGTAATGGGACTGGCGAAGGCAAAGCCCATGGCAAACCCCGTTGGCACGCCCAGTTGAAATTTCAGATCCGGGAGTTTGTGCTGCTGGCGCAGACGTTTGAAGATCGGATAGCTCCGTTGAAAAAAATCATCGTACCCCAACTGAACGTGCTGGGGCATGTCGGTGGGGGAGTAGCGGGGCTTCAACTTCTGAAAGCTGTCGTAATTGACGGCCATGCCATCGGCTCCACGAATGGGTTCTTTAACAATCTGCCAGCTGCTCTTATCCTGGGTCAGCTTTTCAATGGCATAAACAACCCAGGCAATGCGGTTTCCTTTGGGGAACGAGGGCGTTTTTTCGCCAATTTCACCATCGGGTAAACAGAATAACGTAGGGCCGAGGGCGTCGAGGGCGCGTTTCATACAGGTCTCTTCGTTGGCAAACGGAAGACTGCCAACTAACATGGCAGAGCGTTTGGCCAACGAAGCGGCTTTAGTGGCGACGGTGGGCTGATCCTGTTTCAGTGGCATAGTGAGTAGTCGTTACTGAAGTGGGAGAGTTGAGAGCAATCGACCCGTGGCGCAGGGCTTAAGGCCAGAGTGGTTTGATGCGGGTCACTAATTGAAAAGCGCGTTCTGCCTTTTCGGCCACTGCCGGTTCATGCGTCGGTGCATAAGCATAAAGCAGATCAAAAAAAGCGTCGTTTTCCGATGACTTGACGTTGAGCAGCAGTTGTTGCTGGTTAAGTAAGGCAGACCGGATGTCGGTCAGACATAGTCGTAAATCAGGCCGGTAGGAGTTGATTTGCGAAACCGTACCCCGGCAGTTGGGCGCCCCACACTGACACCGGAACGATTCGAAATGGCCGAAGTAACAAGAGTAATCTTCTACGATTTCTTCGTCGGCTTCAATGGGGCGCAGGGCAATGCTGATGTTATCGAACTCCAGAATACCGGTGGAATTGGGCGCGCAGGAGTGATTAACATATTTGCCCTCGTCCCAGGGAATGATCACCCGGTTCTGGTAGTCCAGGTAACTATAAATATTCAACTTTTCCTGTTGTAAGGTGTCGAGGGATAGGTAGTCAGAGAGCGGTATCCTGGCATCGATGTCGTCGGCAATCCAGAGTATGGTTCCGCGCTCGAAGCGTCGTTTGGCAAATAAGCCTAAGCCTTTCGGGGTGTTTTTCAGGTAGGTGTCGGGATGAATCATAAAGGCAGCGTAACGTTATAGTATTGGATATAGACAGGACGGTCGGTGTCGTTGACCCGACAAAAGAGGCTGACTAATGGCGAAAACCCTAAAAAAAAGCGTGGACAAAAGCGTGGACAAATGAGAGAAGGCCGCAAGAGGTGGATAGATCCTGTTGGAATGGAGTAGGAAGGATCAAAAAAGCCGGACCCATAAGAGCCCGGCTTTCAAAACGTTTAGTACTAATCGAAGCTCTTAGTGGGCTTTAACTACCTTTATTACCTGGCTCTGGGTAGGTGTGCTCACCCGCAATAAAATGCTTAACTGCGAACCTATTCTAAGCCGTAGACAAAGACCTGGACAAAACAGTAATTATCCGTGAAACAGCTGCGTATTGTGGTGAAGTATAGCTGGCTTTTCAGGCGGAGCGCCTGATAGTTACAGATCTGGTCTGACTGCCGAGTAACTGATTGACGCGCTTGATGTCAAACTGCAATAGTATCTTCTACAACCATGTCGTCGGCCAACGCGTACCACCGGAGGGGATTAGTCACCTGTGAGTACCTATACGTCTGCGTCGTCACGTCTGGCCATTCCATCAGAGCTTGCCCGGCAAGGGCGTTGGCTTGTTGCAGATACGATTCATACTCGTTGACTCGATCAATTGCCGTTTTAGAAGCAGCGGCTTGTTTGTGGGTCAAAAAATTGCTGAGTGAGCTAACCGGTGCTTTATAGCCAAGTGGGTGCCAAAGAGCCGTTTGGTCGTCAAATTCGTAGAAATTCAGCAGTTTCCAACCATGAGTGGCTAGCCAGAGAATAGCGTCTACAATGAACAGAAATTCAGCTTCTGGAATAAAATAGTTGAAATTTAAGCGTACCCAACCCGGTTTGCTACCCACATTGCCAGTGGCTAATTCGTCCATGTACGCCTGCGATTTGGTTTCACTTAAGGCTAACAAATCATGCCCGTAGGGACCAGCACAGCTACACCCTCCTCTGGCCTGAATGCCAAACAGATCATTCAAAAGCGCTACCACGAAATTGTGATGCAGAAACCGATCGGCACAGCGAATGTGAAACGCTAAAAAGCCTAGTCGGGCCACATCGGTATTGCCCAGAATATACACGTTGGGATGTTGCTTAAACTGATGGATGGCTCTGGTAATATAATTACGTTCCCGTTTTTCGATATAGTCCGCCCCAACGGTATCTTTCAGCTTAAATACCAGACCGGCCCGGATCGAATCAATAATGGCTGGAGTGCCTCCTTCTTCGCGGGTTTCGATATCTTCAAAATAGCGTTGCTGTGTTTTGGTTACGAAATGTACCGTTCCTCCGCTTGGCATGGTCGGTACTCTGGTATTAAACAAATGCTTTTTGACCACTAATATACCTGGAGTACTGGGACCGCCTACGAACTTATGAGCGGAAATAAAGACCCCGTCTTTATTCAAGATAGTACCCGGATTCATGTTTATTTTCGTGTAGGGGGCGGCAGCGGCATAATCCCAGAATGAGAGTGCACCGTACTGGTGAAGCAGGGCCGTGATTGAATCCACCGGAGCCAGAATCCCCGTTACGTTAGACGCAGCCCAAAAGCTACCGATCAGGGGGCGAGCCGTGTATTGATAGTGTTGAAGTTTTTCTTCGAGGACGTGTAAATCAATGAGTCCCTCTTTGTCAACCGGAATCTGTACGACATCGAAGTTGCCCTCTCGCCAGGGAAGAAGGTTGGAATGGTGTTCGTAGGGGCCTAAAAATACAACTGGCTTATTCTGCCGATGGAATCGGTCGACTTGCAACCGGCGAACCACTTTGTCGATGGCACTGGTAGAGCCTGACCCACAGAACAAGACAACGTCATCGGGCCCTGCGTTCACGGATTGCTTAATAAACTGACGCGCTTCTTCCCGGTAATGGCTCGTTTGGCGACCCGTAAAAGATGCCTCCGTATGGGTATTGGCATAGGTTGGCAGTACAACGTCCTGTAGGTATTCTTCAATGAAGATTAAGCTCTGACCCGAAGCAATATGATCGGCATACGTAATGAGACGCTTACCAAACGGCCCCGAAATGCATTGATGAGTGCAATATTGCGATTGGTAGATTTTCTCTACCAGAGAAGCTTTTGATACAGTTTCCATGAAAGGTAAAGGAGTAGAAGTGAATAAGGTCAGTTACAATCTTTATTGCTTGATAAGGGGGTAAGGGCATTGTAACGGATAAAAAAGAGGAGCTACGAGTTACCAATGCCGGAAAGTAAAGTGTTTAAAATCAATAGTTTGCAACAAAGTCTTTTACCGGTTAGGCCAATTCAGCCAGAACCTCCTCAATCGGCCTCGCGTTCGGGAAAAATGAAACGATGCGTAGCAAAATGCCTTCTACCACCGAGTCAGGACAGGAAGAGCCGCAAGTCAGTGCAATGGTTACTGGATCAGTGTCTGGTAAGAACCGTCCTGTCACGACCTCCTGCCTGCTGTGCAGGTCATAATGCTTAATGAGCGAGTTGGTCAGAATCTTCTGCTCCGAATTGATGAAGTAGGTCGGCAGCTTTTCTTCGCAAAGCTCAACCAGGTGGGACGTGTTTAAGCTGTTATAGCCCCCGGCAACGATAGCCAGATCGGCCGGGTGGGTAAGCAACTCGTAGGCGGCTTCCTGGTTGTCATTGGTTGCGTAGCAAAGGGTATCGCGGGTATTGGCAAAATGGGTTTCTATTAAATCAGGCCTGTGCAGGTCGTACTGCTGAATCAACACCTGCTTCAGGTAGTCGGCAATACCCTGCGTGTCGGAAGCCAGCATCGTTGTTTGATTAACGACGCCAATACGCTGTAGATCCCGAACCGGATCGAAACCGGCGGAAAACTGACCGGCAAACTCATCAAAAAATTCAGCCGACGTTCGGGCACCGGTCATGTACAGGGCCAGTCGTTGAGCCTGCGTCATATCCTTTACCACTACGGTGGGGGCATTTACCTGACTTCGGGAAACAATAGCGCGGGTTTCCTCGTGTAAGGGCTTGCCATGCACCACCACGGTATAGGCTTTCTGACCAATCTGGGCTGATTTGTTCCAAACTTTAGTAACAAACGGGCAGGTTGTATCGTACTGTTTGACGTTAACCCCAATTGCCGTCAGCATCTGTTCAGTTTCGAGCGGGGCACCATAGGCGGAGATGATGACAATATCATCGGCGTTCAGCTCAAACCAGGGAATAAGCTGGTTGCCCTGCGTATCCAGGAGAAAACGTACGCCCCGGCTCTGTAAGTCCGCATTCACGTCGGGGTTATGAATTATCTGACTCAGCAGGAAGATACGCTTACCGGGATTTTCGGCGATGGCTTTGTACGCAATCTCGACGGCGTTCTCGACACCGTAGCAGAAACCAAAATGCCGCGCCAGCCAGAATCGAACCGGCCCAAAATCGAGCAGAGTAGGCGTGAAATCCCGCTTGAGCTTATCTTGTTTCTGCCGATACGCTTTGACGGGCGTAAGGATGGCACTGCGGTAGTAAGCGGGAATGTCGAAGGTTTTCATCGATAGTTGGGAGTAGATATAGCGTTAATACAGCATTGCTTTGACGGATTCAAAGCACGCAGACTGACCAGAAAATGCCAAGTTGTGGGTGTGGACAAAAGCGTAGACAAACGCACAAAGGCTGAAAAACGGAAAGCAAACCGTATTTGGCCTTTTTGTCTACCAGGAATAGCTCATTGCCTCGTTCATATGCACCATCTAAAAAGGCACGTCTCTTCAAGGTCAATAGAGCTGATAAAGCGCAGCGTTAAGGTCTTCCTCTAAAGCCGACCAGCTTTCTGCATTCAACGCACCGGCTTCGCTACGTAGCGACTCCCGAAGGGCTTCATAGTGACTGACTAATTCACTGGCCGAATCGGCAGCATCCAATTCTGAAATAAACTGCATGGCCACCGTGCTTTCAAACATTGATTTGGTGGTGCTGCCGGTGTTACCGCCACCGTGCACAATCATGACACCGCCGTTAGATGTTTTCTGAACAATGCGGAGTTCTCTGTCATCGACGCTCCAGGACCGAATGCATCCTTTTTCTAGAATCCTAACATCCGGATGCTTCCGGGCCAGACCATCTTCGAGCGTAATGTCCAAATCATACACTCGTCTGACCACTTCCCAAAAACCAGCAATCGCCAGCTTCTCAGATTTTCGGATGGCCTGGATTCGCTCTGCTTGTTGCGTGTCATTCTTGGGTACGTCGTTATCGCCTTCAAAAGGGTAAGTGCCTACAAACAGGTACCCGCTGCCAATACATAACGTGTATTCAGTTTCACCGTTCTCTTTTTCAAGAATGACCGGCTCAACATTTAAATCGGCGACTTGCGATAGATAAGCCTCGCCGTCTACCGTAATCTGCATCTTGCCTCCGTGAATTTTGCAGGCTTTGGGAGTCAGGCCCATACCACGAATCAGTCGCTCAGCAGTTTTGCCGGTAATGTGCGCCCAGAAGCCTTTCATGCCGCATATATGCTGGTCCGCATTTTCGCCCCTGAACAAGCCTGGTTGAATATAGGCTCCGCCATGAAACAGCAGATGCCTCGAAATATGGAGATGACCGTCGCGGGTAACCACGCCTTCTACCTCGTTGTGTGCGTTATAAACCACCTGCGTCACTTCATGATCGGGACCCAGGCGAAAATCTACCCCTGCTTTTTCGAGCTTAGCCAGAATGAATCGGGTTATGGCTTTAATGTTAAAGGCGAGTCCATGCATGATTAGCGCCCCGCCTTTGATGAACGATTCCTTTTCGATGCCCGCCTGATAAGCAGCAAACTCAGGGTTAAGCATGGCTTCATCGTTGTAGAATGAGGCTTTTATCATCCCCTGGCTGCCAAGCGTTCGTTTGGCCCCTTCGAATAAGTCTTTTCATCGTAAAACCGGTGAATGCCTACGCTTAACGAAAGCTCCTGCGCCAATTCGGGCGTTTCGGTTAAAAACAGGGCCAGTTCCTGATACCACAGTTTCATGCTGGAGATGTTTTCGGCAACGTACTCTTTAAATAGTTGCTCGTTCTGTAGCCAGGCCTGTCGGTCGTTCTTAATGGATTGGTTAATCACTTTCCGTTTGTTGAGGAAGCGTTGCGTTTCCGGACTGAACTCCGCTGCCGGTAAGGCTAGCATACCTCCTTCAGCAATTGTCTTTTCGAAATCGCTGGCAATATCTGGGTACATCTGTGTCACATAGCCGTCCAGGTCAAGATAGGGATGGCCTTCCGTTGACGTGATGTACCGATTGAAGGAACCATCGTGGGTTGACGATTGAAATAACTGACCAGCTTCCGATGTGCGGGTGCAGGGCGACTTACTAAGCATGGTAACTGTCAGTCCCTGCTCGACGGCTTTTAAGGCAGAAACAAGGGCAGTAATGCCACTACCGACAATGATGATTGATTCATTAGTATTCATAAGGTTTAGGGCTTTATAGGAGTTGGCGTTCGTTTCGCTTGAACGAGACAAAGCAAGCCCTAAACCTTATGAATTACCTAGTATTGACCGTGGACAAAAGCGTAGACAAAAGGTTAATCTGTTGATTGTCAGGCATAAGTCGAAGATGCGTTTTCTTCGGCTAACAGGTCTACCAAATGGGAGGCCCCTGCCGCGCCCAGCTTTTTACGCATTCGATATTTGGCTTTACGTATAGAATCAGTTGAAATGCCCAGCATCCGGCTCATCTGGCGGGTGTTCACCCGAAGCTTAGATAATGCCAACAGTCGTTCTTCAGCGGGGCTAATGTCGATGAATTGATTCTTCAGGTGTACAAAAAAGCTCGGGTGTACCCGCTCAAACCGTCGCCGAAATTCGTCCCAGTCCTCGTTGGTCAGCAGACTTGAGTTGAGTAGAGTTTGCTGCGCTTCTGCGAACTGCTGCCGTTCGGTGCTCTTGAGCTGACTTTGAGATAGTGCTTTGAGTTCGGCCGTAATCGTATCGATCAGGGTATTTTTTTCGTTCAGATTGTCCATAAAGAACGCTAAGTCGGTCTTGGCCCGGTGGAGTTCGTCTTCTATAATGTGTTTCTCTAAACGTAGTGACTTCTCTTTTTCGGCATTGATAACCTGGTCTTGTCGGCGCATGGAGCGGACGAACCGGAAACGCAGAAAAAATAGCAGGGCCACCAGGGTTAGAATTACCCCAAAAATCCAGAACAGGAGCCGCTCGGTGTTTTTTTCTTTCTGCATAGCGTCCACTTTTAGCTGGTGTTTCTGAATAAGTAATTTCTGCTCGGCCAACGAAATCTGCCTGGATTCATAGCGTTCGTTGATACGTTCGCTCAAGAGAGTCAGGCTATCCATACACACATACGCTTTAGGCAGATTGTTCATAGCCTGATAGTATTTACGCCCTACGTCGTAATAGTCTCTTAGATACTGTTCGTCGCGCAGGCTTCTTCCAAAGGCGACAAACGTAGGGTTAATTAAGTTGAGTCGGTAAAGCTTCATGGATTGTTGAAGAAAATAAAAACAGCTATCCCATTGCCGCTGCTGCGCATAAATAGCGGCTATGTTCAGCGCCGTTTGGTTCGGCAATACGCGATGGCCGCCAAACTTCAGGCCAATAGCATAGTCGATCTTGAGCGCTGCCAGGGCCGCCCCCCACTTACGTTGCTGCTTATATACATCGGCTAAGCCAGCGTAGGTAATGCCGATCCATAACGAGTCGTTATAGGAGGCTGCCACCTGTCGTGCTTTGTCATAGCTTCGTTCGGCTAGTTTTAGGCCAGTTGGATTCTTAGGCTGACTGAGCCGGGTGTAGGCCATACCCAACGTGTTATAGGTTTGGATCGCCAGGTTGTCGCTGAACGCCGGATAGCGGGCCGACTCATTCAGTAATTCGATGGCTTTCTTGTAGTCACCGAAGTAATAATAATTAAAGGCCAGCTCGTAGAGGTACCGGCTTAGTTCAGGAATGCGCTCCGGTCCAATTTCGCGGAAAGCTTTGTTCGCTGCCAGCAAGTGTTCAAATGCTTTACCATATTCTTCATTGAGAAAGTAGTATTGTCCCGCAAAGTGCTGACATATAGCCGCTATCTGGAGATCGTCATCTTGCGTAGCTTTTTGGCCTACCCTTAAGAACAGAGCTGCTTTCTGAGCGTTGCTGAGATTACTGTTTTTAGCATACGTATCCCTGATGAGTCGGCAGTACCGAATCAGGCGGTCGTCCTGCGTTTGTTCGCCAATGCTATGGAGTGTATCTAATAAGCGAAAGGCGTATGGCTGATTTTTGGTGAGTACCGAACAGGTGTCAAAATGATTGAATACCATGTTCACGCGATTGGCCGGTGTTGCCTGCCGAATTCGTTGAGGAAAGGGGGTCGCCGAGCCTGCCCTAGGCATGAGCAACCAACAGAGCAAACATAACGAGTAACAAACGCGGACAACTTTGTCAGGGTTGGTACAGGTAACTAACATGAGTAGGAAGGATTGGGTTGGAGCATGAATTTCTCGCTTCCACCAGCCAAAGTCTACCACAATTGAACCATTATTAGCTCATTTGTTCCATTTTCATATACTTAGCTTTTGTATATTTAACGGTCTGCTCCAGCATCCCGATGAAGCCACTCGTTTATTGCCTGTTTTTGTTACTAATTATTGTTATAAATGAACAATTACGAGCCCAGCAGTTTATGCTTCCACCAGCTCCTCAACAGCTGGTTCAGCCGCAGGAGTTTGACTTGTTTGGGGGGGGAGTGACTCCTGAACGGCGGGAAAAACTGTGGCTTTTATACGCGGGGCGGAAGCCTGTGCATCTGGAAGGCCGGCTGCTGCGGGCTTATTACGACGATACGACCCAGAATCAGCATGCGCATTATAACTACGTAACCCGCACCGCTGGTGGGCGTATTTGGCTGATTCAGAACAGCCCGGCTTCCGACAAACGACTCGTGTACATTGACTCCATGAGACAGCAGGTTACCAGCTTACCCGATACGGCCCCTGTCGTGCGGTCATTCCTAGGCAAGTACAGTATTAACCAGCTATTGCTCGATCGGCGGGGAAATTTTTGGATCAGCGTGCTCGATCATGGACTGCTTCGCGTGAATCCTCAAACACTGGCTTTTGAACATGTCGTTCCCCAACATATAACGGTCAGGTGCTTGACCGAAGGGCCCGACGGTCGGATATGGTTTAGTACCGCGACCAAGTTAAATGTGATCGATCCGCGCACTAAGCAGCGGCAGACGTATGGCCGCGATGATCAGCAGCCGTCTGATGACGATGAGGAGATTACGGCATTGCGGGTGCGCGATAACGGCGATGTGCTGATTAGCCGGTTCAACCGAATTGATATATTAACTCCCACCACGGGTAAGGTTCGCAACATACTGTTGCCGCTGCCAACGCCAACCAGCCGGATGTGGACACAGAGTTTTGTGCCCGATCAACTAGGCAACGATTATTTCTCGGTGGGGGTGATGGTCTGCCGCATTACCAGGCTCGGTCTGCTGGAACGTATCGATTTTCCCCGGCCTGCCGAGAAAGTTATTAGTATTTATATCAGTCAGCAATCACCTTCATCGCCCGGCCGCCTATTAGTGAGCACCATGCAGCAGTTGTATGCGTATGATTTAAGTCGCCTGCGGCCCATTGATTCGTTCAATATTCTCGATGTGCTCATAAATGGTACCCGACTCATCGAAAACGAACATACTATTGAAGATCGGTATCAACGCGATTCGACGGGGCAACCCCGTATTACGATGCAGGAAGGTGATTTTGTACAATTCCGATTTACGGCCTTCGCCGAATTGAAAAAATCTTACTTTCGATACAAACTCGACGGGTATGACAAGGATTGGGCAATTTATTTTGACAAGATTGGAATTGCTACTTACCAGCCGCCCCCTGGCCAGTACTATTTTCTGTTTAATAAAAACGGTCCTGGTGGTTGGGAATCAACACCTGCTCGTTTATTGATTGAAGTAAAACCTATTTTCTGGAAAACCATCTGGTTCAGGACCTTTGTGTTTGTTAGTCTGGCCGGTCTGCTATTCTGGCTCGTCCGCGCCCAGAATCGGCGCCAGAAGTTACGGCAGGAGTTGGCCCGACGCGAAGGTGAAGCCGCCAGTCTGCGCCAGCTAGACGAATTTAAGAGCCAGTTCTTTGCCAACGTAACCCACGAGTTTCGCACGCCATTGACCATCATTCTGAACGCCACCGAGCAGTTAACGGACGCGTCGCTGAGTCAACGACATCAGGAGCGGCTAAACGCTATTCAACGCAATGCCAATCAGTTGTTGAGGCTCATCAACGAAACCCTCGATATGGCGAAGCTCGACGCGGGCAAGCTCGATCATTACGCCCACCTCGGTGATCCGTTAGCCTTCCTGGGGCTGATTGTGAGTCAGTTTACCGGGCTGGCTGAGCAAAAAAACATTGACCTGCAATGGAAAGCTGAACCACCGCCCGACAGTGAGGGCGGACAGCTATATTACTTTGACGATACCAAGTTTGAAAAGATTGTTTATAACCTATTGGCTAATGCCCTGAAGTTTACGCCAGGTGGCGGGCATGTACGGGTCGATTGCCAAATTACCGATACGCATCGCTTTGTGCTGCGGGTAGCCGACACGGGTATCGGCATTCCAGCCGACCAGTTGCCACGTATTTTCGAGCGGTTTCATCAGGTCGACGCCAGTACGACACGGGCTTACTCGGGCACCGGTATTGGGCTGGCCTTGGTTCGGGAGCTGACGGAGTGGTTAGGCGGCAGCGTTACGGTTAAAAGCACGCTAGGGCAGGGGAGCGTTTTCACGGTCGAGTTACCCTTGAACCGTGACATTCCTTATCCGCCGGGCACTGAACAACATCCATTGAGCCCTGCTTCCCATCAGGTTTTGAATAGACATTCGGTTGGGGCCCGTGCAGTAGAGCTTCGTCCGCTTATGGTAGGTAATGGAAGTAATGAAAAGGCCGAAGACACTAACCAACCACTAGTGCTGATTGTGGAGGATAACGCCGAAATGAGGGCGCATGTGGTTGATTACCTATCCGCTTATTACCGGGTATTGGTCGCCGAAAATGGACGTCAGGGCATTGACCAGGCGCTACGCGAAGTGCCCGATCTGATCATTAGTGACGTAATGATGCCCGAGCTGGATGGCTATGAACTGGTGGAGCGCCTGAAGTCGGATGAACGAACGAGTCATATCCCCCTTATTCTGCTAACCGCTAAATCATCTTACGATAGCCGACTAAAGGGGTTAGGTGCTGGAGCTGATGACTACGTCGGTAAACCATTCAGCTTAGCCGAGCTAAACCTACGTATCGCTAATTGCCTCCGTACCCGCCAAAACTGGCAGCAGCGACTCAACCATCGGATGTCATCCAGCGAGACAGTACTGGTGGAACCGTCGGAGGCACTTCTGGAAAAAGAAGCCCGTTTCGTGGATCGGCTGCGCCAACTTATTATTGATCATGTTGAAAAAGAAACAGTGGATGTTGACTGGCTGGCTAACCAGGCTGGCATGAGCCGTACGCAGCTTCATCGTAAACTGACCGCGCTCACTACCTTAAGTACCAACCGCTTCATTCATCGGGTCCGGCTCGAAAAAGCCGCTGAGTTGTTGCAGACGGGCGAATTCAACGTAGCGCAGGCAGCCTTTAGAGTCGGGTATAGTTCACCTTCGCATTTCACCAAAGTATTTCAGGAGCATTTCGGCTACCCACCCGCCAAATTGAAAGTATAGAGCGAAGCCCATCCATATAGCCTGTGGTCTGAAAGCACCGACCCCCGGTTCTACAATGCTTAGTCTGCCTTAGGCTATTTTACATTAAATTCTGCAAATCCGTTTTCAAGCCCGGCGGGAGTACCATTAACGAAGCCATATTCCCCCAGGCCAATGTACAAGTGATTATCAATCGCGTAACCAACCGACCATGAGAGTGATTTGTTGGGAGCAATCAATAAACTGACCGATGTACGATTCAGCTGATTTGTTGCCGGATCATACCAGAATAATTGATTGGCAACAGGATTACCTTGGTCGAAGCTCCCCTCATTCAGTAACCACAATTTATTGGCTGCTGATAAGCCAAGTCTAAAATAAGGAGCTACAGCCATACCACTCCCAAATGGGTTCGTTGTTAGTTTGAGTACTAGTTCATTGGTCTGCGGGTTCAATTCATAAACGCAGGCAAATCCATCTTCACTGCTCAGCGACTTTCCTATTTTCGCTGTAGGGTAGGCGTTAACAACCCAATATGCCTTACCGTCAATCACTACCGCCTGACTCGGGGTCCCGTAAGTTAATCCTGGAGGGAGGAGTAAAGGAGTGTCAAAGCGTTTCGTCCATTGAGATTTTCCAGGATCATATTCGGAACAGTAAACCTTATACGTATTACTCAACGCACCATTGACGATTTCAGTGACGAAGGAACAAACGTATCCCTTTCCATTGGCAAAAAACGAGATTTGAGCTTCGGGGTAGGGGGTACCATTGCCCGGCAAAGGATTTGACGAAGCCCAGCTGTCAGTAGCCGGATTATAAACGTACAGAAAGACCGGAAAGTCGTTAGTGCCTGGTACTGCAATGATACTTTGACCACCAAAGTAAATTTTATCGCTGGAAGAGAAGGCAAACAGCTTTACTGCTGCAAACCCACTGTTATCAAAATTGGGCAGTTCGGGAGGGGGTGTTCTTGCTGTATACGAGCGAGTAACGGGATCGTACTGCCAGAATGTTTGCTGTTGGTCAAGTAAAAAGCATCTGGTTCCCACTTGCATGGCATATGCCTGTCCGCTGGGGCCACTTGTAGTCGGTGGTACTAAGGGAGCTGATTTTAGTGAAATTGGCGGATTAATGTGATCCGTCACACAGCCGCTAAGCCAGTAGATGACAAAGCTCAGAAGAAAAAAGACTGAAAGAAAACGATTAACAGATAAGTACATATTTCTACAAACTGGCGATATTCTGGTTACTGTGTACATCAAAACATCTATATTTCGTCGAGTTGAATACCTTTATGAGCCGTCTTACTTGATGTTCGAGACGCCGAAAAGACTGTCGGCAATTGTTTTAGGTTATTCCGTAAATTAATTCGAACGTCGCACGATCTTCATGAAAGGTTGTGTCAGTTAATGAGAAGAGAAGCACTGATTTTACAATTTGTCTAACGCTCCAATTGTTAATAAGGTGGCAAATCAACAGCGACAAAGCACGTGCCAACTACCTTGACCCACTCACGAGTTGGGCTGTTTGCCCGATGTTAAGACGTGGGCCCTGTTGCTGGTAAACTATTCGATATACAGAGAACTAATCAGAAAGCCAACCTACCTTTCTGCGCCAGGCATCATACTCTGCTTTCTCCCGTTGTCTTTCGGTTGCCGCTGGTTGGTTCTTCTGCTCGACGTTCATCTGGGCTGTCAATTCGGCTAATCGCTCCTCAATGGTGTTTAATCCTAACTGTTGACGACGCTGATTTACCTGGTCGACGGAGTCGTCAAGCTCGTAAGCAATAAGCTGGCCTTGACTATCACTTACAAACTGAGTACCATACGATTGGAGACGATTCTCATACATGGCGATTCGGTCTGACAGAAAAGCCACATTGACGGGATCAATGGTTCTGGTTTTCTCTTGTTCATTCATCAAGGCAAGACAGCTTTTCATGAACGAAGGCAAGCTAATGGCATGTTGGACAATTAACCACGCTGCTTGACTGGCTTCTTCTCCAACCTGCTCCTGGGCTGGCCAGCCAATCTGAACAATTATTTCCTGAAGTTGCCGGGCATTATCGAGATGTACCTCTTCCATTTCCGGGTTATACCCACGAAACAGCTTTCCTTCCGTAATCAATCGTTGTCTAACGTCAAGGTCGTGATTACGTCGTTCGATTAGCTCTTGTGCAATGTCAGGGTACAATATCTCCATCGTATTAAACGAACCGATAAACGATTAACATACCTACTAATGCTCTTTACCGTCTCGCACGGAGGGCTGTGTATTCCGGCCAAAGTGGTTCAGCGTCAATTTAGGTGAATAGTTCTATTTCGAGCCAACACCCGGATGCGTAGCAGGTCGAAACGGGCTTTGCCATACATCTGCCGTTTCAGCGTTTTGAGCCAGTTTACTTGTCCCTCTGTCTGGCCATTACTCCAAACGGAACCAATCGCTTGCTGCACCGCTGAGTAATCCTGACGAAGACCCTTCTCAAAGTTACTTAACCCGGCCGAGACACTCGCATCCTGACACCACAGCGCTAACTCATCGGGCTTTTTGTCCTTTATCATCACTTTGAAACGTAGACATAAGTCGCGTACCTGGCCAATAGCCTCGTCTTGGCCTACCAGATAACTTAGAAAAGCCCGTTCCTTCTCCGGCCAGTCGCATTCAGGCAGCCCCAGCAACCGACTTACTTGCCGACATGAGTAGCGAACCCCTTTCTGAGCGGGCGGTAGGCCGGGCTCCTGGACTAAACGCAGATAATCCGCTAAGAAGGTGGTCAAGATGGTATATTCTCCGTTGTAGCCCTGAGCTTTAATCTCTTCCAAGAGCACCTTAACATTGGTTTCGCCTTCTACCCATCGTTTTCGCAGGTAAGCTTTATAGGTCAGCAGATTCGATCGTTTTGACTTGGGGCGGGGGGGCAGACGGAGTGGCATGATTGGGCAAATACTTTGCTAAGGCAGTCGGTCAGTGGGCAGAAAAACTTGCGTAGCCGCACCTGGAGCTTAATGCGTTTACCACTCATAGGTAGGTCGGCTAAAGTTCGTTGGTAAAACTATGCACTCGGTTGGTGGGCGTCAAACAGAGCGGGCAAGTACCAACCGCATCGGTGGCGATTAGCCCAATGACGAGCGAATCGTAGGCGACTTTCTCGTTACAGAACAGGAATCCAGGAGGCAAGAGTGGGGACAGGTCCATACCCACTCAACAAAGAAAAGTATTAGGATTCACCTAAATTGACGCTGAACCAGTTTACTCCGAAATACTCACAACCACAGGGGCGTTTCTCGTGTCGCAAGGAAGTGGCTCCGTTTGTCAAAACCAGCCAAGTGGGACGTTGCCTTGGCAGCCATTAGCTGGCAATGAAAGCTTAAAGCCGTCTCAATTGCTCAAACTAACCAGGTAATCCAACAGCGCTTCCCGTTGTTTATCCGTTAGAGGGGTGAGAAGCCCTTCGTACATCAGTGATTTAGGTTCATTCACCGTTTTTTCAATTGCCTGGCGTGGTAGTTGGACGATCTGGTTGCCAATTAGCATAAGGGAGATATAGTGTTCATTTGAATTTACCACTCGGCCAATCAAGACGGTGCCGTCTTTCTTAGTGACACGTACCGCCATCATACTGGGTTTAATTCGCGCTGACGGCTTCAGGATTTCTTCTAAAATCTCGGCGCGAGTCAATCGACTGGCTACGTCTTTAAGATTAGGCCCCAATAATTCGGTAATGCCATCTACCTGATGGCAACCCAGGCAAGCCCGTTCAGCAAACAACTGCTTACCCGCTTCCACCGAATTTTTTGAAAACGACCGGTCCGGCACTTTTCGGATTTTTATAGATGCAGCTAATAAAGTTGGGTCATACACCAGTTTATAGAAACTGCCCTGGTTCTCATAAACGGCATTATACCAGTAATCGGCTTTGCCATGATTGGCCAGATACAGCGAACCATCTTTACCGAATGCTAAGCCCGAAAGCTTGGGAATGTCGGCTACAGGAAACTCTTTATACGTATAGCGGCCATCGGTTAACCGTTCTATCTGAATGCGGCTGACCCCGCCACGTGTCCACCGCTCGCCCGGGCCGTAAAAAGCGATGAATAAATTACCTCCGGTACCTCCAAAATCATTACCGACCCGGTTGAACTCAATGCTGGAAGGAGCCGTTTCGGTTTCCAGCGTATGCACCGGCGCTGTTATCGATTCGTAAGCGTATTTTGACGGATTATGGCCATAAAAGCTGTCTTTCACCAGCCGATTCAGCTCTTCCTTCGGATTGCCACCGCCTTCGTTATCGGTGAAGAACAAATCGCCTTGCCCATTAAAGCTCATTCCGTAAACTGACCGGATGCCCGTAGCAACCCGCTCCACTTTTTTACCATCGGGCGATACCCGCAAAATAGCGCCCCGGTACCCATTGGGGTCCGGCGAAGGCGCGGCATTCCACGAATCGGTACTCAAGGCAAAATACAGCCAGCCATCGGGGCCGAAACACAAACCGGTGGTCCATTCGTAGGGGTGTTCGCTATGGGGTATGTTGTTAACTACTACCCAGCTTGTATCGGCTTTTCCATCTTTGTTTGTATCAAGAAAGGCCCGAATCTGTTGCGCCGTTCCTACGTAAATGGTATCGCCCCGATGAGCGAACCCCGATGGTGAACGCAGACCAAACTCCCTGACATTACAATACATGAAGGCCATATCTTCCAGCCCGTCCTGGTCCGTGTCACGCAGCGAGTACACTTCGCCGGTTTGGTTGGCGGCATAGAGTACACCCTGGGGGCCGAGCTTTACCTGAATTGGGTTGGCAATTTTTACTCCTTTGGTGATGGGTAGCTTTATGGCTCTGTAAGGTCCATATACCGATATAGTTGTATCAACATGCCTGAGTTGGTTAGGCATTACTGATTTCAGGAGGGTGAAGCTGGTTAAACCCGTGCCTGTAAGCAGGGTAATGAATCCAATGGCCGAAACGATAGCTATAGCCTTTTGTATCACTACGCGCGGATAGTGTCTGGTTGCGTTCATACCGTTTGTCGAAAGAGGCTCCCCAAACGCATGACCGTTTGGGGAGCCTCTTTCGATAGTTCTGGATTAGCAGCTATTGGGCGGTTATCGGATCAATGATGGTCACTACCTCGCTGACCGAATTAACGGGAAAGCCTCCCAATCGGGCATGTTCGCGGACGGCCTCCTCGCTTTCGGCCAGGTGAATGCAGTAAATTTTGTCTTCGGTCACAAACGATTGAACCCACTGATAGGACTTTCCAATTTCGCCAATCACATTGCAGGACGTCTGAGAAATAGAGCGTAATTCCTCCGCTGACAGATTGCCCGCGCCGGGCAGATTCCGTTCGATCACAAACTTTTTCATACAAGGACATTTTTAGATGATTGATGTCCACAAAGGTCTGCCGGCGGAAGGCGTTTCTTGTCAGATATTTTCCCTATTTAAGGGGGCCGGATTCCCTATTTTAGAATGCCCAGCCGCAAGGCTTCCTGTACAGCCTTCGCACGGGAATGTACATTCAACTTACCAAGAATGGAGGAGATATGATGGTCGACGGTTTTGGCCGATATAAAAAGCCGGTCGGCAATTTCTTTGTTCTGCAGGCTTTGGCGTAACAGTTGCAAAATTTCCAGTTCCCGATTCGTGAGCCCGGCCGGATTGCTTTTAGTACTCGGGCGTTTTCCCCGCGGAATGTTTCTAACGCGCGCTGATTGCATGTCTTGCTTCATCCGACGGATCGTAGCCACTGCTTCGAAGGCTTGAACCATTTTCAGGGCCTCCCTTTTCTGGGCATCCGTTCCCTGAAAGAGCACAATTGCCGCTTCGTAAGCACAGCCTTTGGCTTGCCAGTACTGAGCCGCTTCGGCCACTTTACCCTCGGTGACCAACTCAAAAGGCAACGACAAGGAGGTAATGGTCAAAAGCGGTCGTCGGGCCAGTTGCAACCAAAAATTATACTCACTCGTGAGTGGTAACTCATCGACCTGGTGGAGCATGGTGGCTACTTGGTCAATTTCATCATCACTGATGAGGCACTCATCAGTAAGCCATTCCAGTTCAAGCAGGGCAATCATGACGGGCAAGACCCGTTGGTATTCTTCAGTGGCAAAAGCCATTTTCTTGGCTGTATCCAGCCATTCTTTTGCCAGTGGCTCCCCGCACCGCATGCCGATGGTGGCCTGTATGGTCAGGGTCCCGATTTTAACCACGGGCGGTTGGGCTTGATTCTGTAATAAGTGCTGGCAAATAGTCATTGCTTGGCTCCACGCCCCGGTCTCGAATAACATCCGGGCTTTCCAGGAAAGTTTGTACGTGGTCCATGAATCAAGATCCCGCTCCTCACAATACCGCAGTCCCTCATCCATATACTCAGCGGCCAGCTCATAGTCTTTAGTGGCAATGTAAATACTGATCAGGTTCGTATAGGCGCGCGCTACATGCTCATGGTACCCGTTAGCCAAGGCAATACGAAGGCTTTCTTCCAGCAATGATCGGCCGATTTGTTGCGATTCACTACTTCGCAACTGCACCGAACCGGTGTTGTTCAAGGCATGACAGAGCGTTTCGTCATCCTTCATCCTGGTCGCCATGTCGATGGCTTTAGCACCCCAAACCAAACACTCCCTTTTTTTCTTTTGGAGCATGTATAACTGCGAAAGATTACTGTACGCCATTGCCTTGATAGACGAGTCAGGCTGGTCGGCCAGGGCCGTAATGGCGGCTAATGCGTAATGTTCAGATTGAGCATGGTTGCCCTCAAACCACCACAGGCGGGACAGAAACCGCAGGCTGTTTCCCACTTGTACCAGGTCATCCTTCTGCCGCCATATCGTTAAGGCTTTTCCCTGGTAGATGATGGCTTCCTTAATCTGGTTGGTTAAGTAACATTCGTAAGCGTAGGCTTCATACCAGTGGAGTAATACGTCTTTGTCCGCTCCCTGGTAGTATTCTATCGCCGATAAATACAGTTTAGAAGCTTCGATATGAGCGCCGACGGATGCGGCCTGACGGGCGGCTAACGGCGCATAGTGGGCCACTAATTCGTATTCATTCGCATTTTTCGCATGGTGAATAATGCGTTCGATTTGCCCGCTTTCCTCGAAACTCAGGCGGAATAAATCCAGTATTCGTTTATTAAGGGCAACTCGTTTTAAAGGCGACAACGATTGTTCAATCGTTCGGCGATACAGTTCATGTTTAAACTGAAGCCGTCCTTCGTGCAGGAGTAAAATACGTGACTCCAGCGAGCGCTCAATAGCGGCTTCATAGGGGGTGTCTAACCTGACGAGGTAGTTGCTTTCCAGACCAGTGGGCAGTACAGACAGGATTTCCCAGATGAACTTTGTGGTTTCGTCCTGCCGGTTATACACGAACAGGATTGAATCCTTGATATTATCCGGAATACCAGGGCTGTAGCTGGCCAAAATCTCCTGGACATAGAACGGATTGCCACCCGATATGCTATAGACGTCTTCGCCCTTGTAGCCTTTTTCCTGGGCCAGTTTTTCAACCGCCTGCTTAGACAACGATGGCAACGTGAGCCGGGTGAAAGAGCCTGGTACTAACTCACCCAGCACATTTCTGAGCGGATGGCGGGCATGAATCTCATTGTCCCGATACGTAAGCAGAAACAGACAAGCCGTTTGCGTGATTCGCCGGCTAAAGAACTTGATAAAATCCAGCGTAGCCTCGTCTGCCCAGTGAATATCCTCAAAGACAAGAATACCCCGTTGCCTAGGGGAGCTTAATGCCCCAAAAAACTGAGAAAATAAGATTGCCCGGTCGTCAAGGGTCTTGCTGTTTTCCCAGAGATGATTGCCCATCTGCAAGGCGATGTCATACAAGGGCGCCAGTGGACGTGGTGAAAATAAAGCGTCGCAGGTGCCCAGATAAAGTTGGCAACTGTCTTTCAGCGGCTGGCAGAAGGCTTTTACTAATGAGGTTTTGCCAATTCCTGCTTCTCCAGCAATGAATACACAATGCCCTTCACCCTGACTCGTTTTTTCAAACTGTACGTGCAGGGAAGCCAGAAATTCTGCTCGCTCGATTAGTCCCATATTGCCGTAGCGGTTGGTCAACCAGCCAGATCGCCGATAATCTACCTTTGTCTGTCTAGGTTAGACCCACTAATGTAGGCATTTTTTCAATCGTTTGGTAGCCTAAATGTAGAGGGTAAACCTGCCCAACCTGCGCGTTTATGTTGCCCCTGGACGCTGAGATTGAAACAACTCTGGGGACCTTGCGCCCAACGACCCCATGTGTCGCTGGCGACGTAGGAGCCTTGACGCACATGGACGGTTGGGTTGTCAATGCTGACCTCGCGGCCTGCTACCTGTCGCCGGAGAGCTTGCGTACAAAATCTTCAGTCACGCCAACGGTTTTTGCAATCTGAGCGACACTCAAAATGTTCAAATCCAATAAATTTCTGACCGTTTCCGCTTTTACAGATTGTTCGTTTTGTTCTACAGCTTCCCGAATTTTCTGCTTCTCAGCCTTGACCGCTTCAGCATTGGCTGCTGTCACACGGGCAAAGTAGGCCCGCTCTTCCGGGGTCATCTTCCGGGTGTCCAACTCATCAATGGCTCGCCGTAGCCATTCCTCGTTCCAGAAAGCAGGGTATTGTGTCGGTTCGGTCGTATGGAGCGTCTTCATGGTATAAACCAGTTTCTCTAAATCAGTCTCTATGTCAGCTACTTGCTTGCTAAACTTAGCCAATTCTACGATGATAAACGTCATTTGGCTATCAATGATTTCACCGGATTCGCTTCTCAGATTTGCCACTGTGTGAAAGTGTGCCACTGGCAAGATGCTTTTTTCCAAGAAGGCGATGGTGTACAGCTTGGGCAAGTTGGCGTAGTCAAACTCACCGCGTTCCACCAACGGGTTAAAGCGGTGGAGGGCGTAGAATTTCATACGTTGCACAAAATGGGGAGCATAGCCCAATTGCATCTCCACGATGAAGTGATTGCCCTGCTCATCAGTACAAGCTACGTCAAAAATCCCGCTTCGGCTGTCAACGGTCAGTGCCTCAAACGCATTTTTGTCAAAATGTACTTCCCGAATAGGCGTATCCGACTTGATGAGTGCCTGTAAAGCCTTGCGAAGAAATAAACTATCGGCTTCGTTGCCGAACGTGGCTTTGAAGCCATAGTCCGAAATAATGGGAATGTAAATGCCGGTTTCCATGTCGCAAAGCTATTGGAAACTCGGTAAATACCTTTGCTGGTGTTTATGAGCTACAGCTTTAGTCTGAGTCTGCACTAGGATTAGGTAACTCTCCAATTATTCTGAAAGAGCTTTCAGGCAAACCAACTGCTTCGACAACTGATCGTGTTAATCGTTGAAAACTGTCAGGGCTTTGGTGAGTACCCAAGTATAGTTTTGTCAAAGGAATTTTATGAGGTCGGCTGACCTTCGATTCATCGAACGTAAAAAATGTTGCTCGATTATTGTTTAAATTCAACAACACATCCGGGTCTTTGAATCGCTTTTGCTCGGCAAAGATTCCTAGCACCTTAGTTAGCATGTCTCGCCAATGCTCAACCGTGTGCATAGTTCCTTGTAGCTCAAACTGTTTCAAAGTTCGTTTCGACTTTGATTGCTTTACGCCGTTTTTGCGTAGGCTGGCAATCTCTTTCTTCAAATCAGCATTTTCCTGTGTAAGAGCCGAAATTTGGTTTATAAGAGGCTTTATATCAATGACCTCACTTCCCCTAACCCAGCCTTCTAAATTGTAACGGCTATCAATTTCAATCATTGACTGAAAAATAGCCAATTTGATGCCGTCCAAGCTATCAAAGAATTTGACGATTTTTGACTGTACTAGCCTTTTGAATTTCCGGTACTTGTCAACGTTATCCTGCTCAAGCACCGATCTACCAGCTTGCAATATTTTGGCATCCAAATAGCCATCTGACATGACGACCGCGAAAACCGGCTTTTTCCTATCAAGAGCGTATCTATACTCGACTTCTGTATAAGCAAGTTTGGTTTTAGGGTCCAAAGAACCGTATCTGCCTCCTAAAAGGAGCATGTACACATCGGAAGCATCAATCCATCTTTTTATTGTTTCAAGCTGCGTTTCGCTTCCTGCTGCAAATAACTCCATACCTGCTGGTATGTGGCCTGCCTGAAGAATAGTTTCGACGCAAGCCTGACGCTCTTCTAATAAATCACTCTAGGTGGATGATACAAAAACTTGTAATTTTTTCATATTCAAAACTAACTCTATACGCTCTGAATACACGTTCGTACATCAAATATTTCAGACTTAGTTGGTTTGCAAAAAGCTGATTAAAAATCCCGTCTTGCCTAACGGGGCGTTTCCTGTGTCGCCCGGAACACCGAAATGGAAACCTACAAGCTGGCCCGTTTGGGGCGTTTACGCTGTCACACGCCAGCCGGCTAACGAACCGAAAGCACCCTATCGAGCCGGGCGACTTGTCGACCGAACGCTGGACTTTGAATCACTGGCTGTTTGGCATCACCCAACACCTCCATGTGCTGATGGCGACGCAGGAGCCTTTACACACATGGATGGATGTACGCATGCTTTCTAACCTACTCATTATCAGACTACGGCCAAGTTAGCAAAAGACCTAAATCTGCTCCTGTTATCCCAAACTTAACTAGCTTTTTCTTCATCTGTCGAATCTGTTGCTGTTTGACTTGCTCGGCATCTCGTACCAGCTTCGTCGGTTCGTATGCTTCTCCAGTTGTCAGCATTTTGGAGACCACTACGGCTAATTTACGAGCTGTGGCCGTAATCGCTTTGATCCGGCCTGCTTTGTAAGCGATTCGCTGAAAAAAAGCCGTCATGGGGTTGGGCTTCTTCATGTTGCCCAACGAGTTGGCCACCATCCGAAATGTGTTCGGTAAGGTCGACTTGTTTTTCAAGGTTTTCTTCGACAACACTTTGCCGCCCGATGCCTTGTTGTTCGGGGTAAACCCCAGCCATTTGGCAAAGGCTTTGGCTGAGTGAAATTTGGCAATTGATTCCCCAACCTCGGCCATGAACGTCAGCAATGCATCCCGACCAAAGCCGGGTATATTGCTCAGGTCAACGCCCAATAGTTTGTGAGCATACTGCTCAATGGGCAATCGAGGGGTATTGCGCGACTGTCGCAGTTTCTGACGGCCAACCGTCGGGTCGGCCACGGCTTGAGGCTGGTCGATACCGTTAGTATGGTCGGTGAAGTGGCGATCCAACTCCTTGTCTAATTCAGCGATTTCGGCCTGGAGATTCAAGTAGAGCCGATAGTTGCTCCTCACCTCAAAGCGCATGGCTCCATTCCAGTTACCTCGTAACAGTTCAATAATTTCGGCCGGCTTCTTCTTGCAGCCACTGTCGACCAAAGCCGCCAGTTCAACCGGGTTTTCTTGACCCTGACAGATGGCCCCAATCACCCGTAGCCCGGATACCGAATTGGTATCCGTCAAGACAGCATCCAGCCGGACATTACCCGCCCGCAGAGCCTTCTGGATACGGCGAATATAGTCAGCAGCATCCTCGACCAGACTCCGACGCAGTCGAACTAAGGGCCGAATCAGGGTCGAAAACTCATCAGGCAGGAAGACCGGTGGCAGCAAGCCCAAACTGTGCAGAGTGCGGATGTGGATGGCATCCGACGTGTTGGATTTAAACCGGCGATAGTTTTTGCCGGGCCGCCGGAGCGGTATTCGCTCCTGAGGTGACTAATACGTCAAATCCAGCCTCTTGAAGGAGGTTGACCAGGGGTCGCTCGTAACCGCCAGTGGCTTCCAGAGCAACGTGTTTGATCTGGTGGTCGGTCAGCCATTGGGCTAATCGAAAGAGTTCTTTGACGGGCCGCCGGAGCGGTGGAGACGCCAAACTGCTGAACGTGTTGCTTGGGGGTTGTCGCTAATGGCCACTACATGGAACTGGGAGCCGATATCAATGCCCGCCACCTGCTGATGGACGACGGGCATGGCCAAATGATTGTTCTGCTTTTTCATAGTCGAAATGGGGTAGCAGTGAACAAAAAGGCTATCAGCGGGCTATTTTAGAAAGACAATAATCAGGATGTACGGAGTAGGGGCCGCAGCCCCTCTACCAGTTGGGTTCTCAAGGCATGAACGGGTCAACCCGTTCATGACGAATAGCCAAATCGGGCAGTTGGACGGGTTGATAAGCACCAACAAACGAGACGATCTTCCCTGTGACGGGCTACCAATAGCCATGTAAATATAAGGCCAAAGGTGGGCTTTCTATTCTCATGCGTTCTTCTGGGTTCGTTCGTCCGCGAACCCAGTGGATGTTGGGCTGCTAAGCTGACCTCGGGGCGGGCAGCCTGTCCCCAAACCAGCCCCCAACGAGCAATAAAAATGCACACACTCTTATCTACTGCCATTGGATGCGTTGGCCTTGCGAGACGCTTCAGCCAGAATCTCCCGGCCAAAATGCGACTGCTGCCAGGCAGGGCTTAACGTTCGGTACATTTCTGAATAATCCGCCTTTGTTAAGTACTCCCCAAGCGTACAAAGATTAGGCAAAGCAGCCCCCGCCCCTGTATCATGATAGCGTTTTACATATGTCTTGAGCAGGTCAACTCGGTAGGATTGCATTTCATCCATTACCTTCTTCAACGCATGGGCGTTAACGGTGTCGCTCTTGCTCATAAGGGTCTCGTAAACTTTTCTGACCTGATACCGTTGATAGCCGATTCGTTGATCGTCTTTCAACCAGTCTTTCCATTGCTGGTCAATGTCGGAGCCACTGACCGCGACACTATCATATTCGGCTTTAGTACCTTTCACATAGACTGTCCGGTTGTCCAACAGAATGTCGGCCAGCTTTTTAGACGCCTGTCCTTTCCCAGCGTGCAAGTAGATATGAGCCGGTTCGGAAAGATGACCATCGATTATAAACTGGCCGTTTTTAACCATTGCCGAATCGATTACTTTTCTTTTACTACCGTCAATCAAATACATTTTGGTTCCTTCTGATAGCCCGTTTATGTTCCCTATGACTTTGTACATCGACGCACCATTCGTGCTTTGGCCTACAGCGAGTAGAGGAATTATGCCTACTAACAACGCACTAACAACTTTGCAAAGGCTCATAATCTCAAATTTTGGTAGATAATCGTCTTCCTAATTAAATCCGTTGAGCTGTCACCAAGAAGTGCCCTAACAAGTGTCAGGTTTGCCCAATGGGGCGTTTCTGGTGTCAACCGAAACCGCCTAACGAGCCAACAGCCGCCCAGTCGGGGCGTTTACGCTGTCGCAGGCCAGCCCGACATGGACGCCTAAGGTTTCCTTTTCGAGCCGTGATCCTTGTCCCACGGAAGCCCACAAACACTCACTTTACAGCATGTTGGCAGCACCCAACACCCACGGGGGTTGATGGGCGTAGCCCTTTACGCCCCTGCCCGGTTGGGCTGTCGGCCTGACCTCGCGGCCGGCCTCCTGTCGCCGGGGAACCGACTTACGCAGATTCAGGACCGTATTGATGTTTGTATTTAGGCCGGTAAAAGCTGATGCCCTCGACAAAATCGAAATCTTTTTTGTTGAAGGTGAACAGTTCAACCGGATACGTTAAAGCAGTTGCCGCAATAATCATGTCGGCTATACCCGGTCGCTTGGCGTAGTGTTCCCAAGTCAGAGTGAGGAGTCGGCGCGAGA
>NZ_JBHULN010000014.1:0-177095 GCF_042684525.1 Spirosoma soli | reverse complement strand
GAAAGAACCGTCTACATTTGGTAAAAAGTGGCTTGGCCATAGTGGTAGTTTAGATAAGTTTTAGCGAACTTAAACTTACCATCGGTCAGCCACTTTTCTGCTTTTATCCCTCATGTCCAGTAATCTGGCGAAATTGCTCAGTACGTGTTCAAGATACTGAAAGCTAACCGGCTTTGGCTTGATGTTCGATCATTTAACATCCATGCTGAAGCACTGTACCAATCTGTAGGCTTTAGACACGAAGGCACGCTGCGAAAAGCCTCGCGGGTGGACAATGACTATTATGACCTGAAGGTGTACGGAATGCTAAGGGAAGAATACGATCGACCGTAAAAAGAGAGAATTTTTACAAAATGTAGGCAGAAGGTCCACCTGTCTACAAACAAAAAAGCCAAGCGAGACACTCTCTTGGCTTTCTGATTTACTCAACGTTATGAAAAACTTTTCTTTTCGACACAATTATAAAACAAAAATAATGAAGTTTGATCCCTTTTCCTAAAAAAAAATTTACATAATTTTTTTGCAAATTGATTATCAGACATTTGGCCGAATAATTATAGCAAAAAAATATTCACTTTTTTAAGTATATATACTTAAAAGGCTAACAAACTCGCTTGATTTTGTCGTCACAACACTCAATTAAATAACAAACCGTCACGGATGGTTACCGTCCGGTCGGCCATGGCAGCTAATGCTTCGTTATGGGTTACAATAATGAACGTTTGACCAAGTTCATTTCGAAGTTTAAAAAATAGCTGATGTAAATCTTCTGCATTACGTGAATCAAGGTTTCCGCTGGGTTCATCGGCAAACACAATAGCAGGCTCATTGATTAAAGCACGGGCTACGGCCGTTCGTTGCTGCTCTCCACCCGACATCTGCGAGGGTAAATGGTTCAGCCGCTCGCGCAGGCCTAACATCGTCAACAACGATTCGGCACGCTGACGGACGACTTGCTCCTCTTTACCGGCAATGAAACCTGGCAAACAAACATTTTCCAGCGCTGTAAACTCAGGAAGCAAGTTGTTAAATTGAAAAACAAAACCAATACGTTCGTTTCGAAAGCGGGCCAACTGGCGGTCATTGAGCGTAAACACGTTCTGTTCGGCAATGTGTAGCTCACCCGAATCAGGTCGGTCAAGCGTACCCAGAATTTGAAGCAACGTCGTTTTGCCCGCCCCTGACGCTCCTACAATAGACACAATCTCCTTTGGTTCGATCGTTAAGTTAATTCCTTTTAGGACCGGCAGGTCGCCATAATTTCGGTGTAGATCAGTAGTTTGAAGCAGGGGCATCTTACGTTTTTTGAATGTCAGTTTCAAGTGCAAGGTTTTCAGTCGTATTCTGAGGTAATCATCAAAAACTGAGCACCAAAAACTGAAAACACTTTTTTCTGGCTAACTTGCCGCACAAAAATACGATTTCCAACTCTCCTTGTTGCAGTTGTCATGAATATACACGAGTATCAGGGTAAAGAAATTCTTAAGAAGTACGGCGTCCGGATTCAGGAAGGCATTGTGGCTGAATCACCCGAAAAAGCCGTTGAAGCAGCCAAGCAGATCATGGCACAGTCGGGCTCGAAGTTTGTCGTCGTAAAATCACAAATCCACGCCGGCGGACGTGGCAAAGGCAAAGTTGTCGGTTCCGAACAACGGGGGGTAGCTGTTGCCAAGTCGGTTGATGAGGTACGCGACATTGCCAAAAACCTGATTGGTAACGTACTCGTAACCCACCAAACCGGCCCTGAAGGCAAGAAAGTAAACAAGGTGCTGGTCGCTCAGGACGTGTTCTACCCTGGAGCATCGGAGCCCAAAGAAATGTACCTCAGTATTCTGCTCGACCGGAGCAAGGCCTGTAACGTTATCATGGCTAGTACCGAAGGGGGTATGGATATCGAAGAGGTAGCTGCCAATACCCCCGAGAAGATTGTGAAAGAGTGGATCGATCCGGCAGTGGGTCTCCAGCCATTCCAGGCACGCAAGGTTGCGTTTGGCTTAGGTTTAGAAGGCGAAGCGTTTAAAGAAATGGTAAAATTCGTTACCTCACTTTACAAAGCTTATGTGGATACAGACGCGTCGATGTTTGAAATCAACCCGGTTCTAAAAACTTCAGACAACAAAATACTGGCCGTTGATGCTAAGGTAAACCTAGACGATAATGCACTCTACCGCCATCCTGATCTGGCCAACCTACGTGATATTACCGAAGAAGATCCGCTCGAAGTTGAAGCGACAGCCAATGACCTGAACTACGTTAAACTTGACGGTAACGTAGGTTGCATGGTAAACGGCGCTGGGTTGGCTATGGCGACGATGGATATTATTAAACTATCGGGTGGTGAGCCGGCTAACTTCCTCGACGTAGGCGGTGGAGCTAACGCCAAAACAGTTGAAGCTGGCTTCCGGATCATCCTGAAAGATCCGAACGTAAAGGCCATTCTGATTAATATATTCGGCGGCATTGTCCGTTGCGACCGGGTTGCTACGGGTGTCGTTGAAGCGTATAAAGCCATAGGCGATATTCCAATTCCAATTATCGTTCGCCTGCAAGGCACCAACGCTGAAGAAGGCGCGCGCATCATCGACGAGTCCGGCCTGAAAGTATACTCTGCCGTGTTACTGAAAGAAGCGGCTGAGAAAGTGGAGCAAGTCTTAAAAGAAACGGGCGTACGATGATATGTTCTGTTGTTCGTCGTTCGTAAATGCTGCATTTGACTGTGCCGACCGACAATGGCGGTTAATCTGATCAACAAAAAAGCCAGAGCAGCAAACTCTGGCTTTTTTGATTTGCGGCACTACGTCTTACCGTTTGTAATACTTCATTGCTTCGGGTAACAACGCCTGCAAATCTCTAATTCGACGTTCGTCTGATGGGTGGGTTGATAAAAATTCGGGTGGTTTCTTACCGCCACCAGCTCTCGCCATGCGCCCCCAAAAGCTGACCGCTTCCTGCGGATTATAGCCAGCCATAGCCATGAAAATTACCCCTAACTTATCGGCTTCCGATTCCTGCGCCCGGCTGTGGGGAAGTTGCCGTCCAAATTGATAAGCAACCCCAGCCGCCTGCAGTAGCAATAGATTCGTTTGCTGACGTTGTGGCGACGACATGCTTCCAAGTAGTAACTGTCCACCCGTGAGCAAACCATTCGACACAACCCCCTCACTCATACGTTCGCGGCCGTGTTCAGCAATAGCATGGGAAATTTCGTGCCCCATCACGGCAGCCGCGCCAGCTTCGTTTTGCGTATACGGTAGAATACCGGTGTAGAAGGCCACCTTACCTCCTGGCATACACCAGGCGTTGACTTGTGGACTCTCAATTAGATTAAACTCCCACTGATACCCAGCCAGCCGATCGGCAAATCCATTAGCATTCATGTATTGCTCCATAGCCTGACGTAACCGACCACCCACCTGACGAACCATATCGGCCTGTGAACCACCACGAACGACACGACTGGTATCGAGCACTTCTTTATAATTCTGATAGCTGAGCGGCAGAAGCGTACTGTTTGGCACAAAAGCTAGCTGTTTACGCCCTGTGATGGGTACTTTCTGACACCCTACGGCAAAGCCGATCAGTAGCATGGCAATTATTGCTCTTTTCATTCTTATTAAATTTTGTCCGAATGGTTATTCTAACACTGTATGACCCGTAACGCACCAAATTTGTTTAAATTTTCCTGAATGGTGCGGCAAGGCCCTCTTTAACCCGTAGATTTGCGCCAGTCTAATTAGTTTAACTGAAGATGATATAGGCAAAAGCCTTTCCTCTTCTTAAGTCTGCTCAAAACAGGCCAAAGGCAAACACGACCAGCCTGTGCTCCAAGTGCCTATGAAACTTATCTGCGTTGGCCGAAACTATGTCGAACACATCCGGGAGCTTAACAACGAACAGCCCGACGATCCAGTTATTTTCATGAAGCCTGAAACGGCCATTCCCTTAAAGAACGAGCCATTTTTCTACCCAGACTTCTCCAACGATGTTCATCATGAAGTAGAGATTTTAGTGAAGATCAACCGGGTTGGAAAAAACATCGACGAGAAGTTTGCCCATAAATATTACGATGAAATTGGTGTTGGCATTGACTTTACAGCACGCGATGTGCAAAGTAAGTTAAAGGCCAAAGGCTTGCCCTGGGAATTAGCCAAAGGCTTTAACGGGTCAGCGCCCATTTCTCAATTTGTGCCGAAAACAGACTTTCCCGATTTGCAAAACGTAAACTTTCGGTTAGATGTCAACGGCGCAACTCGTCAACAAGGCAACACGAGTCTGATGCTTTTCAAAATTGATTATTTGATTTCGTTTGTGTCCCGGTATTTCTTGTTACAACAGGGCGATATTCTGTTCACGGGCACCCCCAAAGGCGTCGGTCCTGTGCAGGTTGGCGACCGGCTTACGGCTTATATTGAAGATCGGCCCATGCTCACGTTTGACGTAAAATAAGTAGCTCTTTTCGCTTTTGAGACCATCGTTCGTTCATACTCTTTCAGCCATTTTGCTCAGTGCAGGTCTGGCTCTTGGCCAGCCCGTTACTAACATGCCTAAAGCGCCGGTCAACCTCATGATTCAGACCGGCTACTTTCTCTTCCCGATCATGCCAGGGGGAGCCAACTCATTATCAGGCGGAATGGGGGATCTTCGGGCTAACCATTTCCATGCGGGTTTAGATATCCGCACCGGTGGCCGTGAAGGACTCGATGTACACGCAGCGGCCGATGGTTACGTGTCCCGTATTGCCGTCTTCACCGGAGGCTATGGTAATGTCGTATTCATTAAACATCCCAATGGCCTGACCACCGTTTACGGCCATTTGAAAACGCTGAAAGACTCGCTGGGTACTTACCTCCGGCAACAACAGTACGAGAAGAAGACCTTTGAGATCGACCTCCGGCCTTCTCCTGACCAATTTCCGGTTAAAAAAGGCGACATCATTGCGGCTTCCGGAAACACCGGAGGATCGGGTGGACCTCACCTGCACTTTGAGATCAGAGACGCCAACGACAACCTCATTAATCCGCTCCTGTATAATTTCTCGGAGCTTCAGGACGAAGTCCCCCCCTATTTTGAACGTATTGCGTTGAAAACAATGACGCCCACCTCACGGGTCAATGGCGAATACCAACGAATTAGTTACGTTCCAGTTCGTCGGGCCGATGGTACGTATACGATCACCCAGCCGATTTCTGCCTCGGGCCTGATTGGCCTGGAAGTGTTAGGCTACGATAAAACGAGTGGGTCGCCCTACCGAAATGGAATCAGTTGCCTCGAAATTCGGCTCGATGGCCGGGAAGTATTCGCGTATAACATGAACAGCTTCCCGAATGAGCATACCCGGTTCATGAACATCCACGAAAATTACGAAGTTGAGCAAACGACTGGCCAACGGTATCACCGGGCTTACATCGCCGATGGCAACGTTCTGAATCTGTATAAATTACAGAGCAATGCAGCGTATCGAGGGCGCTTACCGTTGCTGGATGGTAAGCCGCACGAGGTTACCCTTACTCTTTACGACGCATACGATCACTCGGCGCAGCTTACGTTTACTGTTTTGCCAGAAGTCGCTAGCAACAATCCAGTCCAGATGGATTCCATACTGGCCCAACCCGCCAGTTATTCACCAACGTCCGACGACGATCTTTCCCCAGCAATCCCATCAGCGACGATAACGACTGACGAAAACGTGCTTAAACTCAGTGTTCGGAATGTGTCACCCTCAAATCCACCCGTTGCTAAACTATTTACAGGACGAACCACCTCCGAACTGCCCGCGAGTTATGTACGTAACAACCAGGCAATTTATCTCATAGATTTGCGGCAGACACTACCCGATTCGGTACAGTTTGGGCGGGGTGTAGTTCGCACTAATTTGAAAAAACGTATCCTTCCCGGCCGAAACGACGTGTTCACGGATGGTAACACCCGATTGGAGTTCAGTCCCAGGACCTTGTTTGACACCTTGCATCTGGCCCTACGGCCGGTGCCCGGTGGTGGCATTGAAATCAATCAGCCAACAATTCCACTGAATGATTATCTGACTGTTCAATACAAACCTAATTACCCGATTGCTATCGATACCATGCGGACAAAAGCCTATTGGACGAGCGGTGGACGGGAAAGCTTTCTGGGAGGAACCTGGAATAAAGGACAGATTGAATTTAAAACTCGTTCGCTGGGCCGATTCCAACTGCTGACCGATGCCAATCCGCCGACGGTGGAGATTCTGGCGGCAACGCCTGCGGGTATTTCGGCCAGAATCCGTGACGATCTGTCGGGTATTGCTCAATTCCGGGCGCTGGTTGATGGCGAATGGGTACTGATGCAGTATGACTATAAACGAGCCTTACTATGGTCAGACAAACTCAATCCCGGTGAACCTTTCGAAGCAGGGGCCGAAGTAATTGTGCAGGTAAAAGATCGCTCGGGTAACATTGGGTCGGATAGCACAACCATTGCCGAGCCACGTCCTGTGGTGCGCCGAAAAGCGACCACGAAGCGACGCAGACGATAGTAAACAAGACTTAGAGTAGTACTTTTAAAGCCACAAGCTAACTAGCCTAATCCAGAAGTTACATGAAGCTATCCATTGGCGACCCTGCCCCCGATTTTACCAGCACAGACCAAAACGGTCAGCCCATAAAGTTGTCTGATTACCGAGGCAAAAAGGTGGTTCTGTATTTTTATCCCAAAGACGACACACCCGGCTGTACGGCACAGGCGTGTAGCTTACGCGATAATTACGCTGACCTTCGGGCGGCTGGTTATGAGGTGTTGGGCGTAAGTGTCGATAACCAAACGGCACATCAGAAGTTTATTGGAAAGTATGATCTGCCCTTCACGCTCGTAGCGGATACCAACAATCAGGTTGTTGAGGCTTATGGCGTTTGGCAGGAAAAAGCTATGTATGGCCGGAAATTTATGGGTATCGTTCGCACAACCTTCGTGATCGACGAAAACGGCATTATCACTGACATCATTACGAAAGTGGATACCAAAAATCACGCAGAACAAATTTTAAAGTAACTCGGGTGGAAACCCGTTCATCAATCCCAAAAGCGGGTTTCCACCCGCGCTACCTTATGGAACTCGAACAACTCGAAGGCATTGCTACCGCCGTCCGGCGCGACATTCTCCGCATGGTTGCGGCCGTTAACTCAGGCCACCCCGGCGGCTCATTAGGCTGCACTGATTTTTTCGTCGCCTTGTACTTCGACATCATGCGCCGAAAAAAGGATGAAAAGGGCAACCCAATTTTTGATATGGATGGCCGCGACGAAGACCTCTTCTTTTTGTCGAACGGGCATATTTCACCAGTCTGGTATTCGGTACTGGCGCGGGCGGGCTATTTTCCACTTAAGGAGTTAGCCACCTTCCGCAAGCTGGACAGCCGACTCCAGGGTCACCCCACCACCGCTGAACACTTACCCGGCGTCCGGATCGCTTCGGGTTCGCTCGGCCAAGGCTTATCGGTAGCGAGTGGCGCGGCTTACGCCAAAAAACTCAACGGTGATGACAAACACGTGTACGTCCTGATGGGTGATGGTGAGCAGCAAGAAGGCCAAATATGGGAAGCTGCGCAATTTGCCCCGAACAAGAAGCTGGGTAACCTCACGGCTATTATTGACCTGAACCATGCTCAGATCGACGGTACGACCGACAATGTGAACAGCAACCGCGATCTGGGCGCTAAATACAAGGCGTTTGGTTGGTTCGTTGAAGAAATGGAAGGCAACGACATGGCCGAAGTGATCCGTACGCTTAAGAAATCCCAGGAGAACCCTGACGTGCCAACCTTAATCCTGATGCATACTGAAATGGGCTTTGGCGTGGATTACATGGTTGGCAACTACAAATGGCACGGTACGGCTCCTGACGCCGAGCAATTGACCCAGGCACTGAATGGCCTCCCTCTTTCAGTTGGCGTAACCGATTATTAATCGTTTAAAACAGCATCCTGCTGTTTCAGACAGCGCATATGAACATCAAACGCCTTGTCATCGAAAATTTCAAGTCCATAGAACGGATTGAGCTCATTGAGCCCAATCCGTTCACGGTCTTTGTTGGCCCCAACGGGTCGGGCAAATCGAATATTTTCGAGGCTTTGGAGTTTGTGAATCGATGCTCTAAGACACTAGTATCTGAAGTAGTTAGGGAATTTGGTGGTGTAAGTAAGATCAGTTACCGAAGTGGGGCCCACCTGAGTCGATTTTATTTTAGAACCGATTTTGGTGAAGAAACTGAATACACTGAGATTAGATTCGCATACGATGCTATACAAGATAAAATTCATTTACCCAATAAGATCCAGAATGAATGGTTAAATCTATCAACTGATACACAGGACCAATTTTACCTTGGCTTTAGTAAAGTTTTTATTAACAGCAGTAAGTCCCCAAGATACAATTACCAAGACGATCGTTCTCTCAATTCAGCCGCAACTAATTTAGAGAAAGTCCTCAAACGTATCCTCCTTGATGACAAAATGCGTCCAGAAATTTTTGAATGGCTTTTCTTGTTCGTTCCAGGTTTCGATTATGTTTCGATTGACGAGCATAATGAGATTCAATGGTACGAGAAATATTCTGTTGATCACTTCACTAAAGATTTAATCTCTGATGGTACTTACAACATTCTGGCTCTACTAACGGCCGTTTACCAAAGTGATAAACCGCAGTTCCTTTGTATTGAAGAACCAGAGAATGGTTTGCACCCAGATGTCATTAAAGAATTGGTTAACTTATGCCGCTACGCCTGTGAAACATATGGGCATTTTATCTGGCTTAATACGCACTCACAAACGTTGGCAGCACAATTAACTTCCGATGAAATTATTGTTGTTGATAAGGTCAATGGAGCCACGCAAACCAAACAATTCAAAGGTCGTGATTTCCATGGCTTACGTATGGACGAAGCTTGGCTGATGAATGCTCTTGGAGGGGGGCTTCCGTGGTAAAAATAGGTTTCATTTGTGAAGGCAAAACCGAGAAAAATATTATCGAATCAGACAGTTTTCAAGAGTGGCTGCGTCTAAACAGTTTTGACTGTTCACTTCCGGTCATTGATGCAAAAGGAAATGGTAATTTACTTCCCCACAAGATTGAAGCTCTACGCCAAGAACTGCTTGATCGAGGTGTGCACAAGATAATAATTCTAACGGACCTGGATGTTGACAGTTGTATTACATCAACTCGGCAACGGATCACCGAACGAGCAGACCAACTAATCATTGTCGCAGTCAAACAAATCGAAGCATGGTTTCTGAGTGACACGCAGACCTTACAAAACTTATTTAGTGATCCAGCTTTCGTGTTCAACTTACCAGAAGAGGAAATGAGTCCGTTTGCCACGCTTCAGCAGTTATTTTTAGCAAAAACAAATCGCGGTGTTGGTAGCAAAAGTATTCTCGTTAGTCGCATGCTCAATTACGGCTTCAGCATTGAGCAGGCTGCTCAGCACCCGAACTGTCCGTCGGCACGTTATTTTCTAACTAAATTGCAAACCCTCGCTTCGGCGAATTAAAAACGACCATGAAAAAATACGAATACACCGAAAAAAAGGATACGCGCTCAGGTTTCGGCGCGGGCATCGCCGAACTGGGTCGCTCGAACCCGAACGTTATTGCGCTGACAGCGGATCTGGCGGGATCACTGAAACTCGAAACGTTCATCAAGGAAAATCCCGACCGCTTCATTCAGTGCGGTATTGCCGAAGCGAATATGATTGGTGTATCGGCGGGTTTGACCATTGGTGGCAAAATTCCATTCGCCACCACCTTCGCCAACTTCGCTACCGGACGAGTTTACGACCAAATTCGTCAGTCAGTTGCTTACTCAAACAAGAACGTTAAGATTTGTGCATCACACGCGGGCGTAACGCTTGGTGAGGATGGTGCCACTCACCAGATCCTGGAAGACCTGGGCATGATGAAGATGTTGCCGAACATGACCGTCATCAACCCCTGCGATTATAACCAAACGAAAGCCGCCACCATCGCTATTGCCGATTATGAAGGGCCCGTTTATCTACGGTTTGGTCGTCCGGTGATTCCAATCTTTACGCCAGCCGATCAGAAATTTGAAATTGGTAAGGCATGGCACGTTAACGAAGGCTCCGCAGTGTCAATCTTCTGTACAGGCCATCTCGTTTGGGAGGCAATCAAAGCCGGGGAAATGCTGGCCGAAGAGGGTATTGAAGCCGACATCATCAATATCCACACAATTAAACCGTTAGATGAAGAAGCCATTCTGGCGTCTGTTAAGAAAACAGGTTGTGCCGTATCGGCGGAAGAACACATGATCAACGGCGGTTTAGGCGACAGTGTAGCCCAGGTGCTTGCCCGTAACTATCCTGCTCCCATCGAATACGTTGGCGTTCACGATACCTTTGGCGAAAGCGGTACTCCCGACGAATTAATGAAGAAGTATGGCCTCACCGCCGACAAGATTGTTGAGCAGGTGAAAAAAGTAATTAGTCGTAAGTAGTAAGTGATCAAGTGGTAAGTAGTTAATTACTTACCACTTACCACTTATAAACTTACCGCTTATTTATGACTGACGAAGAACTGCTTACTAAATATCGCGACCCGTCGAGCCGGAATTATGCCTTCAATCTGCTGGTGCGTCAGTATCAGCAGAAAATTTACTGGCATATCCGTAAAATGGTCATTGACCACGACGATGCCGATGATCTGGTGCAGGAAACGTTTATAAAAGTCTGGAATAGCCTGGAACAGTTTCGGGGTGATAGTCAGTTATATACATGGATTTATCGCATTGCCACTAACGAATGCCTCAACTTTCTGAACAAGAAACGTCGGCGTTTTTTCCTACCAATTGGCGATGTGGAAGGCGAATTGATGGAGAAGCTCGAAAGTAACTCCGACTACGTTACGTCCGGGAACGATCCGAGTGGCGAAGAGGTGCAGCTAAAACTACAGAAGGCGCTGCTTAAATTGCCCGATAAGCAACGGCTGGTGTTTAATATGAAATACTTCGACGACATGAAGTACGAAGAAATTTCGGAGATTACCGGCACGTCGGTCGGCGCGCTGAAAGCATCGTATCACCTCGCCGTCAAAAAAATTGAAGATTATCTGAATAAATCCGATACAACCGATTAAACCCCAGCCTGTACGAGCTGTCAAACCTAGAAATAGGCAGACAAATCGTGTGGCTTGTACACAAGAATACAATGAACGAGAACAATTACTTCCGGCTTGATGAACTTCCTCCCGAGCACCCGCTTCGGCAAGAGCCGTTTAGTGTGCCGGATGGCTACTTCGACGCCTTACCGTCGCGGGTACAGGCACGCGTTACTCGTAAGCCCAAACCTGCTTTTTCCATTAGCTGGTCGTGGCAACGGACCGTAGCGTCTTTGGCGGGAGCCAGTTTAATTGCTGTGCTGATCTGGCAGACATTGCCACAACGGCAGGAATCGTTAGGTAATGAAGCATTGAGTGGTGTAAGCAATGAGGTCATTGCCGCTTATCTCGACGACCAGGGCATTGACCCATACGAATTGGCCGATACGCAACAGATTCATTCGTCGCTCGGCAACGATACAACGGCAATCCAGTACCTTAATGTACAGCCCGCCGATATTCAGCAACTTATTGATGAGCAGGGTCTGCGAGAAGGTAGCCAAGGCTCTTAATTTTAAGAATGGTTAATTTTACCACAATGAGACACGCATGGATGGGTTGGCTAGTTGGGTTCGTATTGATGGCGCATGTTGCCGGAGCGCAAAATGACCTCAACGGCCGCCAGAAAATTGAATCGGCTAAAATTGGAATGATCACGAACCGTCTGAATCTGACCACGGATCAGGCTCCGCAATTTTGGGCCGTTTACAATGAATATAACGCCAAAAAGCAGGAGTTAAACCGGAGAATTCGGCAGTTGGGCAATGAGCCATCGCGCAATAACCTAAATAATAATCAGTTAGTAGACGGCTTGCGGGAAATCAATGCCACCAAGCAGAAGCTCGCTGATCTGGATGAAGAATATATGAGTCGGTTTCTGAAAGTTATTAGCCCGGCGCAGTTAAACGAACTGTATAAAACCGAGCGCGACTTTAATCGAATACTGCTCCGGCAGTTGAATGGTCAGGGAAATTAACCCTGTTGTTTACAAAAAGAAAGCCGCTCCGATAATCGGAGCGGCTTTCTTTTTGTAAACAGCAGTCAAAGTTTACTCCGTATCGGAGGCTAACGCTCTCGGCCCCGAGTTGGTATAAAGTTGGTTGAACAGGAATTTGAAGGTGCTATGTGCCTGCGCCCGGAATGTGATTTCCGGTCCAAACGCGTATAGCTTACCAGAGCCGACTGGGGCGACAAAAGCGGCAACACCATCCTGCAAATACGACTGACCCCAGGCCCAGCCGCTACGTAATGGTTTATCGGTTGCAAACCAGGCCAACGGTTTTACTTTTCCGCTAGCGATTGCATCAGGAGCGAGTTTGAATACCGGACTGGCGTCGAAATACACATCACTTTGAGCGGGCATACCCCAGGCCGCCTGGTTCGTTGAATCAACGTTGACCCGCAGAATACTGCCAGGAATGTAATATTTCTCACTGGGCAACGGCCGAGTCTGTCCCGTGTTCGTCATCTCCACAAGCGCGTTTTTCACCGGTAAGCCTAAATGGTACGCCAGGTTTGTGCTGGAACCAATAGTTACCACCGATCCGCCAGCTTCCATAAACTGCTTAAGTTGAGGTATAGACTTATCGGCCGTGATTTTACCCAACCAGGGTCGATATTCCGCTGGCGTTTCTTCTGCTTTGGGCTCCCGTCCGCCAAAGCCTCGTTCGTTATTATCCTGGCCACCCACTGGCGGAATAGCCCGCGTTACAAACACAATGACGTCATATTTCTTACGCAGATCGCCCGCGTCAATGTCCTGCGGATATATAACCTGAATCGGGAAATGATACTGCTCCATAAGCCAACGTACCCAACCTGAAGGCATCGATCCGCCGTACGTGTCCCACAGGGCAATCCGCATGGGAGCTACTTTGGTTAGGGTAGCCGGACGTTGAGCTACACCCGTAATTTCGAGACCTAAGTCAGCCGCTGATTTATCCAGAACAGATTTAGCTTTTGCCCCCGCAGGTACGAAAAAAGCACCGGGTTCTACCCCACCCTTGGTCGCCGTGCCGCCTGATACTCGGAATACGTCAACGCCCGCCTTCAGCAGATCGTTAGCCGCCGTGAAGGAGTAGTTAGACCGGGGAGTCAGGACATAGCCCGCTACCGACGAAGCCGCTTTTACTTCTCCTTTCGGCGACTGCAATTCTCCGTAGGGTATCCGCTGAAATGGCCCGTTAAAGTCGTCAAGCAAGCGATCAAACCGAACCCCCATCTGGTACGCCAGCGTCCAGCCAGCTGCGTCGTAAGGGCGAATGGGCGGGCCACCCGGATACTGGAAATCGTTCGGGTGGTCCTGCGGTTCGAACATATCAAGTAAATGCGGCCGGAACGACTGATTGGTTTTTATGACGTACGAACCTGCTGGATACTTCTTGCCGGCAACGCTAAAGTCGGCGGTTGCCTTATGCACGACCAGTCCTGTTTTGATGAGCGCGTTAATGAACCCCACAGTCGTTGGAAAATCGGGTTGATCGGCCGAAATGATGTAGCCACGCGGATCGCGCAGAGCTGGGGCTCGCATCACCGAATCGTAATACTTGACATGTATACCCGCATTTCGGTTCGACCACCCCATGGGATCACTAGCCGCCGTATTTGCCGAGTTTGGGGCTTCGTTGGAAGTTAGTTTTCTCTGATCGTTTCTGTACGCCTGATTAATGGCGTCAACCCGTTTCGGCGAAAGCGTCCAGTAGTCATGACTACCATGATCAATGGCATTCTTACCCATGTGGTAGATGTTGAAAAGCAGCTCATCGCGGTGACGAGCTGCGTAATCCAACACAGCATAATTCAGCGACAGCGAGTAATCAATTGACTGCTTAAACGTCCACTTTTGCGGAGTAACCGGGCTGGGCGTCGCTCCGTTCGGAATGAGTCGCTGGGGTACCAGTGGTACGTCTTCCGGGGTTGGCCCACCGATAATCTCGGTTAACAAACCAATCATGTTGTGAAAGTGAGTGGTTGTGCGCAGGCCACCGTTATACCAGGTAGAGAAACTAGCCCCATTGAGCCGCGTGAAACCAGGTTTGTTCTCGGCATTCAGCCGGTTATACATAGCCGCACCCAGCGCATCAATGCCGGTTACCATCATCGGGTCGAAGACGTAGTTGAAGGGATCGCGATACGGCGGACCAGCCAGCACTGAACCCGCAGGACCGCGCTGGTGGTGGTTGTACATGATCTGCGGAATCCACTCGACGAACAGTTGACGCCCAATGTTCTGCGATTCTTTCATGTTCATGATAAAGAAATCGCGGTTATTGTCGTGACCAACGTATTTCTGATAAAGCTTAGGCAGGTTTTCGAGTGATCGTTTCTCGGGTTTTGGCTCCCGCATATACCAGTTCGTCACGATCTCCTGTCCATCGGGATTAGCGTGGGTGAGCAAAATAACTACCTGATCCAGAATGCGCATCGTTTCGGGGTCTTTCCGGCTTACTAACTGCCAGGCTGTCTCGATGAGCTGGTGCGTACCAACGGTTTCGGTCGCGTGCAAACCGCCATCGATCCAGACGATAGCCTTGCCTTCTTCGGCCAGGGCGCGGGCTTGCTCATCGGTCAGGTTTTCGGCCCGGGCCAGTTTCTGAGAGATCTCTTTGTAGCGATCCAGCTTTTTCAGATTGGCGGGCGACGAAACGATCATCATAAACTGCCGACGACCTTCCTCTGTAGGTCCGATGTCAACAAGTTTGGTGCGATCCGAAGCTGCAAGTTTTTTAAAATAGGCTTCGGTCTGGGTGTAGGTGGCGAGTTGGTAGTTATCGCCAATGTTGAAGCCGAAGTGCTCTTTCGGCGATGGAAGGGTTTGCGCCTGCGCCAGCCGTGAGCTAAGCAACAGAACGACAGTAACTGAGCGAAGAACTCTGATCATCACGTAGGGTATTTTGTCAGGTTGATATTTAGCGGTTGAATTTAACTATAATAAGCTAAAACCAACCGCTAAACCACTAACATTTACCCTAATAACCGAATTTAATATCGAATGACCTTGAAACTGGAGATACCCCCATCGAAACGGATTGTCATTTTTTTGGCAGCAGCATCATATCCAGGGCTAACAAACTCTCCCCCGCCTACCTCCGTAAAGTCGTCTAGTTGTTCCAGATTCAGAGCGCCATCTTTTTTTATTCGGCAGCCCACTTCTTTTGGTACACGTACCGTAACAGAGGCCGCTCCTACATCGAGCTTTACATCGGAGGCATCCGCTTTAGCCCCTAACTTAAGGTCAAGATCGGCGGCTCCGGCACCAATTTTCAGGCTTTTGATGGCGTAGGGGCTTAAATCTAAATCACCTTGACCGGCCCCCAGAGCCACGTCCATCGTCCAAACAGGTTTGGTGTTTAAATGTACATCCACCCGGTTTTCGAACTTCCCGTCTTTCAAATCGATGTTCTGATGCTCTTCCGTAGGCTTAAGTTCAATGGTCGGAATATGCGTAGTTTCGTCGCGGTCTACCGACATCGAATAACTACCAACGGTTTGCTTTGTATCCGCTTTTATGAGCTCGGTTGTTGGTTCGCTGATGACAAATCGCCCGGCTCCTCCCGACAATTTTAGAACAGCCTCGCGGGTATCGCCGTCCATTGACTCCGCAAAGGTGTTCGAATGAACCTCAGTATCAGCCTCGTCTCGCCTTTCACGTTCCGCCCGATAATCGGTTTCGTTATCATCATCGTCGTCGTCACCGTTATCATCCTGATCATCGTTGTCATCGTCATGATGCCAGCGCATGTTGTATTCATGATGATCACGGTTGCGGGCAAACAGGCCAAATATCGTAGTCGGTACGGCTACTGCCAGTATAACCGTTGTGACGAAAGCGGCTGGATTACCTCGTCGCTCCAGAATCAAGTTAATACCAGCCAGGATCAAAAGAACCGGCCAAAGGTTGACGAGCGCATGCCAGTCTACATCCAGCCAACCCGCCCGCCGGGCCAGGAACAACACCCCCAGCGTTAGCAGAAAAATACCCCAGAATAGTCCGTTCCTACGTTGCATGATCGTTTTTCAATTATGAATGATGAATTATAAATGATGATGTTTTCGGGCTTGTCATTCATCATTTATAATTCATCATTCCTGGTTCACAGTGGGTTGTTGGTATTATTTTGGTTTGAATCGAATGGCGTTTTAATCCGGTCGCGGAAAATGAGCCACAGTCCAATTGCAATCAATACAAAGGGCCACAGATCACCAAAATCGATATCGAAGTAGCGGTCGAGCAGGAATAAAACGCCGAGCACAATCAGAACGGCTCCACCGACAACGCTACGGTCAGGTGATGCGGGTTGGTTGGGGTTGTAAGGATTCATGGAGAAAACAGGATTTGCGTAAACAGTTAATTGATTGACGGACGCTCCGAGCGGCTGCTTCGGCATGGCAATCCACAAGATAATGTAAATCAGTAAGGCCGGAAAGCCTGGCAATGGAATACCAATCAGAAAAATCAGTCGCACCACTGTGCGATTCAATCCAAAATAGTGGGCCAGTCCGGCCGCGACGCCCCCGATCATTGCTTCGTCGGAGATGCGTTCTAATCGTTTGTTCATGGCTTCTGCCGGAACGCCGGCCCGGTGTCTAAATCCGATGTAAACGTAGCGGGTAAACACATCCCGAGAAAAGACAATTGGACGGATGGACGCGCGTATGGATGGATGTAGGTTTTCAATGATAGTAGGTAATGCATAGTAGTGGTATCGGCAAAGAGCTGAGGGTATAGGGCATGGGGTGACAAAATCATAGCGATCTGACCTAAGCCCCCAGCTAATCCACTTCAATCGCTTCCAGAATATCCATTAGTTCACCGAACTCCTTATTACCTGGCCGCTCTTCGTCACCGCCACTCAGCGCAATCCCCCGCACAGGAAGCTCAGCCAGTAGTGTGTGCACATTTGCGACTGAAATCCCAATACCTAACAGGATAGGGTACCGAGTGGAAAGCCGTTGCAGGGCCGTTTTCAAGTCATCGTCTAGATGGAGTGGGCTGTTACTTTCAAGCAAGATGTATTCGGCACCAGCTGACCCCGTTTGAAACAGGGTATCGAGTTGGTCAAGTGTCATCTGCGCCAAATCGACCCGGAGCACAATTGGCTTACCGTACGTACCTAAGTAAGGTAACAGAGCGGCTTCATCAACCTGCAATAAATCAGGCTGGTAGGCTTCGAGAAGGTGCTCAATGGTTTCCGGGTCGATCGCCGACGTTTCCCCCACGATCTGCACCCCAGCTACCCAAGACTTTATCTCGGCAAATTTTTTCGGGTCAACATACTCGGGAGCATCCTCATCCATCGAAAAACCCAGCATATCCACGCCCATTCCAGCGCAGTAGCGGGCGTCGCTAAGGTTCGTAACGTTCGAAATTTTAACTAAGGTTTTCAGGGCCATTCGTGGTAAGCAGTTAGCGAGTAAACGTAAACAAATGGCAAAAATACGTACTCGCGCTTTCTAGTCCCCTCATTTGTTCTGGATTGTTCAGCTTCGGACAGCTCGTGTACGATTTCGGACATGTAGCTGACAACGAATAGCGGTATTTTAGGCCGGAAAGCAATTTTTAGCAGTTGGCAAGCCATTTGTTCTACAAAAGTTGAAAATAACAAGCTGTTATGAAACGAACCTATCTGGGCGAGTTTGAAGAAATAGTTTTATTGACCGTTGCCGTGCTGGGTGATGGGGCGTATGGCGTCGCTATCACTGATGAATTGGATCGGCAAACCGGCCGCTCAGTCAGCATTAGCGCCGTTCATGCTGCGCTGCATCGCTTGCAAGAGAAAGGTATGCTGTCGTCTCACATGGGCGATGCCACCGCCGAACGCGGAGGTCGGCGGAAACGCTTGTTCACCGTAACAATGCTGGGTAGCCGGACACTACACGATATCCGATCGGTACGCGAACAATTGTGGAATTCAATTTTACCTAATTCATTACCCGCTATCAGCATATGAAGTCCACAAGGTCACGCAGCAGTGGACCACCGCGGTGGGCTGACCGTCTGCTGGAATGGTGCTGCGCTCCGCTCCTGCTAGAAGAAGTGCAGGGGGACTTGCATGAGCGATTTCAACGACGGGCGACCCTGTTCGGCCAACGGAGTGCCCGGCGGCAATATATCTGGGAAGTATTGGGGTTCATCACAAAGCCATTTGCCGTTAAGCGTCAACGGAGCGAGTACTCATCACCATTTTTCTCACATCCTGATATGATACGTAATTATCTAAAAATTGCCTGGCGGAACATCGTCGGCAGTAAAGCTTTTTCGGGCATCAACATTTTAGGACTTGCCCTCGGCATTGCAAGTAGCCTCCTGATCTTACTCTGGGTTCAAGACGAGTTAAGCGTAGACAACTACCACGCCAACGGGCCGCAGTTGTATCACGTTATGCAGCGACAGATGTACGACGGCAAAGTTGAAACAGGTCGTTTCACACCGGGCGTATTGGCCGATGAACTGAAGAAGCAGTTTCCGGAGGTTGTTCATGCGGCCGGCTATACCGGCTGGGAAGCCCGTATGACATTTAGCGTCGGTGATAAAGTTAACAAAGAAGGGGGTCACTGGGCCGGGGCCGATTGGTTTAAAATGTTCAGTATACCACTGCTGGCCGGTACGCCCGAGACTGCACTTAATACACCGAATAGTCTGGCTATTTCCAGAAAAGTAGCCGAGTTCTACTTTGGTAACCCAATGACGGCGATTGGCAAAAGCATTCGCATCGATAATAAAAGCGACTATCAGGTAACGGCCGTATTCGAAAACCTGCCCAGCAACTCGTCTGACAAATACGATTTCCTGCTTAACTGGCAGGACTGCCTCACGCGGAATCCGTGGATGAAGGATTGGAATAACAACGGACCACACACCCGCATTCAGCTTCGCACTGATGCAAATGTTGCCGCAGTTGATGCGAAGCTTACACCATTTCTAAGAAAATACAACAAAGAGATTGGCCGTAGTTTCGACGCCCAGCTGTTTCTGCACGCGCTGCCTGACGCCTACCTGTACTCAAATTTTAAGAATGGACAGCAGGACGGGGGCCGCATCGAGTATGTACGCTTGTTTAGCATTGTAGCGGCCTTTCTGCTCCTGATTGCCTGCATTAATTTTATGAACTTAGCCACGGCACGATCGGTCAAGCGAGCGCGGGAAGTAGGCGTTCGTAAGGTCGTCGGCGCCATGCGGGGGCTATTGGTTGGGCAGTTCATTGGCGAGTCTCTGTTGCTTACGTCGATGGCCTTATTAATTGCACTGATACTAATCAATTTGCTCTTGCCCGCGTTCAATTCTCTAACGGGCAAACACATCAGCTTACAGGTCAACGAGCCTCAATTCTGGCTGATGTTGATCGGCATCACCATTGTAACGGGTCTGTTGGCTGGGAGCTATCCTGCCTTGTTTTTATCGTCGCTTAATCCAATTCGCGTTCTGAAAGGATCGCTTAAGTTTGGGGCTGGTGCCCGGTTGTTCAGGCAAAGTTTGGTGGTCTTTCAGTTCGTTTTGTCGACACTGCTTATTGTCGGGACTATCGTTGTCTATCGGCAGGTAAATTTTATACAGACGAAGAACCTTGGCTACGATCGTGAAAACCTGATCTATATACCCGTTGAGGGCGAACTAGCGGCTCAATCGACGTATAAGACCTTCCGTGATGAGCTCCTTCGGATGCCCGGTGTTCTGTCCGTATCCTCTATACAGGAAGCGCCCCACCACATTGGCAGCAGCACAGGGGGGGTTAGCTGGCCGGGCAAAGACCCGAATGTGAACATTGAGTTTGCGCAAACGTCCGTTGGCTACGATGTTGCCAAGACGTTGAAACTGAAGCTGAGCGGCCGCGATTTCTCTCCTGCTTTCAGCACCGATACGACCAATTACCTCATCAATCAGACAGCCGCGAAACGGATTGGCTACGCAAACCCGGTTGGTCAACCGCTAACTATGTGGGGCAAGCCCGGCAAGATTATTGGCGTAATCGAAGACTTCCACTTTCAGTCGTTGCACACGCCGATTACGCCGTTAATTTTTCGACTGAGTACCGAGCCGGGGTCGCAAAACTTCATGATTCGGACGCAACCGGGTCAGACTCAACAGGCCCTGGCAAGTATGGAGACGCTGTGGAAACAGATGAATCCGAAGTTTCCGTTTGCCTACCGCTTCGCCGATGAGGAATACAGTAACCTCTACAAAAGCGAAACAGTCGTCGGTAGTCTGGCTAACTACTTTGCTTTTCTGGCTATTTTCATCTCCTGTTTGGGCTTATTTGGGCTGGCAGCATTCACAGCGGAGCAACGTACCAAAGAAATTGGCGTGCGTAAAGTGCTCGGCGCCACAGTTCCCAACATCATTACGTTGCTGTCCATGGACTTTCTTAAGCTTGTGATTATCGCTATCCTGATTGCGTCTCCAATTGCCTGGTATGCGATGACCCAATGGATGCAGGGTTTTGAATACAAAGTTGGTGTGGAGTGGTGGGTATTTGTGGTAGCGGGTGTGCTGGCAATGTTAGTCGCCATCCTCACGATTAGCTTCCAGAGTATCAAAGTAGCGTTGATGAATCCGGTTAAGTCATTACGTAGCGAATAAATAGCCTGGAGGTGGGGGCATAGGGTAACACCAAGTCCGCCCCTGCCCTAAGCCCAACGCCATGAGTCCAACCCCCAAGCCCTCCGCCGGATCGCCGGACCGCCCTACCCCTCCGCGTACAGCCGATCGCTTACTCGAATGGTTCTGTGCTCCGCACTTGCTGGAAGAAGTGCAGGGCGACTTGCACGAGCGCTTCCAACGCAACGCGACCCTGTTTGGCGAGCGGAGTGCCCGGCGGCAATATACGTGGGAAGTATTGGGATTCATCACGAAGCCATTTGCCATTAAACGTCAACCGAGTGAGTATTCATCACCTTTTCTAGTAAGCCCTGCCATGATACGTAATTATTTGAAAACGGCTTTCCGTACGCTGACGAAGCATAGAGTCAGTACACTTATCAACTTATCCGGCCTTACGCTGGGCGTAACAGCTTGTCTGGTGATTTACCTCATCACTAGCTTTGAATTAAGCTACAATACGTTCTTTCCTGATAAAGAGCGGATCTACCGCCTGGTCGGTGAGTCTCAGTATGGCGCAGGGGGCGAGAAGCATCCCGTTGGATTTATCCCCAATGCCGTACCGAAGGCAATTCGGGAGGAGATTCCTGGTTTGGAAACAGTAGCTGCGTTTCATAACATTGAGTCGCAGGTCCTCATTCCCGACGGAAAAGAAAAACCCAGGCGATTCGACAACAAAAGTCACGGTGACATTATCGTCGCTGAGCCACAGTATTTTGACATCTTCAACTACCAGTGGCTAGCTGGTAATCCTAAAGTTGCCTTAAATGAGCCCTTCAAACTGGTTCTTTCGGAGCGTAAAGCCCGTATGTACTTTGGTAATTTACCCCTGGACCAGATGCTGGGCAGAGAGGTTATCTATTGGGATTCCCTACGGGTTAGCGTGGCAGGCATTGTGAAAGATTGGGAACAGCCGACTGATTTCAGGTTCACCGACTTTATTTCGTTTTCAACGATCAGGGCCAGCAGCCAGATGAAAGGCAGCATAAACCTTGACCAATGGGACGACATCTGGTCGGCATCGCAGGCCTTCGTAAAACTGCCGCAAGGTACGTCGCCCACCCAATTAACGAATTCCTTTCTGCAATTCTCTAAACAACATTTCAAGCAGGGTTTCAAATTTGTACCGGCTCTTCAACCCCTCTCTGACTTGCATTTCAACGCCAACTACGCAGATAATTACTCCCGAAAAGCCCACTTACCCACGCTTTACGGACTCATGGGCGTTGCTTTGTTTATCTTGTTGATTGCCGCAATTAATTTTATCAACCTGACTACGGCACAGTCTATTCGGCGAGCGCAGGAAGTAGGACTTCGGAAAGTGCTGGGTAGTAATCGGAGCAGTCTGGTTGCTCAGTTCATGAGCGAAACGCTCATTTTAACTGTTTTTGCCGTACTCATTTCGTTAGTGCTCACAAAGCCCGTGTTATCAGCCTTCCAGTCATTCATTCCTGAGGGCGTTGGCTTCAATGGGTTAGATCCGCAAACATGGCTATTTCTGGCGCTTATTACGTGTCTTACGGCTTTTCTCTCGGGCCTGTACCCATCATGGATATTATCGTCATACCGACCTGCGCTTACTCTAAAGGGGCAGAACGCAGTAGTCGGCAATCAGAAAGGTTACCTACGTAAGAGCCTGATCATTTTCCAGTTCACCGTTTCACTGGTCTTCATTATTGGCACCTTGTTTGTAGGTCGTCAGCTTAGTTTTATGCGTACTAAAGACCTGGGTTTTTCGACCGACGCTATTATTTCGCTTCAAACGGGTCGCCTGGGTAAGAGTGACGTTCTGGCTCAAAAACTAAAACAATTGTCGGAGGTCGACCGAGTTACCATGGAATGGTTTCCGCCAATGGGTGAGAGTTACATGGTAACTAAGCTGAAATACCGGGGCAAAAAGGAGATAGAAATGGATGTTTCAGCTAAAGTGGGAGACGCAAATTTTATTCCTTTGTATCAGCTTCGATTACTGGCCGGCCGAAACTATCGCCAAAGCGATTCACTACGGGAACTGGTCATTAATGAAACGTACGCCAAAGCGTTAGGCTTCAAGAAACCGGCAGAGGCCCTTAATCAGCTCATTGACTTTCAAGGAAAAACGTATCCAATTGTTGGGGTGGTGGCCGACTTCCATGAGCAATCGTTTCATGAGAAGATCAGCCCGGTCTTTATTGGGTATATGCCCCGACAGGCCCAAAATATCGGGGTAAAATTAGCCACAAGAGGCAAGTCGTTGAGCAATATGCAAGGTACTTTAGCGACCATTGAAAAGGCCTGGAACCAGGTATATCCCGACAATAAATTCGAGTACTCATTTCTGGACGACTCGATTGCTAAGCTGTATGAAAAGGAGCAAAAAACGAGTCAGCTTATTAATACAGCCACCACCATCGCTATTCTGATTTCATGTATGGGCTTATTCGGTCTGGCCATGTTTACGGCCGAACAACGTACCAAAGAAATCGGCATCCGTAAAGTCCTGGGCGCGTCGGTCAGTAGCATTGTTACGCTCCTGTCGGCTAATTTTCTGAAGTTGGTGTTGATTGCGATTGCCATCGCTACCCCAATTGCCTGGTATGCCACAACCCAGTGGTTAGAAGACTTTGCCTATAAGATTACCATCGATTGGTGGGTATTTGCAGTGGCCGGTATGCTGGCGATTTCGGTTGCTATGCTCACTGTTAGTTTTCAAAGCATAAAGGCGGCCCTGATGAATCCGAGCAAGAGTTTACGAACCGAGTAGTAACACGGAGTCATAAAAAAAGCTGCTGTTACGTAACAGCAGCTTTTTTTATGACTCAATCAATGAGTTACTGAACCTTTACGCGGTTATAAATCTCCCGGAAGTTCTTTACACTTTCGGCAATTTCTGGCCCATTGTTTTCCCAGTGATATTCGTATTCCGCCGAGATCGGTCCTTTAAACTTCTGGCGTTTCATTTCCGCAATGACCTGCTCAACCTTGCAATCCCCAGTGCCCCAGACCACATCGTGGTACTTACCCTCGGGGGTATCTTTTTTCACGTCCTTAAAATGCATACCCAGCACATGGCCGTTCAATTTCTTTAGGCACTCAACCGGATCTAATCCTGAGCGTACCCAATGTCCAATATCAGAGCAAGAACCGACGTATTTACTAGTGCCAATGGCTGCCAGCACCGTGTCGGGATGCCAGTACCGCGACGGCTTGGGGTGATTGTGCAACGCTACGTTGATTTTATATTGATCGGCTAGCTGACGAACGTAAGGCATCTGCTCGGGTGTGGGTTCCGAATTAATATTCAGGACGCCCATATCTTTGGCAAACTCAAATAAGGCTTTCCAGTCATCCTCCGTTTTGGGACTAATTACCCCGTAAGCAACAACCGTCATGCCGCGGTCTTTTATCATCTTCTTAACGGCTTGCCGGGTAGCGGCATCCATCTTAAAGTCCATCTTACCGTCTATACCGTTGCCGATGGTCTGCCCCGGATAAGCCTCTACGTTTTTAAGGCCACAGCTATCGATCTTACGGAGCGCTTCGGCAAATGGAAACAGCCGAAATGAGTAGGCCTGTGCCCCTAGTTTCCAACCCGCTTTGTCTTCGGGCGCTTTCTGGGCTATCAGCAATACCGTATGAAGTGAGCACAGCACACCACAAAGCAAAAGCTTACTTAGATGTCTCATAGCAATGTCTGAAGTAGTTTCTCAGCAAAAGGGTAGAGCTTATCGACTTTACCCGTCCAGAGCCAGAATTCACTGAGTGAATATTGTTTGAACCGCCGGAGTAAAGAGTCTGTGCACGCTGTGATGAGAGTCATAACCATACTGTCCTGAAGCGTACATCCGGTGTCCGGTAACGGACAATCTTCAGTTACAGTCTTTAGCGCAACCTGCTACCAGAAGCCATTAGAGGCATTTTCAACGCATTGGCAACCTATTTGCTCAGCAAAAATGGATTTAATAGCGTATCTAAATATGGAGTGGAAAAGAGTGGCATCGTTCAGTAAAGCAATCACTCTTTCGCTCATTCACTCATTCGCTCTTTACTACTATGAAACGAACCTACTTAGGCGAGTTTGAAGAGATTGTACTGCTGCTGGTGGCAAGCATGGACGGCGAAGCATATGGCGTTGGCCTTACGCACAAGCTGAACGAGGAAACCGACCGGTCCGTACGACTCAATCAGGTCCATGCCGCTCTGCACCGGTTGCAGGAGAAAGGTATGGTCGCGTCGCGGTTGGGTGATCCCACACCCGAGCGTGGTGGTCGTCGGAAACTGCTGTTTACGGTGACAGCCTACGGCTATCGGACATTGCAGGACATCAAAGCCATGCGAGCGCAGTTGTGGAACGAAGTGCCTTCTACCCCCAAACTCGCCATTAATCTATGAACTTCCAACCCCCGCGCCTTGCCGACCGCCTACTCGAATGGTTTGTGGCTCCTCATCGGCTGGAAACCCTGCAAGGCGACCTGCATGAGGAATTTGCTTACCAGGTCGGACGCATCGGTAAGCGTCAGGCCAGGTGGCGCTACTGGCGGGATGTGCTAGGGTTCATTCGGCCCTACGTCATCAAGCGTGAAGAAAGTACTTATTCGAACCCGGCACTGACAACTATGCTACGCAACTATTTTAAAATCGCTTATCGGAACCTGGTCAAGAACAAGGTCTACTCCTTTATCAATATTGCAGGTCTGGCCGCAGGTATGGCCGTAGCGATGCTGATCGGTCTCTGGATCCACGACGAATTGTCGTTCAACAAATACCACCAGAACTACGACCGAATTGTGCAGGTGATGCAACACCAGACCTTCAACGGCGAAGTTGGTACGCAACGCGCCAATCCGTATCCGCTGGGGCCTGAACTCTGGAGTAAGTACGGTTCTGATGGCCAAGCCGCCGGCGAGGGGCTGTTCAAATACGTGGTGATGTCCTCCTGGACGAATGACCACGTTCTGGCTTACGGCAATAAGAAAATAACAAAAACCGGAAACTTCTTTGAAGCACAAGCGCCTGATATGCTGACGCTCCATATGCGGAAAGGAACGCGGGCGGGGCTAAAAGAGATCAATTCAATCATGTTGTCTGAGTCGGTAGCCAACGCCTTTTTCGGAGATACTGACCCCATCGGCCAGCTCATGAAAATTGATAGTAAGTTCGACGTGAAAGTAACGGGTGTTTACGAGGATTTGCCCTACAATTCTGACTTCAAAGAATTGACATTCATGGCGCCCTGGGCGCTGTTCTTCAACAGCACCTCGTGGCCAGAAAAACTTAATAACCCCTGGCGGGCCAATGCTTTCCAGACCTTTGCTCAACTGGCCGACCATGTGGGCGTGCAGCCGGATGACATTGACAAACTCTCGGCTCAAATAAAAGATGTAAAACTGAACCGGGTGAATCCTGCCGAAGCCAGGTTTAAGCCCGAAGTTTTCCTGCATCCGATGAGCCAATGGCATTTGTATTCGGAATGGAAAAACGGCGTCAACACAGGCGGACGAATCCAGTTTGTCTGGCTGTTCGGTATCATCGGCGTATTCGTGCTGTTGCTGGCCTGCATCAACTTCATGAACCTCAGTACCGCCCGTTCCGAGAAGCGCGCCAAAGAGGTTGGTATTCGCAAAGCAGTAGGTTCAGTGCGCAGTCAACTGATTGCCCAATTTTTCAGCGAGTCGTTGCTGGTGGTCGCGGTTGCTTTTGCCGTGGCGCTCCTACTGGTCCAATTCTCGCTGCCAGTATTCAACGAAGTAGCTGATAAAAAGTTGACGATCTTATGGTCAAACCCTTTATTCTGGGGTTTGGGACTTAGCTTCAGCTTATTGACGGGTTTGATCGCCAGCAGTTATCCAGCCCTCTATTTATCCAGTTTTCAACCGGTAAAAGTACTGAAGGGTACGTTTAAAGTAGGCCGCTTTGCCGCCATTCCCCGCCAGGTGTTAGTAGTCGTGCAGTTCACCGTATCGGTTACCCTCATCATCGGAACGATCATTGTGTTCCGGCAGATTCAATACGCTAAGGATCGGCCAATTGGCTATAGCCGGGATGGGTTGTTGACGGTACCCATGACCACACCCGACATGGCGAGCCATTATAATGCAATTCGGAGTGATGTATTACGAACCGGCGCCGTGGCCGACATGTCGGAATCGTCTAATCCGCCCACCTACGTAGCGGCCGTTAACAATGGCTATGAATGGAAAGGGAAGGACCCCAGCACAGAAGGCAACTTCGCAACGGTTTCCGTCAGCCACGACTTTGGGAAGAGCGTCGGCTGGCAGTTCAAGCAAGGTCGTGACTTCTCGAGGGCTTTCTCTACGGATTCATCCGGTATAGTATTAAACGAAACGGCCGTAAAATTCATGGGACTCAAGCAGCCCATCGGCGAGACAGTAACCTGCGACGGTAAGCCTTACACGGTAGTTGGTGTGATCAAAGATATGGTGATGGAGTCGCCTTACCAGCCTGTTTTCCGGACTGTTTTCATGTTGGATTACGGGGATGCGAACGTCTTTAATATCAAGCTAAATCCAGCACTTAGCGCCCGCGAAGCACTCAGCCGAATCGAACCGGTCTTTAAAAAGTATAGCCCCTCGGCTCCCTTCGACTATAAGTTCGTCGATGAAGCCTACGCTCGGAAATTCGGCGACGAAGAACGGATTGGAAGGCTGTCAAGTTTCTTTGCCATTCTGGCCATATTCATCAGCTGCCTGGGCATTTTTGGGCTGGCTTCGTTTATTGCCGAGCAACGAACCAAAGAAATCGGCGTACGAAAAGTATTGGGAGCGAGTGTAGTTAACCTCTGGGGGCTGCTCTCCAAAGACTTCGTGGTGCTGGTAGTGATTGCCTTTTTTGTCGCGACGCCCCTGGCCTATTATGCGCTTAACAGTTGGCTCCAAAAATATGAATACCGAACAGAGATTTCCTGGTGGATCTTCGCCGTGTCGGGTGCGGGAGCCTTAGTCGTTACGCTACTGACGGTAAGCTATCAAAGCATTAAAGCCGCCCTGATGAACCCCGTCAAGTCCCTCCGTAGCGAGTAAGCCAAGCCATGAAGCCGGACCGCCCAACCCCTCCGCGCGCAGCCGATCGCCTGCTCGAATGGTTCGTGGCTCCCCATCTACTGGAAACCTTACAAGGCGACCTGCACGAGGAGTTCGCTTACCAGGTCGAGCGCATTGGTGAGAGTCGGGCACAGTGGCGGTATTGGCGGGATGTGCTGGGCTTTGTCAGGCCCTATGTGATGAAGCGTGAGAAAAGTGAGTATTCAAACCCAACCAACGCAGATATGATTCGTTCCTATATCAAAATTGCCCTGCGGAACCTCTGGCGAAGCAAAGGTTATGCCGCCGTAAATGTGGTTGGCCTCTCGGTCGCCTTCTGCATCTGCCTGTTTTTGTTCCTTGTAGCTTACCGCCAGCTCACATTCGACTCGTTCCATAAAGACGGAGACCGGATTTTCCAGACGTACTTCTTTTCCAACGATCCCGATCGCGTCAGTCGGACGGGAGGAATGCCGCTTCCCCTCACACCAGCCTTAAAAGGTGAACACCCAGAGATTGAAGCTGCGGCCCGGGTCATGTCTGGGCGAACCAGTCTGGTTGAATACCGGGGAAAATATTTTGACAAGATGGTCGTCCAGACTGATCCTGACTTTCTAAAGCTGTTTTCCTTTCCCTTACTCAAGGGGAGCCGGGAGGTGGCATTACGTGACCTAAGCAGCATTGTCATCAGCGAAACAATGGCAAAAGCCGTGTTTGCCGATGAAGACCCGATTGGCAAGCGGCTACTGATTGGGAGCGACAAAAAGCAATACATCGTGACCGGGATTATTGCCGATTCGCCGGATAACTCCTCGATTCACTACGACGCGTTGGCTCGCATCGAAACTGCGCCAAATTACCAGAACGATAAGGACAGTTGGCAGGCTATTACGCATTGGGTGTTTATCAAAGTAGCGCCCCAGGTCGATCAGGCAGCTTTTGAAGCCCGGCTCAAGCCATTCACCCAGAAGTATTTCGCCGGCACCGTGCAAGACCTCATAAAGAAAGGAGCCAAGGCCGATGAGCGTGGGGATGTATTTGCGCTACGCTTACAGAAATTGGCCAATGTTCATTTCGACCGGGATGTGTCAGATGGCAAAGGAGCACCCATTGCCCTGATCTACGTCCTGATTGGCATTGCCGTTTTTATCCTGTCTATTGCCTGCATCAACTTCATCAACATGAGCATTGCCCGGTCGTTTACGCGAGCCAAAGAAGTGGGTGTGCGCAAGTCGCTGGGAGCGCTCAGGAACCAGTTATTTGTCCAGATATGGAGTGAATCGACGTTCATCTGTCTCCTTGGCTTTATCATTGGTGCCGCACTCATTTATCTGCTCATAGGCACGTTCAACAGTACGTTCCAGACCAAGTTTACCCTGACTCATGCGTTTCAACCGGGTTTTATTGCCTGGATGGTGGGCGTCTTTCTCCTGGTTACGCTCGTGGCCGGTGGTTACCCGGCCTGGCAAATGGCCAAGTTCAATGCAGTGGAGGTGTTGAAGGGTAAGGTGTCGCTGAAACGTCCGGGTCTGCTACGTAATTCGCTTATTGTTACGCAGTTCGCCATGTCTACCCTATTGGCCTGCTGCACGATCATTGCCATTCAGCAAGTGGATTACATGCGCCAGCAACCGGTTGGCTTTGATAAAGAACAGGTCATCAGCATTCCGGTCGGAAATCAGGCGAATGGTCGACAGGTGCTGGGTCGCCTGCGGAACAGGTTGGCCAACGACCCCACGGTGCTGGCCGTGACAGGCACAAGCATTAACCTCGGCAAAGGCAAAGACCGCGTTACGTCCCGAAGTACGTTCGGCTTTACCTACAAGGGCAAACAAATTGTGACCGACTGGCTGCTGGTTGATTACGATTACCTCAAGACCCTTAATATCAAGCCCCTGGCTGGCCGCGATTTCGACCCGGCTTATGCTGTCGATTCGGTGAATCGCGTGGTCGTTACCGAGAGTATGGCTAAACTAATCGACGCTAAGCACCCCATTGGTGCGTTCATCAAGGATGACTCCGATACGACAGGTTTGAAGACCGAAATCATTGGAGTAATTCCCGATTTTCACCTCTATTCGGTCGCCGACGAAGCCCGACCTATTGCCATGCATCTTTCCAACCGAGAGGACATTCATTACATCTTTGTTCGGGTCGCCACGCAGAGCTTGGCGCAGTCGATGGACAGGATGAAACAGATCTGGCGGGAAGTGGCCCCTCAATCTGAATTTTTAGGCTCGTTCCTCGACGAAAACGTGGACGGCTGGTACCAGAATGAAGAAGCCATGTCGAAGATTTTTAGCCTGGCTGCCAGTATAGCCATGTTGCTTTCGTGCCTAGGCCTGTTCGCCATAGCGCTGTTGGTTATTGAGCAACGTACTAAAGAGATTGGTATCCGAAAGGTGCTCGGGGCCAGCGTACCAAATATCGTCGTTACGTTGTCGCGGGACTTCGTCAAGCTTGTACTCATTGCCCTAGCCATTGCGGTCCCTTTGGCCTGGCTTGGTATGCAGAAGTGGCTGGACAACTACGCCGAGCGCATTACCATCAGTATCTGGATTTTTGTAGGGGTTGGCGTTGCGGCCATTCTGGTAGCGCTAGCTACGGTCAGCTTTCACAGCATTAAAGCCGCCCTGATGAACCCCGTCAAGTCCTTACGGTCCGAGTAAATATTCCTTGTGCGCTAAAACAATCCGCGAATGAAACGCCTGCTCATCCTCCTGCTCCTCAGCGTGAGTACCATAGTAACCACCCGACCATCTACCTCATCGAGGGTGAAGACACGCATCTCGGATGATGGCCGAATACTGTCCATTCAAATTGACGGCTTTTCGGACCGACGAACGATTCATTACAACCGCTCATTTAACGTAGTGGACATGAACCGGCTTGAAGTAGACCTGCTTACGTTCCGTGTCTTTTCGTCCCAGGGAGTAACACCACCATTCGACCAGATGTCGTCGTTACTACTTGCCGCGCTGGGGCTGAGCCTATTCATTATCACGTTGTTGATCGTAGTCTATCGGCAGAAAAGATCGGCCCTGATGAATCCAGTCAAGTCACTCCGTAGCGAGTAAGCCATGAAGCACAACCGCCCTAAGCCCCAAGCCCCCCCGCGTTTAGCCGACCGCCTACTGGCATGGTTTGTGGCCCCGCATCGGCTGGAAACCCTGCAAGGCGACCTCCACGAGGAGTTTGCTTACCAGGTCGAGCGCGTGGGTGAACGGCGGGCGCGGTGGCGGTACTGGCGAGAGGTACTGGGGTTCGTGAGGCCCTATGTAATGAAACGTAACCCTGAACACTATTCAACTCCAACTTACACCGGTATGCTACGCTCCTATCTCAAAATTGCCTTTCGTAACCTGGCTCGAAACAAGGCTTTTTCGGTCATTAACCTGCTAGGCTTGTCCACAGGCATCACGGTATGTCTGATGATCTTTCTATTTATCATGAATGAGTTCAGCGTAGATGATTTTCACAAACACGGAAAATCTATCTACCGCGTGATGCGTGGTATCCCACATGAGGGCAAAGAAGTAGCCGTCTCGTACCTATCGGGCCCTTACGCCCCTGCGTTGCTGAACGATTTCAGGGGGCAAATTACTCAGGCGGTACGAGTCAACCCGACCGATGCGCTGGTAACTTACCAGGACAAATCATTTCACGAGCGAAAAATCATTGATGCCGACCCTAACTTTTTCACGTTCTTTTCTTTCCCGCTGCTCAAAGGCGATCCCGCTACGGTATTGCTCGAACCGGCGAGTGTCGTGCTCACCGAGTCAACGGCCCAAAAATACTTTGGTAGCGTCGACAACGCCATGGGTAAAATTATTAAAATCGATAACAATCTACCCGTCAAAGTCACCGGTATTGCTCAGGACGTACCCGCTAATTCTCACCTAAACTTTGACTTAGTGATCCCCCTGGAAAATTACAAAGACCGGGGTTGGATGACCCGCTGGATCAACAACGCCCTTTACACCTATGTGAAACTGGGCCCAATGATCAGTGAAGAACAGGTTGAGCGAAATTTCCCCCGCTTTATGGATAACCACATGGGGTTGATTATGAAGCAGTCGGGCTTTCATTTCAGTCTATCCCTCACGCCCTTGCACGACGTTTACTTTGAGCAGGGGGCCTTCGATGGGGCCAAACATGGCGACAAACAGGTGGTGTATATCTTTCTATCGATTGCTATTCTGATTTTACTCGTGGCCTGCATCAATTTCATGAACCTGTCGACGGTTCGGGCGGTGGAGCGGTCGAAGGAAATTGGCGTGCGGAAAGTCTTAGGGGCTATCAAAGGGCATCTGGTATGGCAGTTTATTGGCGAGTCGCTGCTACTGACAAGCCTCTCGTGCGTGCTGTCAGTGGTCCTGCTGACGTTAAGTTTCCCTTTTTACAAACAACTACTGGGCTACCCCTTGAACCTAGCCGTTTATGCCCTACCAATCGGGTTGTTTCTAGTCGGGATTATCCTGGTAGCAGGTTTCTTGTCGGGCAGTTATCCCGCGTTTGTCTTAGCGGCCTTCTCACCTATCCAGGCGCTGAAAGGTAAACTACGGCTGGGCAAAGGCGGCATTTCGTTGCGGCAAATGCTGGTGATCGTGCAATTCACGATCTCGATACTACTTATGCTCGGGACGGCTATCGGAACACGACAGATGAGCTACCTCAAAAACAAACAGCTTGGGTATAACAAAGAGCAAACGTTAGTAATCCCAATCGATAACGGGGACATCTACAACTTCATGCTGAACCATAAACCGGAATTACTTGCTCAAAGCCGAATAGAAGCCGTTTCGATGATGTCGGGTGAGCCAGGTGGCTTTTTCGATGGGCATATGTTTGATGTAGAAGCGCATCCCAACCGATGGAAAGCCCGAACCGAGTTTGCGGATTTCGATTATGTGAAAACTATGGGGTTAAAGCTGATTGCAGGCCGGAACTTTTCGCCCCAGTATGCCAGCGACACAGCCCGGGCTGTTTTGATCAATCGAACGGCCGCTAATAGACTAGGCTGGACTCCGGACGAAGCCATTGGCAAGTGGCTGAAGAATACCACGCAAGACAGCACTAACCGCACGATCATTGGGGTGGTAGAGGACTTCAATTTTTTGTCTTTGAAAGAAGTCATCGAGCCGCTGGTGATTGCGCCCAACCCCGACGACCGACGAGCCGCCCTGATTCGGCTGAGACCCGGCAACCTGCCCGCTACGGTTGAAACCATCCGGCAGTTATACGCCAAAACGCGGCCGTCTTATCCGTTCGAGTACCACTTCCTCGACCAGCAATTTGACCAGATGTATCAAGCCGACCTGCGCCAGCAAACGATTTTGAGTGGTTTCGCTGGCTTGGCCATATTCATCGCGTGCCTAGGTTTGTTTGGCTTAGCCTCATTTTCAGCCCAGCAGCGCACCAAAGAAATTGGCGTGCGGAAAGTCTTAGGGGCATCGGTAGGCAGTATTGTAAGCCTGCTCTCCAGCGATTTTCTCAAACCAGTAGGCATTGCCATTTTAATAGCCAGCCCGATTGCCTGGTACGCCATGAATCAATGGCTACAAAACTTCGCCTACCACATTGACATTGAATGGTGGGTGTTTGCCCTGGCCGGTATAGTAGCGGTAGGCATTGCCCTCCTGACGGTCAGTTCACAAGCTATCAAAGCAGCCCTAACAAATCCGGTTAAGTCATTACGGAGTGAGTAAATAGCTTGGAGATGAGGGCCTGGGGCGAAGGGTAACACCAAGTCCGGCTCTGCGCCCTAAGCCCAGCACCCCCAAACCCTATGCCTATGAGCCCCATGCCCCCTACCCCACCGCGTACCGCCGACCGCCTACTCGAGTGGTTCGTGGCTCCTCACCGGCTGGAGACCCTGCAAGGCGACCTGCACGAAGAGTTTGCCTACCAGGTCGAGCGCATAGGTCTTCGCTGGGCGCGATGGCGCTACTGGCGGGATGTACTGGGCTTTGTCAGGCCCTATGTCATCAAGCGTAAAACCCAAGAATACTCAACCCCTTTCTTACTCAGTCCTGTTATGCTACGTAATTATTTGAAAACCGCCTGGCGCAGTCTGGTGAATAATCGATTTTATTCACTCATCAACATGACGGGTCTGACCGCTGGGTTAGCCGTTGGACTACTGATTTTATTTTGGGTGCAGGATGAGCTTAGCTTTGACCGGTTTCACCACCAGGCCAGCAACATCTACCGACTCGAAAACTGGGCAGGCACCGGAAGTAGTCGCCAAATCTGGACGACCACCGTCGCGCCCATCGCGGAACTTGGCAAACGGGAGCTGCCCGAAATAAAGGACGCCATTCGGATCGCCTACAATGGAGCATACACCCTGTTCAAATACAAGGACAAGGTTTTTAACGAAGAGCATTCGTCATTTACCGACCCATCCTTGTTTTCGGTATTTGATTTCAACTTGATTCAGGGCAATCCAGCAAAACCCTTTCCTGATAACCACTCTGTTATTCTGACCGAGACTACCGCAAGGCATTATTTTGGTAATGAAAACCCAATAGGTAAAGTACTAGCTGCCAACGACAAGACCTACTTTAAGGTAAGTGGAGTTATCCGGGATTTCCCCAAAAATTCGAGCATTAACGGCGACCTGTTTTTGCCCATGCAGCTCCTGTTTAAAAACATGTATCAGGACAGAAAGGATGGAAAGTCTATGGATAGTGACTTCTTGCAGTTCATGTATGAAACGTATCTACTGCTCCAACCAGGCACGTCAACCAACGCCTTGAGCGATAAACTGCGGAAGATTCACCTGCGAAACAAACCCGACGATACGGACCTCTCCTACCTGCTTCAGCCCCTGACCGACATGCATCTTTACCGGGCTGACGGCTCAGAAGGTGGCATCGAAACGGTCAGGATGTTTTCTATTATCGCCCTGCTGATCCTAGCCATTGCCTGCATCAACTACGTCAACCTCTCCACGGCCCGTTCGTTGCTACGCTCCAAAGAAATCAGTATGCGTAAAATTGTCGGCGCAGCCCGCAGTCAGCTGTTCTTACAATTCCTGCTGGAAACCGCGCTGCTTTTTTCTATCGCTGCTGTCCTGGCCATTGGGTTGATGTATGGATTGCTCCCCCTGTACAATCAAGTCTCAGGCAAAGAGCTTGTCCTGAATTTCTCTGATTACCACCTGTGGCAGCTGATTGGTCTGACCATTGTCGGAACGCTGGCCGCGTCGAGCATCTATCCGGCCATATTGCTCTCTTCGTTCGAACCCCTCAAAGCGCTGAAGGGGAAAGTATCGTCGCGGCTTAGTGAAGCCAGCTTCCGGAAAGTGCTGGTTGTGGTCCAGTTTGCGGTTTCGGTGATTCTGATTGCGGGGACATTCGTTATCAGCAACCAACTGCAATACATTCGCTCGAAGGAACTGGGTTATGAGAAAGCCCACGTGTTCGGGTTGTTCATGCGGGACATGGGTAAACATTACGATGCCGTAAAAGCCGATCTATTAAACCAACCCGGTGTCACGGCGGTCACGCGAGCCAGTTCGAACATTGTCAGCCTCGGTGGCCAAACCGGCGATAATGACTGGGACGGCAAAGAACAGGGCGAAACCATGTTTATGCGGCCGGTAGCCATCGATAAAGACTTTATTCCCTTCTTCAAGATGAAGTTGCTGCAAGGCAACAATTTTACGGGTGCTGCAACGGATTCTCTGCATTTTATTCTGAACGAAACGGCAGTAAAGGCCGCGCGCATCAAGAATCCCATTGGCAAGCGATTTAGGCTCCAGAAACATAATGGCACCATTGTTGGCGTCGTTAAAGACTTCCATTTTGCCTCTATGCGGCAGAAAATAGAGCCCGCTATTTTTTACTACGCACCGGAGCAAATGTACGCGCTTTACGTCAAGACAACTGGCAAAAATGCGGAACAAGCGATTGCCGCAACCGAGCGTTCGTGGAAGCAATACAATGCAGATTACCCGTTTAGCTACACCTTTCTGAACGAATCGTTTAACAACCTCTATAAGTCGGAGCAGCAATCTGGACTACTGTTCAACGTCTTTGCCTCCATTGCCATTCTCATTTCCTGCTTGGGCCTGTTCGGTTTAGCCACCTACACGGCCCAGGTCCGGACCCGCGAGATTGGCGTTCGTAAAGTACTCGGGGCCAGCGTAACGGGCATTATTCAGTTGTTAGCTACAGATTTCATAAAACTAGTCCTCATTGCCGTGATCATTGCCGTTCCGGTGGCTTGGTTTACAATGAGCCGATGGCTGGAAGATTTTGCTTATCGCATTGATATACAATGGTGGATATTCGCCTTAGCCGGCATATTAGCTCTAGCCATTGCCCTATTAACGGTCAGCTACCAGAGTATTAGGGCGGCCTTGATGAACCCGGTTAAGTCCTTACGTAGTGAGTAAATCGCGGGGCTATGGGCATGGGGCGAAGGGTACAACCAGGCCCCAGCCTTCGCCCCATGCCCATAGCCCTATACCATGAGCCCCAAGCCTAAAACCCCTCCGCCATTAGCCGACCGCCTACTCGAGTGGTTCGTGGCTCCGCATCTGCTGGAAAGCCTGCAAGGCGACCTGCACGAGGAGTTTGCTTACCAGGTCGAGCGCATAGGTCTTCGCCGGGCGCGATGGCGCTACTGGCGGGATGTACTGGGCTTCATCAGGCCCTATGTCATTAAGCGTAAAAAGCGTGAGTATTCAACCCTAACCAATACCGATATGATCCGAAGTTATTTTACCATCGCCTTCCGAAACATGTCCCGCAACAAAGGCTATTCGGCTATTAACATCGTTGGCTTATCCGTAGGTATGGCGGTGGCCATGCTAATCGGCTTGTGGGTTTGGGACGAACTAGCTTACGACAAGTACCACGCCAACTACGACCGCATTGCGCGGGTGATGCAGCACCACACGTTCAACGGAGCGACCAGCACAACGCCAGCCACACCTCTTCCCATGCGGGCCGCTTTGCAGAACGAGTATGGCAATTATTTCAGCCACATCGTCCTATCATCATGGACGGAAGAATATATTCTGGCGTGCGGGCCAAATAAGTTCACAAAAAAAGGTAACTACGTAGAACCGAACTTTCCGCAGATGTTTTCGCTCAAGATGTTGAGAGGAACGCAGAACGGGCTTGATAATCCTACGTCTATTTTACTGTCCGAGTCAGTGGCAAAGGCGTTGTTTGGCGGGACCGATCCACTAAACAAACTCGTTAAGGTTAGTAATAAGCATTATCTCAAGGTTACCGGTGTCTATGAAGACTTACCGTATAATACTGAGTTCAGGGACGTATCATTCCTACTTCCCTGGAAGCTGTACATTGAAGAGGCACCTTGGGTGAAACGGTCAGAGACAAACTGGGGTAACAACTCTTTTCATCTGCTGGTCCAGATTGCGCCCAACACCAGCTTCGAGCAGGTCACAGCCAAAATCGAGCGCATTAAGGCTCGGCACGATAAAGAGGAAGCTAAGTTCGACCCCAAAGCGTTTCTTCACCCAATGAGCCGCTGGCATTTGTACTCCGAATGGGAGAACGGCGTATCAGTACGCGGTCGTATTCAATTCGTGTGGTTGTTTGGCATTATTGGCGTGTTCGTGTTACTGCTGGCCTGCATCAACTTTATGAACCTGAGCACCGCCCGTTCTGAGAAGCGAGCCAAAGAGGTTGGCATTCGCAAGGCGGTGGGTTCGGTACGTAGTCAGTTAGTCAACCAGTTTTTGAGCGAATCGCTACTGGTGACCACAATTGCCTTTGGCCTAGCGTTGCTGCTCGTGCAATTACTTCTGCCGTGGTTCAACGAGCTTGCCGACAAAAAGACGGTTGTTCTGTGGAGCAACCCGTTATTCTGGGTGCTTGCCGTTGGATTTACGCTACTTACCGGCTTATTAGCTGGCAGCTATCCGGCGCTATATCTGTCAGGCTTTCAACCCGTCAAAGTCTTGAAGGGCACATTCCGGGCTGGACGGTTTGCCTCGGTGCCTCGTAAGGTCTTGGTCGTTACGCAATTTACCGTGTCGATAACGCTCATCATCGGTACCATCATCATCTTTCGCCAGATTCAACACGCTAAAAACCGACCCATTGGCTACGACCGGACTGGTCTGTTATCGATTCGAATGAACACGGCGGACCTCCACGATCATTACGACGCTATCCGCAATGATCTATTGCAAACCAGTGCTATTATTAACATGGCCGAATCGTCAAGTCCAACCTCTGAAGTTTGGGGCAGCGACGCTAGTTTCGACTGGAAGGGCAAAGACTCCAATAAACTGGGCGATTTTGGCACCGTTGGAATCACGCATGAATACGGCAAAACCGTTGGCTGGCAGTTTAAGCAAGGCCGTGACTTTTCACGCGGCTTTTCGACGGATACACTCGGCATAGTCGTCAACGAAAGTGCCGCTAAGTTCATGGGCATGAAAGAACCCGTCGGCGAATACATCAAGTGGAATGGCAAGACTTACACAATCATCGGTGTAATCAAGGACGTGGTGATGGGGTCTCCCTTTACGCCAATCCAACCAACCATATTTTTGCTTGATGAAGACTGGGCTTCGTTCATTCATGTCAAGATTAATCCACACCTGAGTGCCAGTGAGGCCCTTGCTAAAATTGAGCCTGTTTTTAAAAAATACAATCCTGGCAGTCCGTTCGAATTTAAGTTTGCCAGCGACGAATACGACCATAAGTTTCGCGCCGAAGAGCGTATTGGTCATCTATCTACCGTCTTTGCCATTCTGGCAATCTTTATCTCTTGCCTGGGCCTGTTTGGACTAGCTTCGTTCATAGCCGAGCAACGAACCAAGGAGATTGGTGTGCGAAAAGTGCTGGGCGCTTCGGTGTTCAATCTGTGGCAATTACTGTCTAAAGACTTTATCAGACTTATCTGCATTGCATTACTGCTGGCTTCCCCAATCGCCTACTATTTCATGGGGGGCTGGTTGCAACAGTATCAATACCGGGCTGACATTTCCTGGTGGATTTTTGCCGCAGCAGGTGCTGGCGTTTTACTCATCACCTTGTTAACCGTCAGTTTTCAGAGCCTTAGAGCTGCGTTGATGAATCCGGTGAAGTCCTTACGTAGTGAGTAATTGGCTGGGGGCATGGGGCGAAGGATAACACCAAGCCGTGCTCCCAGCCCCCAGCCCTTCGCCCCATGCCCCCAGCCCTATGCCTATGAACCCAAAGCTCCCTACCGGATCGCCGGACCGCCCAACCCCACCGCGTACCGCCGACCGTCTGTTGGAGTGGTTCGTGGCTCCGCACTTGCTGGAAACCCTGCAAGGTGACCTGCACGAGCAGTTTGCGTACCAGCTTCAGCGCGTAGGTGAGCGCCGGGCGCGGTGGCGCTACTGGCGGGATGTGCTGGGCTTTGTGCGGCCCTATGTGATTAAACGTAATAAGAGTGAGTATTCTCAACCTTCTTTTCTGAACCCCAGTATGATCCGTAATTATCTGACCGTCGCCCGGCGGAATCTTATCAACCAAAAAGTATATAGTTTATTAAATCTGTCAGGATTAAGTCTGGGGCTCACCTGCGTGCTGGTCATTACGTTGTACCTCAAAAATGAACTTACCTATGATGGTTTTCATGACAAGGCCGACCGCATTTACCGTTTAACGACCACGACGACGAACGCTGCTGGAACGGAGATCAAAAACCAGACAGGCAACTCGGGTGCCATTCAAGGACCGACGTTTGCAGCTAACATTCCCGAAATCGAGTCAGCGACACGCATACAAGGCGTTTTCTTTAACGTCCGCCGGGGCAACGATGGGTTTTACCAGAACGCCCACTACGTAGACGATACCATCTTTGAGACGTTTTCATTACCACTTATTGAAGGCACACCCCAGTCAGCATTCCCAGCGGTTAATTCAATTGTACTGACCGAAGACGGTGCCAGGAAGTATTTCGGTACTACCCACGCATTAGGCCAGACGCTTAGTCTGGAAATCAACGGTAAATTCGAGCCGTTTGTAGTTTCGGGCGTAGCCCAGAATCCGCGCCCAAACTCGTCCGTACAATTCGAGATGCTCTTGCCGTTCAAGCATTATGAAAGCAAATACAAAGACCAGGATTGGCTTAATGTGTATCTAGCGACCTTCCTGGTGCTCCGGCCAGATGCATCGCCCGCAGCGGTAGAGCAGAAGATGGCACGCGTTTTCAACAGCCTGGGTCGTGAACAGGTAGTCAAAGCAACTCGGGAACGGGGGAATGTCGAACAGCTGCGATTTGGCCTTCAGTCCCTTACGGATATTCACCTAACCTTGGCCTACGGCGGAGGCAACGACATCGCATTGCCAACCAATCCCACGACGTTGTACTTGCTGGGTGGCATTGCCGCCTTTATACTGATCATCGCCTGTATCAACTTCGTGAACCTGACAGTCGCTCGTTCCCTGCGACGCGCCCGCGAGGTAGGTGTGCGCAAGGTAATGGGAGGACAACGCGTGCAGCTAATGGCCCAGTTTCTTGGCGAATCGTTTCTGTTAAGTACCCTCGCGTTTGCCCTATCCCTGGGATTCACCCAGCTATCTTTGCCTTTTTTTAACGGAATTTCGGGCAAAAGTCTCAACCTATCGTACTTGTTCGATACTCAGTTGGTGCTCTTATATGTAGGTTTATTGATCATGACCGCATTACTGGCCGGATCGTATCCCGCCTTCATACTGTCGCGGTTCAACCCGGCGCGAGTACTGTATGGTCGGGTTGGTTTCCAAGGCAAAAACTACCTCAGCCAGGGGTTGGTTGTGGTGCAGTTTGCCTTATCGGTTTTCCTGATCGTTGCCACGCTGGCCGTTTTTGCTCAGTTCGACTTTCTGACGACAAGAGACCTTGGATATAGTCCAAACCATTTGGTTCGCATAGAATTGCCTTCACTACGTAATGGCAACGACAACTTCGCGCGTCTATTCAAGCAAAAGCTCGCCAACCAGCCCGGTATTGTTAACGTAGCTACAAAGAACTGGCTTGACGAGTACACCAGTGCACGAGCCAGCAATAAGTCAATTGACGTCAATTACCTCCGTATTGACGAGAACTACCTTCCAACGCTGGGCATTCATATAGCTCGGGGCCGGAACTTCTCCCCGAGCTACACTTCGGACACGCTCGACAACGCATTGGTTAATGAAACCTTCGCACGAGAAGCCGGGTGGAAAAATCCGCTGACGCAGCAAGTCATCATACCCGAACTCAACAATAAAGTGTATCGGGTTGTCGGTGTTGTGAAAGACTATCACTTTTCATCGCTGCACGAAAAGATTAAGCCGCAGGTTTTTGTGGGTGACGATGACCGCGCGCCTTTTGGCGAGGTTTGGGTAAAAATCCGGCCCGAAAACGTGGCCCGGACAATGGCCCTGCTTGACAAGACGTACCGAGAAGTCGTTCCGCAGCACTATTACCATTACCAGTTTCTGGATTCGGTTCTGGCCAAGCAATATGAAGAGGAGACCCGGTTACGGCAGATCGTTACGTGGGCGGCTGGTCTGTGTCTGTTTATCTCCTGTCTTGGACTGTTCGGTATTGCTACGTTCTCCGCCGAACGACGCACGAAAGAAATTGGGGTTCGAAAAGTACTGGGCGCTTCAACCGAAGAAATCGCCACCCTGCTCTCCCGCGATTTAGTGAGGTTGATTGTTTTAGCCCTATTTATTGCTATGCCAGTCGCCTGGTGGTCGCTCAATCAATGGCTAAACGTATATGCCTTCCATGTGAATCTAAGCATCTGGCTATTCCTTGGAGCTGCCTTTTTTGCCGTATCGATTGCCCTATTAACCGTCGGTTTTCAGAGCATCAAAGCCGCTCTGATGAACCCAGTAAAAAGCTTACGTAGTGAGTAAACACACAACTAGATAAAAACCATAAAGCTCTGTTTATCACAAGAAGCTTTATGGTTTTTATATGCCATCAAACGGCAAGAAGTCACGGGCGATTTTCGGTCGAACTCGTGTATCCCACAAAGAAACTTACAGCCTGGGGTTATCCTGTTCGCACAGGTTATGAAATATTATTTTTATATATAATTTTCTTATATATTTTTGTTTCAAATTAACGGTCAATGATTAACCAAGGCTTATGGATTCAGTTAATGGGGAATTTTTACGAGGAAACCTCAAGACGATAGTTCTTCGGTTACTGGCTCAACAAGGACGGATGTATGGGTACGAAATTACGCAGGCAGTCGAAGAACGTACCGGTGGAGAACTAACCCTTACATTTGGCGCCCTTTACCCAGTACTCCACAAACTGGAAGACGAGGGCTTACTGACTACACAAAGCCAGGAGGTCGACGGGCGACTTCGCAAATACTATCTGCTAACCCCAACCGGCAGTGCGCTATCAGCTCGAAAAGGCACTGATTTTGAACGTTTTGTCTACCTGATGCGATTACTCATGAATCCTGCGTCGGATATAACCTTCGGGCAATAATTCATAACTATTCTCCCTTCATTCATTCCTTTTCGTTAGCTATGAACAAACTATCTCCCGCTCAACTGAACCGCTTAGTGCAAGAGATTCAGCACTGCAAGCCACATCAGGCGTTGCACGCCGAACTTCTGGACCATATAGCCTCCCTGATTGAGCAGCGGATGGATCAGGGGCAAGATTTTCCGACTGCCTTTGAGCAAGTCATGCAGCAGGCTAATCCGCTGGCCCTGCACCAGTTGAAACAACTATACATCCGAGAGTTTAGCGGTCCGTTTGCAACCGCTGCACGATTTAGGGTAAGGCCCAAACGACGTCCAGCGACCAAACCTTTCCAATACATGTTCCTCTCCAACGGGCTCACGTTTTTGATCCTGATGGGTTTTCTGATCGTGGTGAGTCGCCCGTTAGCGATACCGATTGTGATTTTTCAAACCGCCTGGGTATTCGCCCTGGCGGCCTTATTAGGAATAGGCATGGTTCGGTGGTGGCTGAAGGGGCGCCCTCGTAAACCTAAGTCATTCGCCATCGCTTGACCCTGCCGTTAACGATTTCTGCTAGATTTTTCATCCTTACCAATCCCTTTTCTGATGGTTGTTCACTACCTCAAGGTGGCCCGGCGTCAGTTGTGGCAAAGCTGGCCTGTCAATTTGGTTAGCTTACTAGGACTGGCCGTGGGCTTAACCAGTGGCCTGATCATTTTCCTGGTGGTCAATTACATGTTCAGCTTTGACCGCTACCATCCGCATCTGGATCGTGTATATTGGCTAGTCACCGACGTGAAAGGCGAAACAACCATGCCCACGGATGCCGCCCCTCGCCCACTAGCCGACGTACTCCGGCGCGACTATTCGTTTGTCGAAAGTGCGGTTCGTTTAGAGACGTTTTATGGGCGGAGCCTAAGTGTCTCGAATGGCAAGGGCGGTTGGGTGAAAAAGTTTGCCGAAGCGCGTACCGTCTGCTTTACCGAACCTCAATACTTCACCATATTCGGTGTAGAGTGGGTAAGCGGCAACCCAAAAACAGCGCTGGCGGCTCCCAACGCGATTGTCCTTAGTGAACGCTACGCCCGCAAATATTTCGATACCGCACCCGCCCTGGGGCGAACCCTGCGGCTGGACAACCGGGTAGACCTGACCGTTACAGGTATCGTAAAAGATCCACCCGCCAATACTCAGCTTCGTTATGATGCCTTCGTTTCCTATGCCACTATTTCGGTGCTCGACGGGCCGTCCGCGCTGGCCGACTGGCAGGGCCTGCAAGCGATGTGCTTTGTGCGGCTTCGGAAAGGGGTCGACCCGATCTTACTCCATCAGAGCTTACCAGCCATTCGGCGCAAGTATCTACCAGCCAGGGAAGCCGCTCATTTTGACTATCAGGTGTTACCCCTGGCCGAGCTCAATCATGAGCGTAGTGGTACGGCTCCACGGCCGATCCTTTATACCCTGATTGCGGTCGGTATGCTTCTGGTGATAGCGGGCTGTATCAACTTTATTAATCTGGCCACCGCCCGGGCGCTGAAACGAGCGCGGGAAGTTGGAGTTCGTAAAGTGATGGGCAGCACGCAAGGGCAACTAATCGGTCAGTTTATGCTGGAAACAACCCTACTGGTCATCCTGGCCATGCTGGTAGCACTCCTGTTGACCCAATTGAGTTTGCCGTTTGTCAATCAAACCTTAGCCGCTAACATCGAGATGCTCCAGCCGAACCTCTCCATTATGGACGTGGTCCAGCGCCGGGCCCTGGCATGGTTCCTAAGCTTACTCATCGGGGTTATCCTGCTTTCGGGATTGTACCCAGCGTTCGTACTAGCCCGTTTCAATCCAGCCAAAGCACTGACGAATCAACTGACAACGCGGATGAAGGGTAAGCTAACGGTTCGACAAGGGCTTGTCTGGGGCCAGTTTGTACTGATGCAATTGTTTATCCTGAGTGTACTGGTTATCACCACGCAGCTCCGGCACATGCAGCAAGCCCCGTGGGGTTTTCAGTACGAATCGATCCTAGCCGTTTTTTTACCCCAGCATAGTCCTGCCCCCCTTTCGACCCTACGCGAGCAGTGGGGGCAAATTCCAGGCGTCGAGCAAGTTGCCTTCGGCAGCGACGTCCCCGCGTCAGCTTATAACCGGCCCAGTCCGTTCAGTTATCATACGACCACCGAGCCCGAACCGTTTGAGACGAGGGTTCGGGCGATTGATGCGCATTACCTGTCGGTTTTCGGCTTATCGCTAGTGGCAGGTCGCAACGTTCGATCTACCGATACGACGGGTCATGATGCACTGGTGAATGAAACGATGGTAAAGCGGCTGGGCGTTTCCTCGCCAGCTGCCGTGCTGGGAAAACCGATTCGCGTGAAAGACGCGGAACGGGTCATCGTCGGCGTTGTGCGGGATTTTCGCAGCGGTGATTTACACCAACCCATTCTACCCATCACGCTAATCCATGACCTTCCGCATAGCCGGGTAGCCATGATCCGCCTGACCCCCACGCACGCTGGTCAGACCCGCCGGGCCATTCAGCAGGTTTGGGACAAGGTATTGCCTGATCAGGTTTATCATCCAGAAGACCTCACTGATTTGATGGCAAGCTTTACGGCCACCGATCGGTTACTGGCCAACTTGGTCGAGGCCTTCGCTTTGGTAGCTATTGGGCTGAGTTGCCTGGGTTTGTACGGCCTGGTTACGTTTCTGACTGAGGCCAAAGCAAAAGAAATTGGTGTTCGTCGAGTACTGGGGGCCCGAACGGCACAACTCCTATGGTTGTTGGGCCGTGAATTTGGCAAGTCATTAGGTCTCGGCTTTCTGGTAGCGGCCCCCGTGGGAGTATGGCTGCTCTCGGCTTGGTTAGAGCAGTACACCTACCGGATATCCGTGAACGGATGGTTGCTAGCAGGTACCCTCCTACTGACGGGCCTGATAACCGCTTTGACCGTTTCACGTCAAGCGCTAAAAGCGGCCCGTTCAAATCCGATTCACTATTTGAAAAGCGAATAAGATTAGCGGTGACTGAGTTTGGCAAAAACCTGCGCCCGCAGGTGTCCCTGAGTTACGGCAAGGCGAGCCAGCCTGGCCCACCGCCAGCAACGAATTTCCGGCCCTGACGCGCGCTCATCACAGACCGTATCGCCAAGTGACGATTACTCGGTTCAGTAAAACTTCTCACTGTCCGCGACCGTACGAAACCTGTCCGTTTCTGGACATAATCCATTATCCTATATAACTCAAACACGCGTTTTTAGGCTACTACTGCCCGTTTCTTTGTTTGGCAAGGCATTTGTTTAGCAAAATATAAGCAAATACAGCAAGCCAGAATCGACCCTATGGGCAGATCCTATTTAGGTGAATTTGAGGAGTTGGTCTTACTGGCTGTAGCCGTGCTGGAAGGTCAGGCCTACGGCGTAACCATAGCCACCGAACTCAAGCAACGTACCAGCCGCACCATCAGCCTCAGTGGGGTACATATTGCCCTGTACCGATTAGAAGAGAAAGGCTTCGTGCGATCAGAGCTAGGTGGGGCGACGGCCGCCCGCGGTGGTCGACGGAAACGACTGTTCACGATCACAGCCGCCGGTAAACAAACGCTCGGCGAAATGCGCGAAGTACGTAACGAACTCTGGAACGCTATTCCTAAACCTTCCTGGTCGTAAGTCATGGCAAAGCACTTACCAACCACTCCGCCCACCTGGGCCGACCGACTTTTGAGTCGGCTTGTTCCGACCGACCTGGCCGAAGAGCTGCTGGGTGATCTGCACGAGCAGTTTGCTCAGCAGGTGGCTGATCTTGGCGAGGCAAAAGCGCAACGGCTTTACATGGTTGAAGTCCTCAAATTTTGTCGACCGTACTTTCTCAAACGACGCGCAGAGCACCATAGGCACAAAGATCAACGGATTGATTATTACGCTAAACCTTACTCATTAAGTCCAGACATGATCCGCAACTATTTCAAGATCGCCTTCCGAAACCTCGTCAAGAACAAGGTTTACTCATTCATCAACATCGCTGGCCTGGCGACCGGCATGGCTGTAGCAATGCTCATCGGGCTTTGGCTGTGGGACGAACTATCCGCCAACAAATCGCATCAGCACTACGACCGAATCGCGCAGGTGATGCAGAATCAGACGTTTAACGGCGATGTACAAACGTGGGAGTCTATGCCCTACGTAATGGCCGACGTACTGGCGAACAGGTACGGTGATTCGTTCAAGCACGTAGTTATATCGACCTGGATCGGTGGACACGTCTTAACAGCCGGTGACAATAAGCTGATCAAAAGCGGTTCCTACATGGGCTCCGACGCTCCCGAAATGCTGACACTGACGATGTTGAAAGGCACACGGGCTGGCCTGAAAGATCCCAGCTCCATCATGCTGTCGGAGTCGGTCGCTAAAGCGTTCTTTGGCGACGCCGATCCGCTTGGTAAGCTAATGAGAATCGACAATAAGGTGGACGCCAAAGTGACGGGCGTGTACGAAGACCTACCTTACAACTCGCAGTTCAAAGATTTATCCTTCATTGCGCCCTGGGAATTAAACCTGGTTGCCGAACCCTGGCTGAAGCAAATGGAGAACCCCTGGGGCATGAACGGCTTTCCCACGTTCGTTCAACTGGCCAGTAACATTGATCTTGATAAAGCATCTGCCCAGATCAAGGACGCCAAACTGCGGTATGGGGTTAAAAATGATTCCAAGTACCACCCCCAGCTCTTTCTGCACCCGATGCGGGATTGGCACTTGTACGGCGATTTTAAGAACGGTGTTAATGCCGGTGGTCGCATCGAATTTGTGTGGCTGTTCGGCATCATCGGCGTGTTCGTATTGCTGCTGGCTTGCATTAACTTCATGAACCTCAGCACGGCGCGTTCTGAGAAGCGGGCTAAGGAAGTAGGTATTCGTAAAGTTGTCGGCTCGGTTCGTACGCAGTTGATTAGCCAGTTCTTCAGCGAATCGCTGCTGGTCGTCGCCATTGCTTTTGTGCTGTGCCTGCTGCTGGTACAACTCATCCTGCCCACGTTCAATGAAGTAGCCGACAAGAAGATGTCTATCCTGTGGGCAAACCCCTGGTTCTGGTTGGCCAGCATCGGGTTTAGCCTCGCGACGGGCCTTGTTGCGGGCAGTTATCCGGCCTTGTTCCTGTCGTCGTTCCAGCCCATTAAGGTTCTGAAAGGAACGTTCCGGATAGGTCGCTTTGCTGCTATTCCGCGCAAGGTGTTAGTCGTTGTTCAGTTTACCGTTTCCGTGACACTAATCATTGGCACCATCATCGTCTTCCGCCAGATTCAACACGCGCAGAATCGCCCGGTTGGCTATAATCGGTCAGGCTTAGTCACGTTCGGCCTGGCCCGAGAAGCCTACAAACACATTGACGTGTTCCGGGATGAGTTGAAGAAAGCGGGGGCGGTCACTGAAGTAGCTTATACAAGCTCCCCCCTTACGGCAGTTTGGTCCACGAACGGCGGCTTCGAGTGGCGAGGTAAAGACCCCAACATGGCTACTGACTTTCCGCATACGCAAGTATCACCAGAATTCGGCAAAACCGTCGGGTGGCAGTTTAAGGAAGGGCGGGATTTTTCCAGAGACTATGCGTCCGACTCTTTAGCGTTTGTCATCAACGAAGCTGCAGCTAAGTTCATGGGCTTCAAGAACCCGGTGGGCGAAATTATTCGCTGGGCGGGCAGGTCGTTCAAAGTCATCGGCGTCATCAAAGACGTGGTCGTGCAGTCACCGTATGACCTCATCAGGCCGTCGATTTATTCTATATCACGGGATTATGACGAGTTCGTCGTAGTCCGAATTAATCCAGCCGTAAGTACGCAGGATGCTTTGGCTAAAATTGAAACAGTATTTAAGAAGTACAGCCCTGACGCACTGTTCAACTACCAATTCGTCGATGACGAATACGCCAAAAAATTCGGCAATGAGCAGCGGATTGGCAAGCTGGCCAGCTTCTTCGCCGTGTTAGCGATCTTCATCAGTTGCTTGGGCATCTTCGGCTTAGCGTCGTTTATGGCCGAACAACGCACCAAAGAGATCGGCGTTCGCAAGGTGCTGGGCGCGTCGGTGGTCAACCTCTGGCGGCTATTGTCCAAAGACTTTATATTCCTGGTGTTCATCTCGCTGCTTATCGCCACACCTATCGCCTACTATTTTCTCAGCGGCTGGCTGGAAAAATACCAGTACCGCACGGACATTTCGTGGTGGGTGTTTGTCATCGCGGGCGCGGGTGCTTTGCTGATTACGCTGCTGACAGTGAGTTACCAGGCCATCAAGGCTGCACTGATGAATCCGGTTAAATCCTTACGAACGGAATAAATCGCTGAGGGCATGGGGCTAAGGGTAAAGCCAGTCCCTTAGCCCCTCCGCCACTCGCCGACCGCCTGTTGAAGCGACTCCTGCCAGAAGACTTGGTGGAAGAGTTATTAGGCGATCTGCACGAGCAGTTTGCCAAACAGGTGGCCAAGGTAGGTGAGGCTAAAGCGCGACGGCTCTACATGCTGGAAGTGCTCAGGTATTGCCGACCGTATTTCCTGAAACGACGTGCGGCTAAACGTAAACAGCATGCAAGTGAATACCCTGAAGCTTTTTCATTAAGTCCCGATATGCTACGCAATTATGTCAAAATCGCCTGGCGTAACTTTCAACGCAACAAGACGTTCTCCGCTATCAACATCGTTGGACTGTCAACCGGCATAGCCTGTTGCATCCTGCTATTGCTCTATATCCGTAGCGAACTGTCGTAGGACAAACATCACCAGCGGGTTGATGATCTGTATTTAGCCAACACTAAGGGAGTATCGGCATCGGGTGACGGGAAGGAATGGCCTATGTTGGGAGCACCGTACGCAGCCGCCTTGCAGGCTGGGTTCCCCGAGGTTGAGCAGGTCTCGCGACTCTTATGGGCTGCTATGTCGGACGATAAAGTGCTGTTGCGGGCGCAGCAACGACTCGAGCGCAGGGCCGACCGCGACTACTGGATCAAAGCCGAAGAAGCTAAAGAGTACGGCTTCATCGACGAAGTGTTGATGCGCTAACTGTACCCGAACCGTTGGTTCGGGCTACCTAACAAGCCGTCAGCCCAAATTCGGGCACCGACGGCTTGTTTTTGTTTGACCCAAGCCTGTCCGCGACCGTACGACGCTTGTCCGTTTTTGGACACCTCATCGCTACACAAATATCAGAAATGGGCCTGTACGCTGCCTAACGTGCGGTTTCCCATTCTGGCAAGACATTTGACATACAGAAATAGAAGTAATAAAGCGAAACACCATCACATTAACCTACTGCCCATGCGACGGAGTGATTTAGGCGAGTTTGAAGAGGTCGTTTTACTAGCCGTAGCTGTACTCTCGCCCAAGGCGTATTCGGTAATTATCGCCGAAGAACTCGAACGAGAGACTGGACAGACCGTCAGCACGGGAGCCGTCCATGCGGCTCTGCAACGTCTCGAGCAGAAAGGCTACCTGAGCTCCCAACTCGGCGAGGCAACACCCGAACGCGGTGGCCGACGCAAGCGCTTGTTCACCGTTACGGCCCTCGGTGGACGCGTCCTGAACGAAGTACATTCGGTTAGGACGCGGCTTTGGGAACGCATTGTTCCGCAAACGATACTCAAGTGGAGTTAACCTGTTTGGGGATGGGGCCGGGGGCCAAGGATAATACCCACCAAGTCCACGCCCTTAGTATCCAGCCCAACGCTATGAACCCGAACACATCACCAACTCCCCGAGACAGCATCGGAATGCCAGACCACGGCGGACCGGCTGGCCCGCCCAAATGGCTCGATAAGCTGCTCAGCCGGCTGGTAGCTCCGCACCTGCGCGAGGAGGTGTTGGGAGACATCCACGAACGGTATGCCCTGCGAGTCAAGCGGCTGGGCGAACGAAGGGCGCGATGGACGTACTGGCGGGAAGTGTTGGGGTATGTTAGGCCATCGATGATTAAACGACAAATACAGGAATATCCAAACCCAACTAATGTAGTCATGCTACGCAACCATTTCAAAATTGCCTTCCGAACCCTGAGCCGACACAAGCTGTACACCAGCCTAAATGTGGCCGGTTTAACCTTCGGCGTCACCTGTTTTTTACTGATCGGATTGTACCTCTTCGATGAACTGACCTTCGACCAGCAACACAGCCGAACAAACCGGATCTACCGGGCCATTCAGCATAAAAAAACACCTACCGAAGATCTGACTATTGCAGCGTCGAGCTACAAGGTGGCTGAAGAATCGAAGAAACGGATTGCCGAAATCGAAAACTCGGCCCGGATTAACCGAGTTGGAAGAGCCAATCTCTCGAACCCGGAAAACAAGAATACGTTTCAGGAAACAATCGCCTTTGGTTCCTCGGGGCTGCTGGAAGTGTTTGACTTCGAAGCCGTTGACGGCGACAGTAAGTCAGGGTTGAAAGAGCCTAATTCCATCGTTATTGTCGAAGAATTAGCGCAGCGGCTTTTCAACACCACCCAGGTTGTCGGCAAGACCGTCATCGTTGAATTTATGCCCGATAAACCGCTGAAGATAACGGCGGTCCTGAAAAATCACCCCCGTAATTCAAGTTTTAACTTCAACTCGATCATTTCGGAAGCGACCATCGCCAACAGCGACGACTTTGCTCAGTGGACAGCTGATTGGGATGAGCAAAATTTCCTGACGTTTTTTCTGCTGAAAAAACAAGCCAATCCCGAAGTCGCGGCTCAGAAGATCAATAACTTACTCAATGCCAATGTAAAATGGGAAGCAGGGCATTCGATGACCTATACCTTGCAACCCCTCGCTGACATGCATCTGCACTCCGAAAACATTGAGGATGGCGCCAGAAACGGTAACGTAGAAGCGATGAGCCAGGGCGTTCTGCTTTACATCAAAATCTTTGCGATTGTCGCGTTGTTTGTCCTGCTCATTGCCTGCATCAATTACATGAACCTCGCCACGGCCCGGGCATCCAACCGGTCGAAGGAAATTGGTGTTCGTAAAGCCAGTGGCGCGTTTCAGAGTCATCTCATCCATCAGTTCCTGACCGAATCGCTGGTCGTAACGGCTATTTCTTTTCTGCTGGCTGTGGTGTTAGTCAATCTACTGCTTCCTGCCTTTAATGAATTCACTCACAAAGAACTCTCGTTAGGCATTTATAGTGATTATCGGATTTGGCTATATACCTTCGTTGCCCTGGTTATAACGGCCTTATTATCGGGCAGTTATCCCGCCTTTTTACTGTCTCGTTTTAGCCCTCTGTTGTTGCTGAAGAATCTTAAACTGCAAAGCAAGGGCGATCTGTCACTGCGGAAAGGATTAGTCGTGTTCCAGTTTACGATTTCGGTCGTCATGATGATCGCCACCGTCGTTCTTTTCCAGCAAGTTCGGTTTGCCAACAACAAGAATCTGGGCTTCAACAAAGAGCTTTTAGTGGTGGTCGACATCAACAGTGGTAAAGTACGGAGTGGTGCCGAGACCATCAAAGCCGAATTTAGCCGGATTCCAACCGTCAAAAACGTGTCGGCGACCTCGCGAGTACCGGGCGAGTGGAAGACTATTTCTACGGTCAAAATCAGGCCCGAGGGAAATACCGACGAACACAAAATCGCTTATCTGATTGGAGCCGACGAAAACTTTGCCAGAACCTTTGAAGTACAGTTGCTGAACGGTCGAAATTTTGGCGGAATGAGCGATTCGACGTCCGTCATCTTAAACGAAACAGCCGCCAAACTACTTGGTATCCGGGAGGCCTCGGCGCAGCAAGTTGAGATACCCGCCCGAGCAATGGGCGGAAGCTATAACCCACTCAACGAGGCAAACCAACCTTTTAACGCAAGAGTCGTCGGAATTGTAAAGGATTTTCATTTTCAATCCTTACGCGAAAAGATTGCCCCGCTGGTGTTGGCTTACCAGAAGAATCCGGTCTATCCGATCGATTATTATACAGCCCGAATTGAAGGCAAGGCTATTCCGGCAACCTTGGCCAAAATGAACGACGTTCTGACCAGTATTGATCCTACGCACCAGTTGGAATATCACTTTCTGGATGAGCAACTGGCCCGTTTCTACGCCGAAGATCAGCGCCGGGAAACCCTGCTGATCTGGGTAGCGTTGGCTACCATTTTCATTGCCTGCCTGGGACTGTTCGGGTTGGCTACTTATGCCGCTGAACAACGCATCAAGGAAATAGGTGTTCGGAAAGTGCTGGGGGCAAGCGTCCTGAACCTTACCGCTCTGCTCTCCAAAGACTTTTTGAGATTGGTTTTAATCGCTAATGGCATTGCCTTTCCGCTGGCCTGGTGGGCTACGCATCAATGGCTACAAGAGTTTGCTTACCACATTGATGTGGAATGGTGGATGTTTATCATAGCGGGGATCTTGTCCATCATCGTTGCCTTAGCGACCGTCAGTTATCAGGCGATTAAGGCGGCCTTGGTGAACCCAGTGAAAAGTTTACGCAGCGAATAGATGGCGAAGGGACGGGGGTATGGGGCTTAGGATAAGCTCCGCCCTGTGCCCCATGCCCTAGGCCCAACCCCATGAACCCAAACCCAACACCTCCGCCCAAATGGCTCGATAAGCTGCTCACTAAGCTGGTGGCTCCGCACCTGCGCGAGGAGGTATTGGGCGACATTCACGAGCGCTACGCCTTACGGGTGCAGCGGCTAGGCGAGCGCAAAGCCCGAACTACGTACTGGCGCGAGGCACTGGCGTATATGAGACCTGAGTTTATCAAACATAAACATTCTGATCCGGCGTACCGGCAGTACCCAAATCCAACGAATACAGCTATGTTACGTAGTTATCTCAAAATCGCCTGGCGTAACCTGGTCAGCCAAAAAGGCTACTCATTCATCAACATTTCGGGCTTAGCCGTTGGCATGGCCGTTGCTATGCTCATTGGCCTATGGGTATTTCATGAGTATTCGTACGACAAGTTTCTGCCAAACTATCAGCAACTCTATCAGGTAAAGCGAAACTATAACAGCAATGGCGATACGCTCACCTTTGCAACGACCTCGCTCAAGCTAGCTGACGCTCTGCGCCATCAGATACCGGAGATTGAGTATGTTGCCGAAAGCGATTACATGGAACCTCATGGCCTCAAAGTTGGCGACCAAAAGTTCTACATGAACGGAGCCCGAATCGGAAGCGACTTTCTGAAGATGTTTCAGTATCCGCTGGTCAAAGGAGAGGCTAGTATCGCCTTGCAAGATCCCTATTCGATTGTTCTTACCGAGTCAACCGCCAAAGCATTTTTTGGTGACGAGCCTGCAATGGGCAAAACCGTTCGGTTCGATAACCAGAACGACTTAAAAGTGACTGGTATCCTAAAAGACCTCCCGACGACCTCTTCCCTACAATTCAAATTTCTGGTTCCATTTAGCTATTACGAAGCGACAGATGACAACGCCCGTATGGCCCGCAGCGGCAGCTTCGGCGATAACTCGTATCAGATCTTTATCAAGCTCAAATCCAGTGTCGATTACGCACAGGTAGCCCCTAAAATTGCCCTTATTGAACACACCGAGACAAACAATGTAAACGCCATGAACTCGGTGGTCATTCTTCAGCCACTACAAAACTGGCATCTGTATTCAACTTATCAGAACGGAAAAGAAACGGGTGGATTCATCGACTACGTCCGTATGTTTACTCTTATCGGTATGCTGGTTGTCCTGATTGCCTGCATCAATTTCGTCAACCTGACCACCGCCCGGTCCGCTAAGCGTGCCAAAGAAGTGGGCATCCGAAAGTCAGTTGGCTCGCAACGGCAGCAACTTATCAGCCAATTTCTGACCGAATCGTTCCTTCTCACGTTGGTCGCTTTCTTGTTCTCACTCCTGTTCGTACAGCTCTCACTACCCGCCTTCAATGCACTGATTAATAGCCAAATAGCCATTCCCTACGCAAAGGGTGAGTTTTGGCTGGCTCTGCTGAGCTGCCTTCTGATTACGGCTCTCTTAGCAGGTAGCGTACCCGCGTTTTACCTGTCGTCTTTCCAACCCATAAGGGTTCTAAAAGGCATGATGCAAGTCGGCAGAGCGGCTTCATGGCCCCGCAAAATCCTGGTCATCGCCCAGTTTAGCTGCTCCATCGCGTTGATTCTGAGCGCCGTTGTCGTTTTTCGACAAATCCAACACGCCAAGAACAGGCCAATCGGATATAATGTCAACCGCCTGATGACGACCGGCCTGAACACTGAGTTAGGAAATAATTTCACTATCCTGAAAGATGAGTTACTCCGGAATGGCATTGCCGAAAGTGTATCACAGTCATCAAGCCCCCCTACCGACATCTGGTGGCATACCGACGTAGAGAAATGGCCAGGCAAAAACGCCGGTGAAACGGTGGAAATGGGTATCATTCAGGTGGCTAAAGATTACTTTAAAACGGTAGGCATGACGCTGGCGCAAGGGCGGGATTTCACGAGCGAAAACGACACGACCAGCGTTATTATGAACGAAGCGGCTATGAAGCGACTGCGCCTGGCGCATCCCGTTGGCCAGTTCATTGAGTGGCAAGGGCGGCAGCTGCAAATTGTCGGGGTAGCCAAAGACGCCTTGATGCAGTCGCCCTTTGCTCAGGCAGACCCTACTCTGTTTTTCAGCAGGCCCGGTTCGCTCAACGTTCTTCTATACCGCATTTCGCCCCGTCTGTCAACACAGCAAGCCCTTACGCAGATGACGGCCTTATTCAATAAATACAATCCCTCGTACCCCTACAGCTATCAGTTCGCCGATGTGAACTACGCGGCCAAGTTTAACCTCGAAACCCTGATCGGTAAACTGGCTGGTATTTTCGCGGGTCTCGCCATATTCATCTCCTGCTTAGGCCTGTTTGGGTTGGCCTCGTTCATGGCCGAGCAACGGACCAAAGAGATTGGCGTCCGCAAGGTGCTGGGCGCGTCGGTACTCAACGTGTGGAGCTTACTGTCCAGGGAGTTTATTTATCTGGTTGGCATCGCCTTTATCATCGCGGCAACACTGGCGTATTACCTGCTCGCTAACTGGCTCCAAAAATACGAGTACCGTACTGGAATACCGTGGTGGATTTTCGCCCTGACGGGTTTGGGAGCCCTGCTGGTTACATTACTGACGGTCAGTCTCCAAAGCATTAAAGCAGCCCTAGCCAACCCGGTGAAGAGCTTACGAACCGAGTAGCCGCCAAAGTAGCTTAACCTTTTTTAACAACCTGTCTATCAACAATGTCCGTACCTTGGCTACCCAACCAAGTACGGACATTTCATGCTTACGAACTACTTCAAGATTGCCTGGCGCACCCTCGTTAAAAATCGGCTTTATACCGGAATTAACATCGCCGGGCTATCGGTCAGCATGGCCGCTTGCTGGCTAATTACCCTGTATGTCTGGAACGAACTAACCTTCGACCAGTTTCACGAACGCGCCGATTCAATCTATCGTGTCATCACTCGGTTCAAGATGACAAACTCGGACGATGGCCTGGCCTTATCGAGCGCGGATGTTGGCCCTCGACTACAGCAGACGTACCCCGAAGTGTTGAAAACCGTCCGGTTCAAGTCCGTCCCCGTTGCAACCATCCGAAAAGGCAATGAACTGACGAACGAAGGGGACGTGTATCAAGTTGACAAAAGCCTTTTTGACGTATTCTCCTACCACCTACTTTTCGGCAGCAAAACCGCTTGGGATAGGCCCAACAGCGCGATACTGACCCAACAAATAGCGGAGAAGTACTTTGGAGAAACCAATCCGATCGGAAAAATTCTACAACTGAATGGGCAACCTTATACGGTAACCGGCGTGTTGCAAAACCTTCCAGCCAACACGGATTTGACGTTTAAGATTTTACTTTCCTGGCAAAATGCACCAGCCACAGTCGAAGACGTTTTCGATACGTCCTGTTTCACCTACGTGCTGTTGGCGGACCACACCCAGGCCAGCAATTTCCGCCGAAAGCTAACCCAATTTGACCAGGTTCAGGTTACCCCCCGCGTTAAGGCATTAGGGCTAGGAAACGATATCAAGATTGAACATCAACTACAGCCGCTGACTGCGCTGCATTTCGTTGGTGGTTTGTTCGATGATACGCCCAAGGGTAATCGACTTTATTTGATCGTCTTCTCCGTCGTGGCCGTATTTATTCTGCTTGTGGCCTGCATCAACTACATGAATCTGTACGTGATTCAATCCACTAGACGTCACAAAGAAGTTGGGGTGCGAAAAGTAATGGGCGCCAGTAAGCGTCAGCTGGTCAACCAATTTTTGGGTGAGGCTTTGTTGATTATGCTGATGAGCACCCTTCTGTCATTCGCCGTGATACTAGGCGTTCGACCAGTGTTTGAACAGCTCACAGGTATTCCGCTGACCATGCCCGACTGGTCATTGGTGGCCGTTGGCCTGGGTGTACTGAGCCTGGTGGGTTTACTAACCGGCCTGTATCCGGCGGTCATTTTATCGTCACCTGAGCCAGTAAACATACTCAAAGGACAATCGTTCGGAATCGGTCGTCAGTGGACCCGCCGATCGCTGGTCATTTTGCAATTCACCCTTTCGGTCATCATAATCGTTAGTACGCTGGTCGTACGACAACAGACACGCTATCTACGCAGTAAAGATCCGGGGTTCGCTAAGGAACAGGTACTTATTGTAAGCGTCCCGGCCGACGAAACGATTCGTAAAAAGATGTCTGTGCTGAAAGCAACCCTAGGCCAAAGCAGCCGTATCGATGCCGTATCGTTGGGATTAAGCCCGATTACCAACGAAGCCAAAGCGAGCGTCATTAAAGAAACGGGCGGCCAGCGAACCGAGCAACTGGTTTTTTCCGCCCACATCGACGAAGCCTATCTCAATCTCTTACGAATCAAACTCCGGGCCGGACGCAACTTCAACCCTAACCTAACCAGTGACAAAAAACACGCGGTGATTGTAAACGAGAGCTTCGTCAAATGGATGGGCTGGCGGATGGATCAGGCCGTTGGGCAGATCGTGAAAACATCCGCGCATGACTCCCTCAACCAACAGGTAATTGGGGTTGTCAGCGACTACCATTTCGCATCGCTTCATAACCGAATCGAGCCCATTCTTTTGTATTACCAAACGGATAATCCGCTTAATGTACTGGTTCGGCTAAAGCCTTCGGATGTAGCGGTTGTCCAATCGGCCTGGGCTTCCCTTATCCCTGCCTATCCGTTCGAAGCTGCGTTTCTGGACACAAGCTTCAACAAGCAATACGAGCAGGAAGAGAAAGGCACAACCCTACTCAGTTGGTTTTCTATCCTGATTATCCTTATTGCCTGTCTTGGACTTTTCGGTCTGATCGCGTTCACCGCCGAGCAACGGACTAAGGAGATTGGCATCCGAAAAGTACTGGGGGCTTCGGTGGTTCAAATCGTAGCTTTGCTGACAAAAGACTTTATGATGCTGGTGCTCATCGCGATTGTGGTTGCCAGCCCCATTGCCTGGTACGCTATGAATCGGTGGTTGCAAAGCTTCGCCTACAAAATCGACATCGACGGGTGGGCGTTCGTTTTTGCGGGTCTACTGGCGATTGGTATTGCACTGTTAACGATTAGTTTCCAGAGTATCAAAGCGGCTTTGATGAATCCGGTGAATAGTTTGCGCAACGAGTAGTAGGCCTGCTGACATACGGCTGTCACCCGGACCCGCGTCCTTTGTGCTGTCAATAAATTAAACACTGTACGATGACAACACAACAGGTTGCTGACCGGTATTACGAGATGGCTCAACAAGGAGAGCTGGAAAAGATTCAGGATGAGTTGTACGCGCTCGACGCGGTGAGTGTTGAACCGGCGAATGCCTCGCAGCTACCGTTATGGGTGAAGGGGCTGGACGCCATGCGCCAAAAAGAGTACCGGTTCTACCAGCAGATGGTCGAAGAAATGCACGGTGGTTTCTGTAACCCACCTGTAGTGTCAACCTTCCATTTCGCCTGCGCGATGGGTATGGACGTTACCCTGAAAGGAGAGGCCCGGCGTGTGAAAGAGCAAATCGGCGTGTTTGAAGTCCGGGACGGCAAAATCGTCTCGGAGCACTTTTTCTACGACGATTTCAAGTAGGTCTCTGCATGGATTCATCCAAAGCACCGCCGGTACCGGCGGTGCTTTTTTGTTGCTTTTCTTTGAAGGTTTCGGCCTGCATACTACTTATAGTTGTCATAAACAACCATAGGTAGCGTAAGTACAACCATAAGTGTTTGCATTTTTTTACTGCCAGCAATGCATCCGAATACCTTTGCAGTGTCAAAAAATCAAACAAAAAACGCTACGTATGGATGCTAAAATGATTGGCAGCAAGATTGCCAAAGCGCGGAAGGAGATAAACATTTCCCAGGCCGAGCTTGCTCAACATCTATTTATTAGTCCACAAGCCGTTGGAAAATGGGAACGCGGGGAATCAATTCCTGACATCGTTACTATCAATCGGCTCGCGAAAATTTTAGGGGTTGACCTTAACTATTTTTCAGCTGATACAGCGCCTGCGGACAGTGGAACGGCCTCTAAAATTAGTAGTGACAGTATTGAGCAAACAGCCCAGGAGGTTAATAATCTCGCCCTCTCGCCGGAGGAGCAGGCACTACCTATGAACTTCAGTGGTAGCGACCTGCCAAAAAGCGATTTTGCGGGGGTTACTGCACATAAAGGAGACTTTAAGGGAAGCGCATTACGTGCCTCCAGCTTTGCCGGTGCGGACCTGACCGGCAGTTCGTTTGCAGGCAGCGATCTGCGTGAAGCCAATTTTGACGGTGCGAATCTAACCGACTGCAATTTATCGGGTATTGACCTTAAGAATGCGAGTTTTAACGAATCTATCCTTGTGCGCACCAACTTCAGTGCGTCGGGGATGGACGGGGTGACGTTTACTGGTATAACACTGACCGACGTTAAGCTGACCTCTACCGACCTAAGAAAAACAGTCTTTGACAATTGCATCTTCGACGGCGTAGACTTTCGGCATTCTGATCTACGGGGCCTGTGCTTGGATGGACAGACCTTTATTAACGTCAAGTTTGAAGGGACGACACTCAATGAAGTTACGTTTAGAGACGCAATACTCAAAAACGTGTCTTTCCGTTCGGCACACATGTCAAAGAAAAAAGCCATGTGCTTTGACGGCGCGACGATGGATAAACTGACACAGGTCGTGCTCAAAGGCCTGGGAGCCGATTTATCGAAGGTCACTATCATCTAAACGCAATGGAAATGAATAAGCAAAATATTGCTATTCAGGTAAACAACCTGAAAAAGTCGTACAAGCAGCTTAATGTGCTAAATGGCGTCGATTTTGACGTAAAGCGGGGTACTGTTTTCGCCCTGCTCGGCTCCAATGGTGCGGGCAAGACAACGATTGTGAAAATCCTGACCACGCTGCTCAAACAAGATAGCGGAACGGCCACCGTTAATGGATTCGACATCGTGGCAAAACCCAACAGCGTGCGGCAATCGATCAGCCTAACCGGGCAGTTTGCCGCCGTGGACGAGGTGTTGACCGGGCGGGAAAACCTGATCATGATAGCCCGGCTGTGGCACCTGGGCAATCCGCGTCAGGTAGCGGACGATTTGCTCAACCGCTTCGGGTTGACTGATGCCGCCGACCGCAGTGCGTCTACGTATTCGGGCGGTATGCGCCGTCGGCTCGACATTGCCATGAGCCTTGTAGGAAAACCACCCCTCATTTTCCTCGACGAGCCGACCACCGGGCTTGATCCAGAGGCCCGGATTGAGGTTTGGAAGATTGTCAAAGAACTGGTTGATAGCGGCACCACAGTATTTCTTACTACCCAGTATCTGGAGGAGGCCGAACAGCTCGCCGATCGAATTGCCATTCTTCATGAGGGCCGGATTATCGTGAGCGGTACGCTCGACGAACTGAAAAAGCTGTTCCCGCCTGCCAAAGTGGAGTACATTGAAAAACAGCCGACACTGGAGGAGATATTTCTGGCAATCATCAATAAAAACGAGAAAAAGTAAATGGAAACGACGAGAACCTATTTTCTGGCGGACATGGGCGTCATGCTTGGCCGTTCCATGCGCCATATTTTTCGCAGTATGGACACCATCATGACGGTCACCATATCGCCGATTGCGATTATGCTGTTGTTTGTTTATGTGTTAGGTGGCGCTATCCAGGCCGGTACGGATAACTATGTGAACTATCTGTTGCCGGGTATACTGCTGATTACCATTGCAAACGGTATAGGCTACGTGTCTTACCGCCTGTTTATGGATAAGCAACGGGGCATCTTCGAGCGATTCCACTCCATGCCGATTGCACGTTCGGCGGCCTTGTGGGGACACGTGCTGACTTCGTTGCTATCTAACGCCCTGTCAATTATCGTGATTATTCTCGTAGCGCTCATCATGGGCTTCCGCTCGTCGGCGGGTCCATTGGAATGGCTTGCCGTAGCCGGTATACTCGGGTTGTTTACACTAGCTTTGACCTGGGTGGCTGCGATTGCCGGATTGTCCGCCAAAACGGTGGACGGCGCCAGTGCCATTGCCTGGCCGATTCACTTTTTGCCATTCATTAGTTCGGCGTTTGTGCCGACTCAGTCCATGCGGGGGCCTGTCCGCGCCTTTGCCGAAAATCAACCGGTTACCTCGATCGTAGAGACCATCCGCGCGCTGCTTTCAAACCAGCCAGTAGGTAATGACATCTGGGTTGCGCTCGCCTGGTGCGTCGGCATTATGCTCGTGGCTTATGTCTTTGCCATGCGGGTATATAAAAACGCCTGACAGAAACGAAATACGGTTGTCCACCGCCGTACACTTACTGTCCGTTTCTGGACAATTTTCCTTATACAACTCACCTGTAAACAGCCGTTTCTGCGAAGGAATGACCGTTTACGTCTCTGGCCCGTCATTTGTTATACATATACATAACTAATCTATTACCATGAAAGGGACTTACTTAGGCGAGTTCGAGGAGGTGGTGTTGCTAGCCGTCGCGATCCGGGTCGGGGACGCGTACGGCGCAGCGGTCGTCGGTGAGATCGAGCAGCAGATGGGCCGCGCGGTTAACCTCGGGGCTGTACACTCGGCTTTAAACCGGCTTCAGGAAAAAGGGCTGGTCACGTCGGAGATGGGGGGCGTCACGCAGGAGCGCGGTGGTCGCCGGAAACGATTGTACTCCGTGACGGGAATGGGTCGGCGGGCGCTGGAAGAAGTGCGGCAATTGCGCAGTCAGATGTGGGACGCCATTCCCCGAACCGCCTGGTCATGAGCAAGCAACCTATTCCACCCCGCTTAGCCACCCGATTACTACGCTGGTTCTGCGCTCCGCACTTGCTCGACGAGATGGAGGGCGATTTGGATGAGCTGTTTGAGGAGCGGGTCGCGTCGGTAGGGCTGCGTCGGGCGCGGTGGCGCTACTGGCGGGATGTGCTGAGCCTGATGCGGCCTCAATTTATGAAACGACAAGCTACCGGTACGCCGGATCGAGAATATCCAAACCCAAGCCTCATTACTATGATACGGAGTTATTTGAAAATCGCCTTGCGGAATCAGCGAAATAACGGTACGTTCTCCCTGCTCAACATCGGTGGCCTGGCTACGGGGCTGGTTTGTTTTACCGTCATTGCCCTTTTTGTCAACCGCGAACTGCGCTTTGACCAGTTCCACCACCAGCCCGAGCAAGTGTATCGGGTTGTGAAAGATTTTGTCAATGATGACGGAACCAGAGTTCCCGACGCGACAACGCCACCGCCCTTAGCGCCCGCCTTGCAGAAAGACTTACCCGAGGTAGCCAATGCGACCCGATTGTTTCCTTCCTGGGGCAACAAAGTCCTGGTTGAGTATGGCGACAAGCGATACTATGAACCCGACGGAATGGCGGTAGATAGCAGCTTCTTTGATGTGTTCGACTTTGCGTTCCGTTCAGGAACCAAACAAGCGGCTTTCAAGAACCCAAATTCCATCCTATTAACAGAAACATTCGCCCGCAAGTATTTCGGCGACACTAATCCGATCGGTAAAACGCTGAAGGTCAACATTAATGACGGCACACTGTTCACCGTGACGGGAGTTTTAAAAGACGTGCCTGCCAACTCCCATTTTACGTTTAGCTTTCTTATGCCCCTAACGTTTGACGGAGATGTTAGTACTCAGTGGGGGCAATACAATTTTTACACATACGTTCGATTGCGACCAACGGCTGACCCAACCGCATTTGCCAGTAAGTTACAGCCGCTGGTCAACAAGTACGTACCGGACAATACAAATCAGTTCTATACGCAGGCCCTTACGGACATTCATTTAACCTCGGCTCTGCGTTGGGAATTGGGTACAAATGGTGATCGATCGTATGTGCGTATTCTGATACTAATTGCGGTATTCATCATCATTTTAGCCGGTGTCAACTACGTCAATCTGGTCACGGCCCAATCATCGAAACGGGCTAAAGAGATCGGGGTTCGCAAGGCATCCGGCGCTCCCCGAAGTTCGGTGATCCGTCAGTTTTTGGTCGAATCGGTAGTAACAGCGATGCTGGCGTTTGTGCTGGCTATTGCGGTCGTGGCCGTTCTGCTCCCTTTCACCAACAACCTGCTTGGCAGCGGCCTTTCGCTATTTTCTGCCGAGAGCCGTCCGGTGTGGCTGATTCTGGTTGGTGTAGTGCTTCTGGTAGGCTTGCTGGCAGGTCTGTATCCGGCGTTGTATCTGTCGTCGTTTGAGCCGGTCAAGGTGTTGAAAGGCAACTTCGTCACCTCGCGCAAAGGTGTTGTGCTGCGCCAGGGGTTGGTCGTTTTCCAGTTTGTTATCTCGATCACGTTGTTGGCCGGTGCGCTGGTGGTTTCGCGTCAACTAACCTTCATGCAGGAGAAGAAAGTTGGATTTGATCAGGAAAACATCGTCGTCGTGTCAAACGCCGGAGGACTAACCAACCGCGATGCCCTGGTCGATGAATGGAAGAAAGACCCGGCTGTTGTCAATGTAGGTGAGGCTACGGGCGTATTTGGCAAATCAAACTGGACGATCGGTGTGCGAGCGAAAGGGAAACGGGAAAACCTGTTGCTCAATTTTCTGGTGGTCGACTACGACTTTTTACCAACAATGGACGTCGCGCTGAAAGAAGGCCGGACGTTCTCCCGCCAGTTTGGTACGGATTCAACAGCTATTGTGTTGAACGAAGCCGCAGTTAAACAACTGGGTTTGACCGAACCGGTCGTGGGCCGGAAAATCGCGTGGAATTCGGGGGACGGCCCAGAAGCCGACTCCAACTACTATCACGTCATTGGGGTAGTTAAAGATTTCCATTTCTCCTCCTTCCGCGAAACGATCAAGCCGTTCGGCTTTGTGGCTAACTTCAAGAACCCCGGGACGCTGTTTGTAAAAGTACGATCGGCGGATATGGCACAAACGGTGGCTGCGTTGCAGCGCATCTGGACCAAGTTTGTTCCTGAAAAACCGTTTGAATACAGTTTCCAGGATGAGCAGATGGCCAAGCTTCACGAGTCGGAAGCCCGGTTCCAGCACCTGTTCTCTTCGCTGACCACCCTGGCGATGATCATTGCCTGCTTAGGGCTGTTTGGACTCGCCATCTACACCGCCGAGCAGCGCACGAAAGAGATTGGCGTTCGCAAAGTCCTTGGCGCATCGGTTCCCAGCGTGGTGGCGCTATTGTCCAAAGATTTTCTGAAACTGGTGCTCATCGCTATTATCATCGCCATCCCAATTGCCTGGTACACCATGCACCAGTGGTTGCAAGGCTTTGCGTACAAGATTGACCTGTCGTGGTGGATGTTTGCCTTAGCGGGTGTCCTGGCGGCTTTAGTAGCCTTGCTGACTGTCAGCTACCAAAGCATTAAGGCTGCCCTGATGAACCCGGTGAAATGTCTGCGTTCTGAGTAGTTATGAAGCCCACTACTCCATACCCACCCTGCTTAGCCACCCGCCTACTACGCTGGTTCTGCGCTCCGCATCTGTTGGATGAGTTGGAGGGCGATCTGGACGAGCTGTTTCAGGAGCGGGTCGAGACCGTGGGGCTGCGTCGGGCGCGGTGGCGCTACTGGCGGGATGTGCTGAGCCTGATGCGGCCTTTTATTATTAAACGACAAGCTTCTAAGTGCCCTAACCCAAGTAACATGGACATGATTAGCAACTATTTTAAGATCGCCTGGCGCAACCTGATTAAGCAGCAAGCGTATTCGCTCATCAATATTGGCGGGTTGGCTGTCGGGATGACCGTAGCGATGCTTATCGGCCTTTGGCTGTACGATGAGCTGTCAGTCAACAAATCATTTCAGCACTACGACCGAATTGCCCAAGTCATGCGAAACCGAATGATTAACGGCCATACGGATACTCGAGCAGGCTTACCAATTCCGTTGGCTCAAAGCTTGAAAAATGCTTACGGCAGCAACTTCAAGCACGTTGAGTTAGCCTGGTGGACCAGCTGGCATACTATCACCTTAACCGATCAGGTCTTTTCAAAAAGCGGTAAGTTCATGACGCCAGGAGCGCCGGAGATGCTATCGTTAACGATGGTAAAAGGCAGTCGGGATGGGTTAAAAGAGCCAGCTTCGATATTACTGTCGGCATCGCTCGCTAAAGCGTTATTCGGTAACACGAATCCCCTTCACAAGACACTGGTCCTCGACAATACGATGACGGTCAACGTTACGGGGGTCTACGAAGATATTCCAGCCGGAAACAGTTTTGACGATGTTCAGTTTATTACCCCCTGGGACCTGTACGCTGCTTCGACACCCTGGGTAAACGAAGCGAAAGACGACTGGACCAACACATCGTTTGAGATTTTCGTTGAACTCAGTCCGCAAGCCACAATGGCGGATGTGTCGACAAAAATCAGGAATCTTTTAGCCGATAATGCACGGACAGTGGCTACGCAGAAACCTGAAGTTGTGCTTTATCCTATGTCCCGCTGGCATCTGTATTCCGACTGGAAAAACGGAGTAAACGAGGGCGGTCGCATTCAGTTTGTCTGGCTGTTTAGTATCATCGGGGTCTTTGTGCTCTTGCTGGCCTGTATCAACTTCATGAATTTGTCGACAGCCCGTTCTATCAACCGGGCGAAAGAGGTGGGGGTTCGAAAAGCAATCGGTTCGCGACGTAAGGAACTGATCGTTCAGTTTTTCAGCGAATCGCTGCTAGTCGTCACGATTGCCTATGGCGTAGCTATTGGGCTGGCTTATTTAGCGATCTCCTTCTTCAACCAGATAGCTGACAAACACATAACGATTCCGATCAATACTCCGCTTTTCTGGCTGTTTGGACTGGGATTCACCCTACTAACGGGCTTGATTGCGGGAAGTTACCCGGCGCTTTACCTGTCGTCGTTCCGGCCTGTTTCGGTGTTAAAAGGCACGTTTCAGGCGAACCGGGGCGTTGCGGTTTCTCGTCGGGCGTTGGTCGTTATGCAATTCACGGTTTCGATCACGCTCATCATCGGTACCCTTGTGGTTTATCAGCAGATTCAGTACGCTAAGAACCGGCCAATCGGTTACAGCCGGAACGGCTTAATTTCCTTACTCCTGAACGTGCCGGACTATAAACAACATCGAGAAACCGTTCGTAACGAGCTGATTAAATCAGGAGCGGTACTTGAAGTAGGCGAATCGGCTAGTCCGCTGACCGAAGTGCGCTCGACCAACGGCGGTTTTGACTGGGCCGGCAAAGACCCAACCCTACAGGTCAATTTTGGCACAATCAGCATATCGCATGAATTCGGCAAAACGGTGGGGTGGCAGTTTAAACAAGGCCGTGACTTCTCCCGGCAACTGGCTTCCGACTCGCTGGGTATCGTACTGAACGAGTCAGCCGTGGCGTTTATGGGAATGCAGAATGTCGTTGGAAAAACCATCACCTGGAGTGGCAATAACTTCAACGTTCGTTTCCACGTCATTGGCGTGATTAAGGATATGGTCATGGATTCTCCTTATGAACCGGCTAGACCGACAGTCTTTTTTATCAATGACCAACCTGGCAAATTCCTGACCATGCGGCTCAATCCCGAGCGCAGCCCGCAAGCAGCCCTGGCTACCATTGGCGAGGTGCTGAAGGAACACCTGCCCGAGGCTCCCTTCAACTATACGTTTGTCGATCAGGAATACGATCAGAAGTTCCGTAGCGAAGAACGCATCGGTCAGTTGGCAACCCTGTTTTCGGGCCTGGCTATTTTTATCTCCTGCCTGGGTCTGTTTGGTCTAGCCTCGTTTACCGCTGAGCAACGTACCAAAGAGATTGGCGTTCGCAAGGTGTTGGGCGCGTCGGTTTTCAATGTCTGGCGGCTGTTATCCAAAGATTTTGTCGGTCTGGTGCTGATTGCTTTGGTCATCGCTACTCCGCTTGCTTACTATTTGCTCAACAACTGGCTGCAGAATTACACCTACCGCACCGAGCTATCGTGGTGGGTGTTTGCCCTTACGGGGGGCGGTGCTTTGCTCCTTACGTTACTGACCGTCAGCTTTCAGGCCGTCAAAGTTGCTCTGATGAATCCGGTTAAAAGTTTGCGAACCGAATAGCGTGGGGCATGGGGCTGGAGGCCTGGAGTATTCCATACGCCAGGCTCTTTGCTCTATAGCCTTAGCCCACGTTAGGTTAAGGTCCGATACTCCACGGGTGTCATACCGGTTTTGGCTTTGAAGAGTCGGTTAAAGTATTGCGGATAGTCAAACCCCAGTCCATAGGCAATCTCGTTGACGGTTTCGCTGGTGCTTAACAGTCGCTGATTAGCCAGTTCAATGACGTAGTGTTGTACGTACTCCTTAGTCGTTTTGCCCGTCTCCCGCTTTAGTAAATCGGTTAGATAACTGGACGAAAGGCCTAGTTGACCGGCTAAGTACTCTACGCCCGGCTGGCCGTTTTCAAACTGCTGGTTCGTTTGGAAATACGTAATCAAAAGCTCCTCGAACCGGGAAATTAAGTCTGTATTGAGCTTTTGCCGGGTCAGGAACTGCCGTCCGTAAAAGCGCTGGGCATAGTTGAGCAGTTGTTCAATAGCCGTGACAATGACCCGCTGGCTGTAGAGGTCCAGATTACCGCTATACTCTTTACGAATGGTATCGACCAGCACCGAAAGGGTTTGCCGCTCATCGTCCGACACGTGCAGGGCTTCGCTAACGGCGTAGGAAAAGAACGTGTAGTCTTTCATTTTCCGACCCAGATCGGAATGGACGAGCAGATCGGGGTGGAAATACAGTCCCCAGCCCTCGTACTGCGTCTCTTCGTTAAACGCCTGTACCGAGAAAACCTGACCCGGTGCCATAAACATCATCGTTCCTTCGTCGAAGTCGTAGTACTGCCGACCGTACTGCACGGACCTGGGAGCGGGACTCTTGAGACTGATGACGTAAAATTCGACCACAATCCTGACGTTGTAATGCTCAGGGTGGGTAGTAATCTGATCGTAGTTAATCACAGTAATCAACGGGTGCCGGGGCTTTTCGTACCCCAGCATCCGATGCAATTGACTGATGGATTCTATCTTCAGGAAGTCGATCATTTGTTTAATCCAAGCTGGCCCATAATCATATTATCGAAGGCACGGTCGCTCAGCACGCCCTTCATAATCGGCATCATTCTCGCCGTTCGCCCCACCCGCACCCGGGTACGTGGTCGGCTGGCCGTCGTGCTGTCAAATATGGCTTTAGCTACCTCCGTAGCCTTCAGGATAGGGAACGAACTGTTGGCCGAATCCAAAATGGTTTCGGTCATCTTCTGAAACTTCTCGCGCATCTCCCCGTACGGATTACCAGCAATCGGTTTAGGGTAGAACGAGGCCGCGTTGTTGATAAACTCTGTTTCGACCCCACCGGGTTTGACCAGGACCACGTCGATGCCAAAATTTTTTACCTCTTGTCGCAAACCATCCGTTAAGCTTTCCAGCGCGTACTTCGACGCGTGGTAGGCGCTGGCCCCGGCCGTCGTAAAATCACCGCCAACCGAACCGACGTTAATAATGCGTCCCTGCCGGGCCTCGCGCATTTTTGGCAGTACCATCTGCGTCACCCGAACCAGCCCAAAGACGTTCACCTCAAACTGATAGCGAAGGTGTTGCGGAGTTAGTTCTTCAAAGAAGCCGTTCTGGGAGAAACCGGCGTTGTTCACCAGCACGTCTACCCGACTGGTCTGGGCGTAGATTTGCTTAAACGCCTGCTGAATGCTCTCTTCATCCGTCACGTCCAGCCGAATCGTGACGCAGCCAAGTGCGGCAAGGTCTTTCATGCGTTCTACGTTACGAGCCGTGGCAAACACCCGATACCCATGCCGGGCAAATAACGTAGCACTTTCTTTACCAATACCGGACGAAGCACCTGTGATAATCACTACGTTGTTCATGGTTGCATTGATTTAGTTATTGAACCATGCAAAGTTCGCCCCGTAGGCTGGCGGGCGGATTATACGAATCCCGGATCGTTGTATGCTTTTCGCGGCTGATTGTATTTACCCTAACAGCGCTGACTTTTTGCCAAGTTTGATCCATTCTTGTTTTCTGCTCAAATTGCTGCTTCATTGGTGAAAATTTGTATGAAATCGTTTTCCTTTATTTGGCTCCCGCTCGTACTGGGGGCACTGTGCACGATACCTGGTGTCGGTCCTACCAATCCACTACCGATAACAAACCAGGCCGCCATTTATGCCGGCACCAGCCAGTCAAAGCCGCGCCTGATAACGGGGGCCGACCGCATTGCGACGTACCTTCCTTACCTCAAAGGTAAACGCGTTGGCATGGTCGTTAATCCAACATCCCTTATTGGCAATAAACCCAGTGTGGATAGTTTACAAAGCCTGGGCGTAAACATTGTGATGGTGTTCGGACCAGAACACGGCTTTCGCGGTAACGCCAGCAATGGCGCCAAGGTTGCCGATGAAGTAGACGCTAAAACAGGCATTCCGATCATTTCGCTTTACGGTAAAAACAAAAAGCCAACCAAAGAGCAACTCGAAAAAATCGACCTGCTCATCTTCGACATTCAGGATGTAGGAGCCCGCTTCTACACGTATATCAATACGTTGAACTACATCATGGAAGCCTGCGCCGAGAACAAGAAAGAGCTGATGATTTTAGACCGGCCCAATCCAAATGGCTTCGTTGTGGATGGCCCTATTCTGGAAGATCATCTTCATTCGGGAATTGGCATGCATAAGATTCCCATTACGCATGGTATGACCATCGGCGAGTTTGCTCAGATGATCAATGGCGAGGGCTGGGGCGTAGCCAAAAATTCGTGTAAACTGAAGATCATTAAGGTCGCTAACTACACACACGATACGCCCTATGTGTTGCCGGTGGCCCCTTCGCCAAATCTCAACACGCAGCAATCCATTCTGCTTTATCCAAGTGTCTGCCTGTTCGAAGGAACGATTATCAGCCAGGGCCGGGGCACGTATATGCCCTTCACGGTTTTGGGAGCTCCGGCTCTGAAAGGAATCTACTCGTTCTCGTTCCGTCCGATCAGTATAAAAGGCATGAAAGAAGCGCCCCTGCACCAGGATACCGACTGCTATGGCCTCGATTTAAGGAAGTACGATGTCAATAAACTTCGCAAAACCAAGCAATTAAACCTCCAATGGCTTATGGAGTTGTACAAAGCCTACCCCGACAAAGCCCGTTTCTTCGACATGAGTCAGAGTAATGAAATCGGCAATTTTGACAAACTGGCGGGCACCGAAAACCTAAAAAAGCAGATCATCGCCGGAACATCGGAGAAGGAGATTCGGCAAAGCTGGGAGCCAGGCTTGGCGAATTACAAGCAAATGCGCAAGAAGTATCTGCTCTATCCGTAGCCAAAAACAAGGCTTAACGTTTTTTAACAACCTGTCTACCAGCAATGTCCGTACCTTGGTTTCACAATCAGGTACGGACATTTTATGTTTCAGAACTACCTCAAAATCAGCCTTCGGCATCTACGTCTGCAACGCAGTTACGCACTGCTGAACACCATTGGCTTATCTGTAGGCATAGCGGGTGGCCTGCTCATTTTCCTGTTTTTGCGGCATCATCTCAGCACCGACCGTCACCACGCCAAGTTCGACCGTATCTTTCGGATTGATACGGATCTCTACCTGGCTGATGGTTCCATTGAGTACAACGCCGAAGCGCCCCTGCCCATGGCGCAAACCCTACGCACAGCCTATCCGCAGGTAGAGCAGGCCGCTTTTCTGATGATGAATCGGGAGTTAACCGTTGGCGTTAAGCATGCTGGCAGAGCAGAACCTATACGCTTTCAGGAACATAAAGGCACAGGGTTAGTCGAACCGGAGTGGTTTGACATACTGACTTATACCTGGTTGCAGGGAAACCCTAAAACGGCCCTGGGTGAACCTAATACCGTTGTACTAACTGAGTCGTGGGCCAAGAAATATTTCGGCGATGTTAATCCCATGGGGCAAATTTTGAGGCTCAATAACGCGGTAGAGGCAACAGTCACCGGTGTACTGGCGGCCCCTCCGAGCACAACCGACACAGATTTGGGACTGTTCATTTCGATGGCGACGATCAGCAACTTAGATCCAAAATTCAATAAAGCCGACTGGTATTTTCTCAACAGCACCAATCGACTATACGTTACGCTCAAAGATCCTGCTGCAGCCACCAGCCTTGAGCAACAGTTACCTGCTTTGGGCAAAAAACAGTATGGGGTAGATGCCAAAATCTTTCATTTCGTTGTCCAGCCCCTACGTGAACTCCATTTCGACGTAGCGCGGGGCGGTGGGTCCATTCGCCCGTCACTGCTATGGTCATTGGGCGTTGTTGGTCTGCTGCTGGTTGTAGCCGCTTGTATCAACTTCGTCAACCTCGCTACCGCCCAGGCACTCCGGCGCAGCAAAGAGGTCGGCGTTCGGAAAACGCTGGGCAGTTCGCGGGGGCAACTGATCCGGCAGTTTTTACTGGAAACAACACTCATCATTCTGACAGCTACTACCTTATCGTTGGTGATGGTCAGACTCTTTCTGCCTTTGTTCAACGATTGGGTGCAACTTCCGTTGTCGCTACAGCTCGACTGGCTGACAGTAAGCGTCGTTACATCGTTACTTCTGGGAGTAATCCTGCTAGCCGGTGGCTATCCGGCTGCGGTTTTGTCGGGTGTCTCGCCCTGGGAAGCATTACGGGGTAAGCTAACGACTAAAACAGGCCGAGGCATTACGGTACGTCAGATACTCGTTGTGACTCAGTTCGCCGTTTGTCAGGCGCTCATTCTGGGCTCGTTGGTGGTGGCCAATCAGGTACGTTATATGCAACAGGCTGATTTGGGCTATCGGAAAGATGATGTCGTGGTTGTTCCATTGCCTTATAACACAAAAGTCAAACAGGAGGCTTTCAAACAAACACTTAACCAATACACTGACATTCAAACTATAACACTGAGTCACCGCCCACCTTCCAGCGCCCAGAACTTTGGCGGTTCGTTCAAATTCAACGGCAAAACTGATTGGGAGCCCTATCCGATTAATGAGCGGCTGGCCGACGCTGAGTACGTAAATACGTACGGCTTGCGGATCATTGCGGGTCGTAACATTATGCCGAGCGACACGATTCGTGAGTACCTGATTAACGAAACGCTACTTCATAAACTCGGCTTTCAGCATCCTGAGCAGGTGCTGGGTAAACGATTGCAACATTGGCTTTCGCCGGTCCATCTGCCCATCGTTGGTGTTGTCAAAGACTTTCACCAGAAATCGTTACGGGACGAAATTGCCCCCTGCATCATTGCCAGCCGAGCTGATTGGTACCGGCAGGCGGGTATCCGCATCTCGGGAAACAACCTGGCCCGATCACTCGAACGCATCCGGCAAGCGTGGCAACAGCTTTACCCCGATGAAGTGTTTGAATACGAGTTTATGGATGAGCAGGTCGCCCAGTTTTATCAAACTGAAAACCTGATTGCGCGGCTGATCAATGCTTTTACCAGCATCGCCATTCTGATCTGCTGTCTGGGTTTGTACGGTCTGGTTTCGCACGTAGTTGTTCAGCGAACCAAGGAGATTGGCATTCGGAAAGTCCTTGGGGCCAGTGTTACCAGCATCGTCGCGCTATTATCCAAAGATTTCCTGAAGCTCGTGCTGATTGCCGTCGTCATAGCCTCGCCCATTGCCTGGTACGTCATGAACGGCTGGCTGCAGGACTTCGCTTATAAAATTAACATTGCGTGGTGGGTGTTTGCGCTGGCGGGATTAGTAGCCGTAAGCATTGCCTTGGTAACTGTGAGCTTTCAGAGTATTAAAGCTGCCCTGATGAATCCGGTAAAGACATTGCGCAGTGAGTAAATAAGAAATGGCATCTTACCAGGTAAACACGTCTGCAACGTCTATGTCAAGGCCACTCGCTGAATCATGAATCAAACCATTGGTAAAAACGTGAATAGGCTGGTCGGGGTGAAGTAATGAAATTGATTTTTGATCGGGTGTAATGACCCAGGCCGATTTAACGCCATTGACAAAGTAGTGCCTTCGGATAGCGTTTATCAAGGTTTCGGGGGGTTCAGTAGGCATAACGATTTCAAAAGCTGAGATCGGTGGCTCAACCCGGATTAAATCATTCAGCCAGTCAACCCTACGTGGTGGAAAAATACCTAAGTCGCAGGCAAAGTCCTGCTCCGGCAAAGACACATCAATGCCTGGCAGGATATCATATTGTTCATCGTAACGCTCGGCGAGATAAGTAATCCGATTGACAAGGATGGTTCCACCAGTAGGCACGTCTTTAGCAATGGGCCTCATAACGTAACGATTTTTTTCGAATGAAACTAACATACTAAAAAGGGATAACATGCTTCGCTCATACCTCAAAATCGCCTGGCGAAACCTACTCCGGCGTAAGTTTTATTCAATCCTTAACATCACCGGTTTAGCCGTCGGTATCACGTTCACACTGTTGATCGGCAGCTATGTCTGGAGCGAATTTCAGGTCAATCGGCAACTGCGAAATGCCGATCGGCAATGCATTGTGCAAAGTCGGTGGAAACAGGAAAATATGGGCATGGACATTACCAGCCTAGCTCCTATTGGGCCAGCCCTGAAAGCGCAGTACCCGACACTAGTGGCTAATTATTACCGGTTTCACGGCGTAGGGGCCACCGTTTCAAAGGGCGATAAGCATTTTCGCGAATCTATTCAGATTGGCGATTCCACCCTGCTTACGATGTACGGCTTCGACTTATTGCAGGGAAATCCTAAAACAGCACTCACCAGCCCTAATTCCATCGTTATCTCAGCAGAAAAAGCCAGTAAGCTATTCGGCAGCACCGACGTTCTGAACCAATCGCTGACGATCGAAACACCCCAGTCAGGCAAGCAGGAGTATCTGGTCACCGGCGTCCTGAAGGAGTTGCCTCCCAGTTCGGTATCTCAACTGCTGCCGGAGAGCAATGAGATCTTTATGTCATTGGGCAGCCTGCCCTATTTTGGGGCCGATATGAACTCGTGGCAAAACCCGTATATCGTCACCTATGTCGAACTCCAGCCAGGTGTTACGCCCCAGGATTTAGACAAGCCGCTTGCCCAGTTAATCTCGACAAACGCACCCAACGAAATACAAAAGAACCTGACGGCATACGTCACTCCACTGACGGATTACTACCTGCACAGCAACAACGGACTGGTCCGAAAGATGATCATTACGCTATCGGTAGTGGCGCTGTTCATCCTGCTGATGGCAGTCGTTAACTTCGTCAATATGTCAATGGGCAGTTCATCGTCGCGGCTGCGCGAAATTGGCGTCCGGAAGGCACTAGGTGGCCTTCGCCAACAATTGACCGCCCAATTTTTGATCGAAGCGCTGGCTTTAACAACAGTTGCTACGGTCTTGTCGATAGGGTTATACGTTCTGTTCCGGCCGTTGTTCAATGACCTTGTTGGCAAAACGATTTTGTCCTTTACCGCCTTACCCTGGAGTTACGGCTGGCTACTAAGTGGTGTGGTCCTGCTTATTGGCGGACTGGCAGGCGGTTACCCAGCCCTTCATTTGTCAGCTTATTCCTCGGTTGACTCGTTGAAGGGCAAAGGGAAATCAGTAAAAGAGGGCATCTTGTTTCGGCGTGGGTTGGTTACGGTTCAGTTTACCATTGCCATTTTTGTATTTGTTGGCGCTATCATCGTCTCGAAACAAATTGCTTACTTTTTTGATACGGACCTCGGATTTAAGAAAGAGGCCGTGGTAACGGTATCGTCACTGCCCCGTAACTGGTCGAAGGAAGGAGTCGCCCGGATGGAAACCGCCCGTGATCAGTTTGCTCGTCTGCCGGGTGTCAGTTCAGCCAGTCTGTCCTTCGAGATTCCCAACGGAAACGTTGGTAACAGCGGTAACCTCTATCCCGAAGGTAAAGATTCGACGCAGGCGGTAAGTGTAAAGACCATGACAACCGATCAGTATTACGCCCAAACGTACCAGATTGGTTTACGGGCTGGTCAGTATTTTCACTACGGTCGGGGTGGCTACGACTCAACCAGTATTGTCGTTAACGAAGCGGCTACCAAGGCATTAGGCTATAAAACACCCGATGCTGCGGTTGGGCAGGCCGTTCGGTTTCAAGGCTTTCCGCGCACATTACGGATTCGGGGTGTCGTGCAGGATTTCCACGTTGGTACAATGCACCAAGCCATTGCTCCCTTAGCCATTGGTCAGGTTCAGGTCTTACCGCTTTACCGATTCTTCTCATTCCGGTTAGCATCAGGCACTACCCGTCAGACCATGGCTGGTATAGAACAGAAATGGCGCGAACTCTTCCCCGACTCACCATTCGATTACGCCTTCATGGACCAAACGCTCCAGAAGCTTTATCAGACCGAATTGCAATTGGAGAAAGCGGCTTACGTAGCCACCGGCCTGGCTCTACTAATCGTGTTGCTTGGCGTAATAGGCCTGGTGTCGTTAAGCGTGGCCCGCCGGACTAAAGAGGTTGGCATTCGTAAAGTCCTGGGTGCTTCGGTGCCCAACATCGTTGTCTTGTTTCTGAAAGAATATGTCTGGGTGATGCTCATTGCCAATTTATTGGCCTGGCCTTTTGCCTACTGGATTCTATCCGACTGGCTGGCCGACTATGCGTATCACACCCAAATTAACTGGCAACCGTTCGTGCAGGTTGGTGTAGTGCTGGCCGGGCTGACGAGTGCAGTAGTGAGTGTTCAGGTCATTAAAGCCGCGTTGGTGAATCCGGTGAAATCAATTCGTAGTGAGTAAGCCAGACCTACAAGCCGGTGCGGTTTCAAAAACCATATAGGTCTCCCTCCACATCTTGTCCGTTTGGGTACGCTATATGTCCGCTTTTGGACAATTTCATCGTTATCAATTTTTCCAAATCAGCGCCTACAGTGCTGATTTGGCATTTTTACTTATTGGCATCGCATTTGATCGGCATTATCGTATAAAATACCAATACCATGAAACGAGCCTTTCTGGGAGAGTTTGAAGAAGTCGTCATGTTAACCGTAGCCATTCTGGACGAAGAAGCGTATGGCGTAACCGTGACGCAAGAAATCGAGCAAAAAACCGGGCGCTCCGTCGGTTTCAGTACGGTTCACACGACTCTACAACGCCTGGAAGAGAAAGGATTCCTGGTCTCCCGGATGGGCGGGGCAACCGCTGAACGGGGTGGTCGGCGAAAACGCTTTTTTACCGTCACGGCCGCCGGCCGAAAGGCACTGCGCGACGTGAAACAGGTCCGCGAAGAATTGTGGAGTTCTCTACCACCACAGACGTTGCAGCTGATCACTGGATAAATGACAGGGGGCTTGGGGCCGAGGGCGTAGCACAGGTCTACCCCAAGTCCTTAGCCCCACGCCCTTAACCCTATGCCAAACGCCAAAACTCAACCGCCCCGCTGGGCCACCTGGCTCCTTAACGCCTTGGGCCATCCCGACACGCGCGAAGAAGTGCAGGGCGACCTGCTGGAGCTGTACGACTACTGGCTCAGCACTGTTGGCAAACGGCGGGCTGACTGGAGTTATTGCCTGAGTGCATTGAAGCTGCTGCGGCCGCTGGCCCAATCAAAACGACCACCCCGATACCCCCAACCACTCTCATTAAGTCCCGATATGATACGGAATTATGTCAAAATCGCCCTGCGCAACCTGACCCACGCCAAAACTTTTTCGCTTATCAACGGCTTTGGCCTGACCCTCGGCATGGCCTGCGCCCTTCTGATCTTTGTGGTGGTCAACCACGAAACCAGCTACGACAAGCACCACAAAAACGGCGACCGGGTGTATCGGGTCGAAACCACTAATGTGCAGAACAGCGAATCGCACGCCGGTACGTACACAGAGATGACGGCCGTCTTACGAAATGAAGTACCCGAAATTGAACGAGTCGCTCCCGTGTACCGGGCATCTGGACAATCTGTTGCCATTCCGCAGGAGGGTAAACTCTTTAAAGAACAAATCGCCTTTACCGACAACGAATTATTTTATTTAATTGACTATCAATGGATTGCCGGTAGCGCTCAAACGGCACTATCTCGACCCAACCAAGTGGTGCTTACGGAATCTTATGCTCAGAAATTTTTCGGCACCACTGATGCCATAGGCAAAACCCTTTTGCTTGGCGATGATAACAGTTTATTAGTGGCGGGCGTACTCAAAGACTATCCAGCCAACACCAATTTCCCCTTCAATGTACTAGTTTCCATACCGACTCTTAAGCGGGTTAGTCCGGATTACGACACCCACGGCTGGGGTGGCTTCGGCGACAACTACCAGGTGTACACTTTGTTAAAGAGAGGAATCCAACCCGAACAGTTAAACAAACGGTTCCACGCCATTCAGGTGAAATACCAGAAAGACCCTGAAACAATTAAGAATCAACACTTTACCCTGAACTCCCTGTCGAAGCTTCATTATGGTTTTAACTTCAGCGGTCGGCAAGCTAATCTCAAGCTACTGAACATTTTGTCGTTGATTGGCGCATTTGTATTGCTGATTGCCTGCATCAATTTCATTAACCTGACAACGGCCAAAGCGCTTAAACGGGCTAAGGAGATTGGCGTTCGCAAAGCCGTTGGCAGCAACCAGCTGGCGCTGATCTACCAGTTCATGACCGAGGCCGGGTTACTCACCTTCCTGTCGGGCATACTGGCGCTCGCGTTAGCCTGGGTAGCGCTCTCGGCAACCGCTAACTTGATGGGCCTTCCCTTGTCGACACCCGACTTATTCTCCTGGCAAGTTGGCGCTTTTATGACCGCATTATTAATCCTGACTACGCTACTGGCCGGCACGTATCCCGCTTTCCGCCTATCAGGTATGCCGCCCATCTGGGCACTGAAGAATAACAAATTGCCACGTGCTGCTGGTGGTATTACGTTCCGTCAGGGTTTAGTGATAGTACAGTTTACGGTGTCGATGATCCTGATTAGTAGTACGTTGTTTATCAACCGGCAATTGTCATTATTCAAAAACGCGGATCTTGGTTTTAACAAAAACGCCATCATCACTGTCGGGCTACCTAACAACCAGCCTGAGAAACTGCAAACATTTCGTAATCAACTGGTAGCCTCCCCGCAGATCAAAGATGTCAGTTTCTCGCTTAACAGCCCATCGGCAGAGAGTAACTGGATGAGCGCTATGCAATACAGAAAGGGCGCAGAACCCATTGAAATTCGGACACAAATGAAACTGGTTGATGCTCATTTTTTGAACACCTATGGCATTCAACTCATTGCCGGTGAAGCCTTTCGAGAGGGTGACACATTGCCTAAGTTTATTGCTAACGAGGTGTTCCTGAAGCGAATAGGTATTGATAAACCTGAAAAGGCTATTGGGCAGTTGGTGCATTTCGGTGATGGTCAGGAGTCGGCCCCCATCATTGGTGTGGTCAAAACCTTCCATGTCAACTCGCTGCATCAGGGCATCGATCCTACTTTATTACAAGTGGTTCCTAAGCACTTTTATCAGGCAGGCATTAAGCTGGCAGCAGAAAATGTGTCAGCAGCATCACTCAGATCAAGTTTGGCAACCATTGAAACCATATGGAAAAGCATTTTCCCAAATCAGGTTTTCAGTTATGAATTCTTAGATGAGGCCCTGGCGCAAGCCTACCAAAACGAAATCCGGACGGCGCGACTCATCGAAACTGCTACGTTAGTTGCTATCCTGATCGCCTGTTTGGGTCTATTTGGCTTAGCTACCTTCGCAGCTGAGTCACGAACCAAGGAGATTGGCGTTCGGAAAGTGTTAGGCGCGTCAATTCCAAGTATTGTCGCTTTATTATCAAAAGATTTTCTGAAACCGGTTCTGACCGCCATTCTTATTGCTTCACCCATTGCCTGGTACGGCATTAACGAGTGGCTCAAGAACTTCGAGTACAAGATCGATATTGACTGGTGGGTATTTGCTCTGGCCGGTGTACTGGCTACGTTAGTGGCCCTGCTGACGGTCAGCTTCCAAAGCATCAAAGCCGCGCTGATGAACCCGACAAAGAGTTTGCGGACGGAGTAAAATAACAGTGGTGGCATGAGTTGAACCCATGCCACCACTGTTTTACACACAGTTTCGCGGTGGTTTGTTAAAGACAACCAACTAATGGTTCACCAGCTTCATCGCCCCTTCGCTGTAACGCTCGCCGGTGTTGGGATAGCGAGCAACCAGTTCATCAATAGCGCTAAGATCAGCATCGGATAACGATACGTCAACCGCCCCCGCATTTTCTTCCAGATACTTCCGCTTCTTGGTGCCCGGAATCGGGATGATGTCATCGCCCTGCGCTAGTACCCAGGCCAACGCTAGTTGTGCGGGTGTTACGCCCTTATCAGCCGCCAAGTCAGCAAAAGCAGAAGCCAGCGATTGATTGTTCTCCCAATTTTCACTACTGTATCGAGGCAAGGTTCTCCGGAAATCGTCGTCTGCCAATTGATTCACATCGAGCGTGTTCGTCACCAGCCCTCTGGCGAGAGGTGAGTACGGCACCAACGTAATGCCCAGTTCACGAACGGTATCCAGAATGTCCCCTTCGATGTTTCGGGTCATCAACGAATACTCGCTTTGCAGAGCCGCGATGGGGTGAACCGCGTGCGCCTTACGGATGGAAGCAGCCGAAGCCTCGCTCAGGCCGAGATAACGCACTTTCCCTTCTTTCACCAGATCGGCCATCGCGCCAACCATTTCCTCAACCGGTACGTTTGGGTCAATGCGGTGCGCATAGTACAGGTCAATGGTGTCAATTTTCAGGCGTTGCAGACTCTTCTCGACCGCCGTTTTCATCCACTCAGGCGACCCATCGAAATAGGTACCGGAGGCTGCGCTTGGTCCAGCAATTCCATTTTTGAATCGGAAACCAAACTTAGTAGCAATAAATACCTTGTCGCGATTGGGGACCAGAACTTTAGAAATGAGTTCTTCATTCTGGCCGTTGGCATACATATCGGCCGTATCCCAGAAGTTGATGCCCAGGTCCAGCGCTTTGTGTAAGGTAGCGATGCTTTCCGTTTCGTCGGTTGGTCCATAGGCGAAGCTCATGCCCATGCATCCCAGCCCAATGGCTGATAGGTTTTCTCCCGTGTTACTCAGATTTCTGTATTTCATAACCTTTGTGTTGTATGCAACAAAGATAGAGTGCGCCAGCTAGGAGAAGCTTATAGCATTCACACAGATGATTATAAAATTCAAACAGTCAGTCGGTGACTTTCCTTACTTTTCATGAACGCAGATGAACTCCCGGCTCCTTCCGTAGTTAGGTAATTGCTTCCCGGCTTAGCGGGGTCTTCAGTAAACGCATGAACCTAACTATCACCGGCTATTCAACGGCCTTGTTCTCAACCTGGTACTTCATTGAAGAATTAAGGCTGCTCTTCGATGCCGGCGACGGAGTGGCGGCTAATCTGCTCCAAAAGTCCCGCAAGATTGAGCACATCTTTCTCTCGCACGCTGACCGGGACCACATCACGGGATTGTTACGCTTCAACGAGCTAAATGCACGGGAGGGCTTTCCCAAACTATACTTTCCAGGCGATACCCGTTCGATTGGTGCCCTGGAAACCTTTTCTAAACAGTTTGATAACCGCGTCAACCAGACCATCTGGCAGGGGCTGACTAACCATGAACATGTTACCATTCAGAAAGACCTGTATGTAGAGGCCATACGCAACAATCACGTAGTCAATGCTCAACCGCACGAGGTTAAGAGTCTGAGCTATCAGGTTTATCAAATAAAGCACAAGCTGAAAGCCGACTTATTAGGCCTTTCCCAAGACCAGATTATCCAGTTGGCGCACGACGTTGGCCGGGAAACGATAACCGAAGAAATACGAACGAATCTGTTGGTTTATTCCGGCGATACGCCCACCGATCAGCTTGAGCGCTGGGACCACACCCAGATTCTCATTCACGAGGCCACGTTCTTAACCGACGACGAATTTCACACCTTAGATACCAATCGGAACCGACATAGCACGCTGGAATCGGTCTTACGAGCCGTGGCGGATCTAGATATCGAAACGCTGATCCTAGGTCATTTTTCCTCGCGCTATTCACCGGAAGAAATCGACACGGCCATCAAGCGGTTTTGTCAGCAATTCCAGATCAAAATTCCGGTCTACCGTCTACTATCCGGTCAAACCCAGTGGGGCATTTTGCGGAGTGATCCCATTAATTAACGTGAATGAAGAGCACTCTTCTGACTAAATACCTATCATTCAAAGGCTATATTGGTTAAACTTTGTCATCCCGACGAAAGGAGGGATCTTCGGGTGAGGCTAACAATCCTCCGGCTATAGAAGATCCCTCCTTTCGTCGGGATGACAAAACTCAGTTCATTTAGGCTTATATGGTTACTTATTAATCGCAATTAATGAAAGCACCCTTTAAACAGCTACTTTGCGGACTTCATTTGGTGTAAGTTGGGTGTGTTTTTTGAAGAAAATATTAAAGTAGGTTGGGTACTCGAACCCCAGGCTGTAGGCGATTTCGGCGATGTTCCAATCGGTATGTTTCAACAGTGCCTGAGCCTCTTTAATGATGCGGGCTGAGATATGTTCCGTGGTGGTTTTGCCAGTTATTTCTTTGACCGATCGATTCAGGTGGTTGACATGCACCGACAAACTGTTCGCATAGTCGTTGGCTGTTTTCAGGTGGAGGGCATCCTCGGGCGTATCAATCGGAAACTGCCGTTCGAGTAATTCAATGAACAGCGACGTAATCCGGGCCGATGCGTTGGTATGTTTTTCAAACCGCTCCGCAGGCTGCATCTTCATGGCCTCGTGGATAATCAGGTGCAGATACGTTCGCAGCAGATCGTACTTGTGCGTATAATCCGACGCGATTTCATCCATCATCCGCTGAAAAATCCCCGATACCTCTGTCAGTTGACGTTCGTTCAGGAAGTAAATAGGATTGCCACCAATTTTGAACAAGGGCGACTCGGCCAGTGTCTCTTTTTGCTCGTAGCGGTGCAAAAATGACTCCGTAAACAGACAGAACCAGCCTTCCTGCTGCTCCGACGTAGCTTCCCATGAATAGGGAATCATGGGGTTGGAGAATAGCAGCGCCGGCTGGTCGATGTCAATCCATTTATCAGCGTAGTCCAGCTTTCCGGCGCCTATAATTAAGGAAACCTTGTAAAAATCCCGGCGTATGTAAGGCGTTTTTCTGAAACATGAACTACGCGTGAATACGTTAAAATGACCAGCCCCGGCATTGGTAAAGGATAGATTTGTAGGATTGGCCTGCGGAACGCGTTGATAAAACTCCTGAATGGTTTCGGAATGACTCATACCGCTAAAAGTTATACAATTCAAACTTTTAGGCGCTAAGGTAAGGTTACAGCGTGGCAAATTCAAAGGAATGGATCATGTCGTGAGCTAAGGCTGATAATTACAGCAAGAACTGACTCAGACCCAACTGGAGTAATTCCGAAAAGACGATTCGACGGCAATCCCATCATCACCTTTTCGATAGCGAAGCCACTGGCCTGTCCGGTAATTGTAAACGAATCCTTCTACAATATCGTAGGGATAATCCTCAATCAAGCTTACTACTTTTTGCAAATCACCTTTCAGACCGCGGGTATGGCAGACCTCAATAATGATGGGAATACGGTCAACTTCGTTGTCGTATAAAACTAAGTCGGGGGTGGGCGATCCGTCGTTACGGCTAGTCCGGCCTTCGTCAAGCATAGTTTCGGGCAGTGGCTCTAGTTGAATCGCCTTGTCGTAGTAATACAACTTTCCCAGCCCGACATTCAGCTTACTGACAGCGCGTTGATGATCCATTGGGGCATTCACGCCCATCTCATCTTCCTGAACCAGCGACGCACTATGTTTGACGGTATACATGACAATCTTTTTTTGAATAATTTAATAAACCTAACCGAATCAGCAATTGGAAACTAAACGCAACAATTCGGGTGTTGGCTCGATATCGGTTAATTTTACCGAAATTTTCAAATCGGAGGGCTTTGAACCCTCGCAGATCCCATGAGCAAACACGGACGAATTCTGGTCGCCATGAGTGGCGGCATTGATTCTTCGCTCGCGGCTGTTATGTTGCACGAAGAAGGGTATGAGGTCATCGGCATGACCATGAAAACCTGGGACTACGCTTCCTCTGGTGGTACCAAAAAAGAAACGGGCTGCTGCAGCCTCGACAGCATCAACGACGCGCGTAACATCGCCGTCAGCCTGGGTTTCCCTCATTACATCCTCGACATTCGCGAAGAGTTCGGCGACTCTGTGATTGACCATTTTACGGGCGAATACCTCGAAGGCCGCACGCCCAATCCGTGTGTCCTCTGCAACACCCATATTAAGTGGGATGCGTTGCTCCGCCGGGCCGACCGACTCGATTGTGAATCCATCGCCACGGGTCACTACGCTAACATTCGGAATGAAGCCGGTAGATATGTCATCTCGAAAGGCATTGATAACCTCAAAGATCAGTCGTATGTGCTTTGGGGCGTATCGCAGGAGAGCCTGAGCCGGACCAAACTACCGCTGGGCCATCTGCGCAAATCGGAAATTCGCGAAATGGCCAAAGAACGTGGATTTATGGAACTGGTGACCAAATCCGAATCGTACGAAATCTGCTTCGTGCCCGACAACGACTACCGGGGCTTCCTGAAACGTCGTGTGCCCGGCTTAGAAGAAGACGTGGCGGGTGGAAATTTTGTCATGGAAGGCACGGGTAAAATCCTGGGTAAACATCAGGGTTACCCATTCTATACCATTGGTCAACGAAAAGGACTGGGCATGGCGTTTGGCCAACCCATGTTTGTGACTGAAATCAGGAAAGAAACTAACGAAGTCATATTGGGCGTCGACAAAGACCTGTTCCGCGACGGGATGATTGTCAGCCGACTGAACCTACAGAAGTACGACCGCATCACCGGCCCGCTCGAAACCGTCACCAAAGTACGGTACAAAGACCCAGGCACACCGGCCACGATTTATCAGGCTGGCGATAAGATTGAGGTCTTGTTCGATGAGGGTGTATCGGCCATTGCACCGGGTCAGGCAGCCGTTTTCTACGAAGGTGATGACGTAGTGGGTGGCGGTTGGATCATGAAGAGCTTCCGCCGGAGCGATAATCAGGGTATTCGACAGCCAAACGCGGTAGCCGTCAATTAACAGAAATCAGCGGCATCAGGCGTACCAAGATTCAAATTTTCTTGATACGCCTGATGCCGCTGTGTTGAAAACCAGTTTCTTTGCAGGTATATCTGAAAACCTACATGAAAGCATTCCTGGTATTCATTAGTCTTATACTTCTCGTCACGAGTCGGCTGTTCGCCCAAACCCCACCCAAAGGCCACCCAAATCCCAGTGGTGCTGGCTGGCGGACTCTTTTTTCAAGTGACCTCTCCGACGCAAATTTCCCTAAAGGTGTTTGGAGTATCGAAGACGGCGTGTTGACGGCCACTGCCGATAAGGCGATCTGGACAACGCAGCCTTATGAGAACTTCATACTGGATCTATTCTTTAAAACGGCCGATGGCACCAATAGTGGCGTCGTTGTTCACGCCAGCGACACGACTAACTGGATTCCCAACTCGGTAGAGATACAGATTGCCGACGACTACGCAAAACAATGGGCCGAATCACCTGCCAACTGGCGGTGCGGTGCATTTTTTGGCCATCAGGCCGCCACGAAAAGTCTGGTTAAGAAACCCGGTGAATGGAACCGATACACCATCACGTGTCAGGACAAAATGATTTATGTTGTCCTGAACAACGAACTGGTTAATACAATTGACCTAACGAAATTCACTTCGGCTAAATCTAACCCCGATGGTTCAGAAGTACCAGCCTGGCTCAATAAACCGGCCGCTGAATTGCCGCTTCGTGGTTATATAGGTCTACAGGGCAAACACGCGGGTGCCCCAATCTATTTTAGGAACATTAAGATTAAAGAGTTATAACGTAGCCTGGACCGCACGGGCGAACCCAATGGGGCTCGGCTTTTGTTCTACTAATACCATGAATGCAGAACCCGTTACCCGTCATAGCCGCGCCCTACCCGAACTACGTTTTTCGCTTAATCTACTTTACGTCGGTCGTTTGTTGCTGGGCATGTCTACCCCTTCACCAACGCTTGAAGATGGGATCGACGCCTTCGATGAGCGTATCGAAGACGTGACCGACGAGTTAGTCGCCACAGAACTGCTGCACGAAGCGGCCGTATTGGCCGGCGATGTGTTGCCTACACCCGAGTTGCCGCCAGTGGCTTAGGCTGACTGTACAAAAGCGGCAACAACCGGTTGCAGCATAGGCAGAATTGCCTCAATCTGGGCTTTGTCTTCCGCAGTCCAATGGCGTGGCTGCCCGAATAAAGATGGCTGCAAAATTCCCCACAATTGCCCGTCCTGCTGAATGTGGGCATGAATCAGCGCCCGATGGCCGAACGTTTTGTGCTCATACTCCCGGTTTAATACGTCTGGTCCAGCCGTTTCGACATCATCGACATAGACCGACGGCTTCATGGATAAGCCAGCCCTGATTAGCGGATCTTCTTTTGGCAGATCGGTAGTGTCGGGTTGCCAATCCGGCTGAGTTACGTACGGAATGGTATCATCCTTACACCAGCAAAACGCAATGCGCCCCCGTTGGTGCTCCGGCTGACGGACGTACAGAAAGCATCGGTCCGCAGTCAATGCTTCGCCAATTTGTCGAACAAGTTGCTGTAGGGTCGCTTCGGGCGACTGGTTTTGTGCCAGCAGGTGCCGGGTCCGCTCAGGAATAGAATTGTTGGTAGTCATTCACGCTTAACTCAGATCGGCCCGTTCGGTTCTCTTAGCCGACGAATTAATTCGTCGGCTAAGAGAACCGAACGAGATACAATCCCTTTTCTTTGCGCTCAAAACCATTCGCTATATGCATAATGCTACGTTTGCCTGTCTTTTCGATATGGACGGGGTCTTAGTTGATAATATTGATTTTCACGTAAATGCTTGGTTGCAGTTTGCTCAGCACCACAACCGCCCGCTTACCAAAGCTCAATACCTCGAACACATCAACGGCCACGTTTCGGCCGATGCAATGGCCTATGTTTTCCAACGCGAGATTTCACCCGGAGAACTCATTGTCTTAACGGAGGAGAAGGAAGCGATCTACCGCGAGTTATACCGTCCGCACCTTCAACCAGCCCCCGGCTTGCTTACCTTTCTGAGTGATCTAAAAGCTGCTCATGTTCCGTTGGCGGTGGGCACCTCGGCGCCGATAAGCAACGTTTATTTCACCCTCGATGGCTTACCGTTACGCCCTTATTTCGATGCTGTGGTAGACGCCAGTATGGTTAAACACGGTAAGCCTGATCCCGAAATTTACCTCAGAGCAGCCGAACGCGTTGGCGTAGCACCCGCACTCTGCGTCGTGTTTGAAGATGCCTTCGCGGGCATTGAAGCCGGTTTGCGGGCGGGCATGAACGTGATTGCCGTGGCTACGACGCACACCCGCGAGGAGCTGAAAGATCAGGGGGCAGCGCTAATCATCGACGACTTTGTCGGGCTAACGGTAGCTAAGGTGGGGCAATTAGTAACACCGGTTTAACAGCCTGTTCTGCTCATCGACCGGTCCTATTTTCGTACCTTTGCGGACAGTTTATTTCAATACCGCATTATATCCTTGACTACATCATCCGAAATCAGGCTGATACCTGCCCGCGAAGGTTTCTTTTTTCCTGCCGAATGGCATCCGCACGTAGCTACCTGGCTTAGTTGGCCCCATACCGAAGCTTCGTGGACCAAAGAGCGGCAGGAGCTAATGTTCCCGGCGTATATCGACTTCATTAAGGCCATTGCCGAGAGTGAACAGGTGTGCATCAACGCCCATAACGAAACAGTGATCCAGGCGGCTAAATTGCGCTTGCTGGCCGCCGGAGCCGACATGAGCCGGATTACGCTTCTCCCCCACCCGACCAACGATTCGTGGTGCCGCGATCATGGTCCGGCGTTCCTGATCAACCCGGAGAAAAAGCAACGGATGATTGTAAATTGGGGGTATAATGCCTGGGGAAACAAATATCCTCCGTATGACCGCGATGACCTGATTCCGGCCGAGATTGCCCACTATCGGGGCTTAGAATACGTAACGCCTGGCATCATCATGGAAGGAGGTTCTGTCGAATTCAACGGAGTCGGAACGGTGCTAACCAGCCGTGCCTGCCTACTCAATCAGAATCGTAACAGTCACCTGACGCAGACCGATATTGAGCAGTATCTGTGTAACTATTACGGGGTTAAACAAGTACTGTGGGTGGAAGAAGGTATTGTCGGTGATGACACCGACGGCCACATTGACGACACGGTTCGGTTTGTAAACGAAGATACGGTCGTTGCCGCTTACGAAGCCAACCCCAACGATGACAATTACCCCTTCTTGCAGGAAATTCACCACGAGCTAAAAGAAATGCGGCTGTTGAATGGCAAGCAGCTCAACATCGTTGAGTTGCCCATGCCTGACCCGGTCGTGAGTGATGGGCTTCGTTTACCGGCCTCGTATGCCAACTTCCTGATCACGAACGGGGCCGTTATTGTACCCACGTTCCGCTGCGACAAAGACCAACCTGCCCTGGATATCATCGGCACATGCTTTCCTGATCGGAAGATCATCGGCATTGACTCGACGGATATTGTCTGGGGTTTAGGTAGCTTTCACTGCCTAAGCCAGCAGGAGCCATTGGTCTGAACACTGTCTGATCGGACCGCCGACGACGCGGCCTGGATTTTTAAGATTATTAGGATTAAAAGGATTTTGTTCCTACTGTCGGTAATCTTTTACAAAATCCTGTAAATCCTCTCAATCCTGTTCAGACATGATATACGATAACAAAATCTTTCGCTCTGTCACCAACACCGCCAATGGCGAAGTGAGTGGCGATACGCTGTTTCACTATCACCAAAAGGGCCAGATTGTCTGGGCTGAATACGGCGGGGGAGAGATTTCAAAAGGTTTTCTGATCGCAACGGTGCAGGCCGATGACAGCCTGGACGTGCGCTACCAACATGTAAACGCTGCTGGCGAATTGATGACGGGTCGTTGCCAATCGACTCCTGAACAACTGCCGGATGGGCGCATCCGATTGTACGAACGCTGGCAATGGACCAGTGGGGATGAATCGTCGGGCGAATCTATTGTAGAGGAAGTTATTACGTCAATTTAACCAGATGATGCGCGTTTGTTTATTCATTGTTGTCTCTGTGCTGGGATTTAGCTGTTCGCGGCAGACCACGCTTACCGCCGTGCTAACGCCCCGTACGTTAAAGGCAGTGAACCTGGAAGAAACGGTCAGCCGGCGCGACGAACTGATGATGGCCTATTCGCTCACCAGCTACGATGCTCAAAACAAGCCCGTTGGCGTAGTAAACGGAGGCTGGGGCGTTGAATCGGCGCAAAAAGGGCAACAAGTTGACCTCCGTGCGGCCCAACCCATTAGCCTGGCCTTACCCAAGAACGGTAAGATCGTGGCCTCGTTGGTCTTAATCGAAGTAGACGATTACAACCAGGCCAAGCAGATGCTGGATCAGATCCGGCAAGTACATAATGTAGTCAGCGGACCGGCGGCTTTTTTGGTGACCGCAACCGAGATTCTGACGCCCCTCAAATACGTTACGGCTGGCCTGGCCGCGTCGGGTATTGGTCTCAAACTAGCCGATCAATTCGACGACGATGATCTGTTAGGGCAGAGTAGTGTAGAACTCAATGAGGCCGAGATGAGACAGAAAAAACAGCGATTTGTGCGGGTACCCGCTGTCTTCACGGGGCAGAACCTGCGCGACGCATTTGAGTATCAGCTAGAATATGATGTCACATTAAACGTTATGAAAATACAACCAACTCGCCAATAAGGCGACTTCATGCTCGTTGGATAAGCGTAGTCCGGCCCGCTAAAACGCCCTCCCGAGCGAATGTTTTAACCACCGAATCTGTTTCACTCGGTAGACTGCTGATTCTTATGATAATTATGATTTACGATGACTGTTTATATGGTTTCAATAGCTAGTTTATATGATAATGGTATTTGATGATGACAAATCATTTGGATCATATAAATCAGCCGTCTATTGTTATTGATAATCTAAAATCTTTTTGATGCTATGCGCCACCTCACAGGCGGTCTTTTGTTAGCACTTCTTGTAACAGCTTGCAAAACAAACAAGCCGGTTGTTCAACAGACTCCCCCCCAACCCGTTATCCTGACGCTGGGCAACAAAGCCTTCACAACCGACGATTTTTTTCAGTCATTCACTAAAAATCAGCTCTCGTCTGATTCGGCTCAGCGGACCGACGTAAAAAACTACTTCGATCTATACACCAATTTAAAGCTGAAAGTGCTGGCGGCTGAGTCCGAAGGGCGCGACACAACCGAAGCGTTTCGGGAGGAGATGAACACCTACCGCAAGCAGCTGGCGCAATCGTACGTAACCGATAAAGTCCTGGTTGAGTCGCTGGCGGCTGAGGCTTACCAACGTTTGCAGGAAGAAGTCAATGTCTCGCATATTTTGGTGGCTGTACCCGAAGATGCCCTACCCGCCGATACACTAGCAGCCTATCAATCGGCGCAGTCGCTCCGTAAACAAGCGCAAGCTGGCGAGGACTTTGCGAAATTAGCCAATGAGCACTCTAAAGACGCTACGACCGCTCAAAACGGGGGAAACCTAGGCTATTTTACGGCCTTTTCGGTTGTATATCCGTTGGAGACTGCAGCTTATACAACACCCGTTGGCGGTATATCAGCCCCCGTTCGGACAAAGTTTGGGTATCATCTCGTTAAAGTGAACAGTCGTCGGCCAAGTCGCGGCCGGGTGCGGGTGGCTCATATTCTGGTGCGTTTGAGCCCGGCAGCAGACGAACCAGGCCAGAAGGCAGCGCTGGAGCGCATTAACTCTGCCTACGATCGTTTGCAGAAAGGCGAATCGTTCGAGACTGTTTGCCGGGAAGTATCTGATGATGCTACCTCGAAAGCAAACGGCGGTGTATTGCCCATGCTCGAAACAGGGCGATGGGTGCCCGCCTTTGAGGAGGCTGCGTTTTCTCTTACTAAGCCTAACGAGTACTCGAAACCCGTACGAACTAATTACGGCTGGCACATCATTAAGCTTATTGAGCGTAAAGGTCTGGAACCGTATACGGAATTAGCTCCTGCCCTACGCCAGCGCGTTACGACCGACACCCGTGCCGAAGTACTCCGCCAGGCCACCGTGCAACGACTGCGCAAAGACTACCCGGTGCAGGAAGACAAAGCAATTGTTGAGAGTGCATTGGCCAAAGCGGACAGCAACCTGTTGCGGGGACAATGGCGGTTTACCGAACCCCTCGACCCTGCCTTGCAAAACAAAGCCATCGTAACCATTGCGAATCAGCCTTACACGGTTAATCAGTTTTTTGCTTACGTACGTCAGCGCCAGCAGCCTCAGCGTAACCCGGCTTTATCAGTTACAGCCCCCACCCAGGCAGCTCCGGCTTTAGGGGCACCAAACGTGGCCATGCGTCGGTTATTCGATCGCTTCGTTGGTGACCAGTTGACCGCTACAGAAGAACAGAATTTAGACAAAAAATCGTCTGAGTTCCGGTCTCTATTGAGTGAAATTCGGGATGGCGTACTGCTCTCACAGGCCATGGAACGTAACGTCTGGGAGCGGTCGATGACTGATTCGACGGGCCAGCGTCAATATTTTGAGCAGAACAAAGATAAATATCGCTTCCCTGAGCGAGCCGTTGCTACGGTGATTGTGGCCCAGAATGACGATCTCCTCAAACAAGCTACTGACATGCTGAGCACTAAACCGCCCTACCAGCTTCGTCGGTCGGCGGGCGATCTGGTGTATGCCAAAAACCAAACTACGTTAAGTTCGGCCCTGCGCGAAAGCCTGTTCGATGTGTTGGTGGTTATGACCCGTAACCCAGATTATATCGTTGAAGTAACGGGCTCGCACGACCCATCGGAGCGAGATTCAGTGTCGGCGGGAAGAATCCGCAACGCCGTTAGTTACTTACAGCAGAACGGGATTCCGCTGGCTCGAATCATGGAAAAAGACTATCAGGGAGCACGGCCCGGCGCACCTGCCAACGCCGACCCTAAAACGCAGCGGAAAGTAACATTCCAGTATTTCTCCAACGCCAGAACCGACGTGGCCAAAGTACTGAGCAACAGCAAAACGCAGCAAGCCTCCGCATCGGACACACCAGCCGTAACCATTCTCGAAGGGGCTTTTGCTCAGGGTGCCAATCCGTATGTGGATAGCATTGACCAATGGAAGGTGGGAACGACTACCCTTCACAAAGACAACAAAGCTATCGCGGTTATGATTGACCGTATTGATCCGGCTCGTCCTAAAACGTTTGAGGAAGCCCGTGGCGCTGTTATTAATGACTATCAAATCACACTTGAGCGTAATTGGCTGGCCCAGCTTAAGCAACAGTATCCCGTTAAAGTGAACGAAGAAGAGATTCGGAAACTAGTAAAATGAGCTAAGTTGTTAGCAGATAGCGGGCCGACCAGCTTTAAAAAAACTTAAAAATCAGAGCGTTTGACGTTCTGTACGTATATTTAGAACATGAAAAAAGTAATCAGCAGTGCTATCCTTGTTCTGGTGGCTTACTTTTCGTCAGCCCCCGTTTTTGGGCAGGCGAAGGGCGTTAGTCTCAACAAGATTATTGCGAAAGTAGACAACTACTACGTTTTGCGGTCAGATCTGGAGGAAGCTTACCAATCATACGTTGGGCAAAACCAGACGCCCCCCCAGAAGTGCCAATTGCTGGAGAGCCTGGTCATTAATAAAATGATGCTGGCCAAAGCCGAGATTGACTCGGTAGTGGTGGAAGAGAAGTTAGTCGACAGCGAGCTCGATTCCCGGATGCAATATATGGTGCAGCAGTTTGGCTCTGAGAAAAACATCGTTGAGGCCTACGGCAAGAGCCTTGAGATGCTCAAAAGTGAGCTGCGCCAGCAAGTGAAAGACCAGAAGATTGTGCAGAAGATGCAGCAGAAAATTACGACTGATGTGAAGGTTACCCCTCGCGAAGTTCGTAAGTTTTTTGATGCCATTCCCAAAGACAGCCTTCCTTATATGCCTGCCGAAGTTGAAGTAGGGCAGATCGTACGCTTTGCGAAACCAACGAAAGAACAGAAAGAGGCTTTACGCCAGCGGCTTGTCGATATCAAGAAACGCGTTGAAGCAGGTGAAGACTTTGGCAAACTAGCCAAGGAGGTTTCTGAAGATGTGGGCTCCGCCCAAAACGGAGGAGACCTTGGCTTTGCGAAACGAGGGTCGATGGTATCACCCTTTGAGGGAGCAGCCCTGAAACTGAAGCCGAACGAGATGTCGGATATTGTGGAGACTGAATACGGTCTGCACCTTATTCAGCTGCTAGAAACCCGTGGCGCCGAGTATCATGCCCGGCACATCCTGCTGCGGCCAGATTACAATCGGCTGGATTTGACGGAGCCGACTCGTTACCTCGACAGCCTGCGCAATCTTATCGCAATTGATTCGCTGAAATTTGAAAAGGCAGCCCACGACTTCTCAGAAGATAAAAACTCAGCCGACGCGGGTGGACTCCTTCGCGATGCTCAGTCTGGTGGCAGTCGGTTGGCCATGGACGGCACAATGGAATACGCTATGTTCCAGATGCTGGACACGATGAAAGTAGGCAGTATTTCAGCACCACTACCTTATCGTTCTGAAGATGGTAAGAGCGCGGTACGATTGTTGTACTTTAAAAGCAAAGTACCCCCGCACACGGCCGACTATAGAGTTGACTTCGAGAAACTTCAGAACATTGTGCTGACTAACAAAAAGAATCAGGCCATTGACCAATGGTTCCGAAAATCGGTGGCCGATGTATACATCACTGTCGACCCTGAGTTTCAAGGTTGTCGCATATTCGGCACCACGCAAGGCAGTGCAGCCAGCCTCAGTGGTGGGGGCGGTAACTAAAATAAATGTTGAATTATGAATGGTGAATGATGATTTTTGATGGTTAGTCGTTTCTTTAACAGTCAACGTTCATCATTTATCATTCATCATTAATAAAAATCCTGTGCCTTACACATCAGATGTCGCGGCTGCCGAAGCCCTTACCAACTCGTATCAGAAACTAAAAAATGAAATCTCAAAAGTTGTCATTGGCCAGGATGAAACCGTCAGGCTTCTTTTGACAGCTATTTTCTGCCAGGGGCACTGCCTCTTAGTAGGGGTGCCAGGGCTCGCCAAAACCCTGCTCATTCAGACCATAGCTGGCGCTTTAGACCTCGATTTCAACCGAATCCAGTTTACGCCCGACCTGATGCCATCGGACATTCTGGGTTCCGAAACGCTTGATCAGGAACGTAATTTCAAATTCATCAAAGGGCCTGTTTTCGCAAACATCATCCTGGCCGACGAAATCAACCGGACTCCGCCTAAAACCCAGTCGGCATTGCTCGAAGCCATGCAGGAGTATGCAGTAACCATTGCCGGTCAGAAATACGGTTTAGGACGCCCTTTCTTTGTGCTGGCTACGCAGAACCCGATTGAACAGGAAGGTACGTATCCGCTACCCGAAGCGCAGCTGGACCGCTTTATGTTCAACATTTACCTCGATTACCCCTCTTACCAGTCTGAGTTAGATATTGTGAAGAGTACCACTTCCGACCAGCGGTATGAAGTGCAGCGGGTAATCACGGGCGAAGAGATTCGGGAGTTTCAACATCTCGTCCGTCGTGTTCCAGTAGTAGATAACGTGGTCGAGTATGCCGTCAAGCTTGTGCACAAAACGCGTCCTAACACCGAGATGGCGGCCAATGACGCTAATCAATATTTAGAGTGGGGAGCAGGGCCACGGGCCTCGCAGGCTTTGATTCTTGCCTCTAAGTGTAACGCTTTGTTAAATGGTAAGTACTCGCCCGATATTGAAGACGTACGAGCCGTCGCGCTGCCAATTCTTCGGCACCGGGTTGTGCGCAACTTCAAAGCAGAAGCAGAAGGCATCTCGGTCGAACAGCTCATCAAGCGAATGCTGTAGCTATTGGGATTAGACATAGAACCAAAAAGGCAGTTACTGTAAAGGTGACTGCCTTTTTGGTTCTATACAATGTAACATTAATCGTCGTCGCGGTTTTCCTTATTGGTTCTGCCCAGATAATCGTCGTTCGTCATACCGGTCGATTCATCGTCTACACCGGTAGGTTTGACGTTTTCGGTTTCTTCACTGACCAGGAAGCCGTTATTTCCCTGCGATTCTTCTTCACCGTGATATTGTTTACCGGCACTTTGGTTCGATTCCATAACGCGTTCTTAGATTGCTTCTGTTAATCAAACCGGGCACGATTCGAATAGTTATGGAAAATTAGCGTTGCAGCGTCCAAACGGTTGAGCTCACAAGGGATACGCCTACCGACTGCCCTAAGGTTAAATCGTTACGTGTAGACAGCAGATGTACGCACACATACCGCGACAACTCAACGTCAACTTCGTAGTGGCTGCCTTTGAAATAAACGGCTCGAACAATCCCCGGCGCTCCTGTATCATCCAACCGGAGTTGCTCGGGCCGGAAGCTAGTGAGTGCTTCTGAATTAGAAGCTTCGGGTAAGCCCAGCAGCGGTAAATATTTCGCTTTAAGTATGTTCGCCTGCCCCGTCATGCGGGCCGCATAGGCCGTAGCTGGGCGATGATATACTTCCTCGGGCGGGCCGAGCTGAATGAGTCGCCCATCACGCAGAATACCCAGGGTGTTTGCAATTGACAGCGCATCAGTTGCATCGTGGGTGACAAACAAGCAAGAGGTACTATCCTGACGAACCATATCAAACAGCAGGTTGCGAACGATAAGCCGATTGGGTAAGTCAAGATGACTGAATGGCTCATCGAGCAGCAACACGGCGGGTTTATCGGCAATGGCGCGGGCAATGGCCGTACGCTGTTTCTCGCCACCTGATATTTGGCGAGGCACCCGGTCCTGTACATCCGTCAGCCGACACAAGCGTAGCAGCTCGTCGATCCGGAAATTCTGATAGCTTTTCTCATAAAATCGCAGGGCGTAACCAATATTTTCGCGGACCGATACGTTCGGCATCAGTTGATATTCCTGGTGCACCAGTCGTATGTCCTTGTGGCCTGGCACCAGTACCTCCGACGGGCCCAGTACGCGCTCGTCATTGAGCCGAACTTCGCCAGTATCGGCGTCCATGAGTCCGGCCAGTATGTTTAACAGCGTACTCTTTCCAGATCCACTAGCCCCAACAAGTGCCAATAGTTTGCCGGGCTCCAGTGTCAGCGACACACTGCGAACGGCCGATACGTCGGTAAACGATTTCGTGAGTTTATGTGCAGTAAGCAAAGGCGCATGTAGTTTGGCCGGACTGGCATACCAGCCTGGCCAAACTACTATCTTAGAAAATGAAATTAGTGCTTAAGAACTCCGATTTGTGATGGCTGACAATATCGTTCAGGATCGCTTTATTATCATTTGTGTCCTTTGTGGCCACCGCTGAACGGATTGAGAACGACCGGAGCGCATCTTCTACCGACAATGTCCCTTCGGCAGAGTCTTTACGGCCGGTGAATGGGAACGTATCGGGTCCGCGTTGACACTGAGCGTTAATGTTGACACGGCTCACCAGATTTACCAACGGATCGACCAGCCGGGCAATGGCATCCGTGTTCGTACCAAAAATGCTGGATTGCATACCATGATCGTCGGTAATCAGGTATTGGATAAACTCCTCTTCGTCATCGTAAGCCACCACTGGAATAACTGGACCAAACTGCTCCTCGCGGTATAAGCGCATACCTTCTTTAACCGGGTACACAACCGCCGGTTTGAACAACGAAGCCACGGTCTCGCCCCCACCTTCGTTGACCACAGATGCGCCACCTGCTTCGGCGTCGGCAATGATGTCGGCCAAATACTGCGTTTTGTTCACCTCAGGCAGGGGTGTAATCTGTACTCCATTACTCCAGGGCATACCAAGCGTCAGCTTGCTCACCTCAGGGCTAAAGCGTCGCAGAAATTCGTCAACGATAGAGCGATGTGCCCAAATGATTTTAATGGCGGTACAACGCTGCCCGTTAAACGACAACGATCCCAGCAAGCACTCTTTCACAGCTACGTCCAGATCGGCATCGGGTAGAATAATGGCCGCATTTTTGGCGTCCAGGCTCATGATAGACCGCAAGCGGTTCAGTTTCGGGTGCTGTCGTTGCAACTGATCGGCCACGCGGCTCGATCCAATCAGCGTTAATACGTTCACCTTACCCGACTGCATCACCGGCGGCACTACGTCTGCCCCACGGCCGTACAACGAATTGACTACCCCCTTAGGAAAACTTGTGCGGAACGCTTCGAGCAGCGGATAGTGAAGTAGCGAACCATGCTTGGGCGTTTTAAACAAAATGGTGTTACCCATTAAGATAGCCGGTATCAGCGTAGTGTAGGTTTCATTAAGGGGATAGTTGAACGGCCCCATCGCCAATACTACTCCTAAGGGTGACCGTCGAATCTGACCAATGATTCCCTCTTCGATCCGGAACCGCGACGAGTTGCGATCCATATTTTTGAGCGTATCAATCGTATCGTAAATATACTTGGCCGTCCGATCGAACTCTTTTGTGGCATCGGCCAGGTTCTTGCCAATCTCCCACATTATAAGGTTAACGACCAGCTTTTTCTGCTCCAGCATTTTGCCGACAAAGGTCTCCATGCACTGAATGCGTTCGGCAATCGACATAGTGGGCCATTCGCCCCGACCATTATCGTAAGCCGCAACAGCCGCGTCGAGGGCTTCCAAAGCTTCTTTAGCCGTTGTGACAGGAAAGCTACCAACAAGTTTACGCTCGAGTATACCATCGGCTCCTTGCACACAAATGGGCGAGTATACCTCAGAAACCGGCCCATTCCACTGACGCATCTCGCCGTTGAGTAAGTACTCGCGCTGATGGATCGGTTCAATGAGATACTCGGCTGGAATCTGCGATAAATCCTGGGGAAATAAATCGGCTAGCTGCGAAGATTGCGTAGTGGTCATTGTGGTAAGAGGTAATGTTCGTGTCAACGAAATGGGAACGGCGGCAAACTTCCGTATTCGCCGAACAAATTCCAACCCACTAACGCGGTAATGAGTACTTGATCAATTCAATCGAGTACTGCAACATAAAAAAGGCCCAGAACTTGCGTTCTGGGCCTTACCAAGTACCGGGAGCCGGACTCGAACCGGCATGTCCTTGCAGACAATGGTGTTTGAGACCATCGCGTCTACCGATTCCGCCATCCCGGCTTAAGAATCGGTTCAGAACCCGCTAAAAAGCATCCCTGAACGCGAACGTGGGTGCAAAAGTAAGATTCCGTAATGGCTTATGCAAATAAAAAAATGGAGTTCGTTTCGATCACTTCGTACAGCTGACTGTATGGTTGGTAGAATTTACCTCATTTTCTTAGATTTACAAACATATCGTTTCGTTAGACATGTCCGAACATTTTACGTCTACTCCATCAACTTCCTATCCCTCTCTCCTTACAGACTTATTTGATCAGCTTCCTTATGGAGTGATCGTGTATGAGGCCGTTCGCGACGATGAGCGCTTCGTTTTAGACTATCGGACTGTCTATTACAACGCGGCCTTATTGACCATCAGCACCCATTCAAAAGAGCAATTAGAACATCAGCTTTTGTTTCAGCGGTCTCCCCTTTCGCGTACCGACACTGAGCAGATGCGCCGAATCGTCGACGAACGGGAATCGTTTGCTTATCAGTATCTGGACCCAGTCTTGAATCGCTGGTTCTCCGTTGAGAACCAACCCTTCAACGACGGTTTTTTTACCATTTTCCATGACATTGATGAATTTAAACGCTCGCAGGTCGCTTTAGAAGAAAAGACGCACGAATTACAGAAGAATGTCGAGCATATTTCGCGGCAAAACGACCTTCTGACGTGCGTTTTGGATGTTTCTCCGACCAGTATTACCATCGAGCGACCCATCCGGGATGAGCAGGGCTCGATAAACGACTTTCAGGCTGTATTCACCAATCCAGCCAGCTTGGCTTTAGGAGGTCATTCGAAGGAAGATGTTCTAAGTAAGCCGATCAGCCAGTTAAATCCTCAATGTAAGCAATCTGACTTGTTTATCAATTACCGTAACGTTGTTGAATCAGGCCGACCATTTAGAGTCGAGTTTTTCCATCCTCCGCTCAGCAAGCACCTGGAGGTCGCCGTTACACCTTTGGATGCCGAACATATTGTTGTACTGTTCAACGACGTAACGGCCGCTCGTCAGAATGCGCTGGAGTTGCAACAGCGAAACGAGTTGCTCGATGGCATCTTGCGCACGTCCGAGAGCTCTATTGTTGTTTATCAGGCAGTTCATGACGACATCGGCGATCTGATTGATTTTCGATTGGCACTGGTTAACGAGGCCTCACTCCGAGCAGCAGGGACGACTCACGACGCCATTATAGACAAGTTGATCACGGAAGTGTACCCTGATACCAAGACGAATGGTTTATGGCATCAGTATATAACGGTGTACAAAACCGGAGAAACATTTCGGGGTAATCATTACTACCCTGCTATTGACAAATGGTTCGACGTAACGGTTAGTAAACTAGGAGATAAACTAGTAGCGACATTAATCGATATAACACTCGCTCAACTGGCCGCGCAGAAGCTGGAAGAACAGGCTAATCTGTTCGATGGTGTTTTGAAAACAATGGGGAACGGATTGGCAGTATTAGAAGCCATTCGTGACGAAACCGGTACGATCGTCGACTTGACCTATGTAGAAGTTAGCCAGACCATTTTGAACTCGACCGGATTCGCCAAAGAGGAGATCATTGGCAATACCATATTGAATTTATTTCCGGGCGTGAAAGCAACTGCTTATTGGGCCGCTTACTTAGCCACGTTCGCAACGGGAGATCCTCAACATTTCGAGGTGTATTATAATTATGATGGATATGATAACTACACCGATAACTGGGTTACTCGGCTAGATGAAAACCGGGTAATATCTATTTACTCCGACATTACGAGTCAGAAACAAGCTGAGCTACAAGCCAAACAACAGGCAGCTTTATTGCAAACCGTGCTCGACAGTTGTCAGATACCCATTGTGTTTTTCGAGGCTATCCGAAACGAGAAAGGAGGCATAATCGATTTCCGGTACGTACTTCAGAACGAAGCGAACGCCCGAGTCGTTGGCCATTCAGTTGGTGAAACAACAACCAAAACGATGCTCGAAGTACTACCCAGCCTGAAGGAGTTAGGTGTTTTCGACCGCTACGTACAAACCGTAGAAACAGGCCAGCCTCAGCACTTTGAACAGCACTTTAATGGTGATACGATGAAGGGTTGGTTCGATATGTCTATCATGAGGCAGGACGATGGGCTTGTGGTGACCGCTAACGATCAGACGTTGCTACGCCAAATGCTGCAACGTACAGAGCAGTTGGTAACTGAGTTGAAACAATCAAACCTTAACTTAGAGCAGTTTGCCTACGTAGCCAGCCACGACTTACAGGAGCCACTGCGCAAGATTCAGTCATTTAGTAATCTGGTGCTTGATCAATACAGCGACGCCATTCCTGACGATGGCGTTGATATGCTTCGGCGTATGCAGTCGGCGGCCAAACGTATGAGTGTATTAATTCGTGATCTGTTAACCTATTCTAGACTCTCAACCCAATCTGAACCATTTGAGCCGGTTAGCTTATCATCTACACTGGCCACTATTCTAAATGATCTCGAATTAACAATCGACGAAAAGAAAGCTCAAATTAATATCGGAGATAGCAACGGGGCTCGCTTGCCGATCATTAAAGGGAATCCTCTTCAACTACGACAACTGTTTCAGAACCTGCTCAGTAACGCTTTGAAGTTTTCACGACCAGATACTACTCCAACAGTGTCCATCCAAATCCGGTCAGTTGAGGCTGGTAACGTACCCGTTAACGTATTGAACCGTACCAACAAGTCATGGCTCGCTATTGACGTTGTCGACAATGGTATTGGTTTTGATGAACAATATCAGGAACGTATTTTTCAACTCTTTGAGCGATTGCACGGCCGTAGTGAGTATGCCGGTACCGGTATCGGGTTGACCATCTGCCGGAAGGTAGCTGAAAACCACGGAGGAGCCATCACAGCCCACAGCCGCCCTAACGAAGGGGCAACCTTTACGGTGTATTTACCAGTTTCCTGAGTGAGTAGCCATTCATAGTCAGGAAATGTGAGTTTCTGACTAGCAGTTGACTACACCTGACCACTTCCTGACGACCACTTAACTTCTTGTTCATTCGTACCGTAGGGCATCGATTGGGTCAAGCTTTGAAGCTCGTACGGCCGGGTAAATACCGGCAAATAAGCCAACGGTCACGCAGACAACCAGACCGAGGCCCATCCAACCCCAGGGTACTACAAAGCCGCCCTGCCCCTGGCTAATTAGCGTGGCGATCAGGTTACCAATACCAAGACCTAATATAACGCCCCCTACACCGCCCAGGATGCAGATAACGATGGCTTCTATCAGAAACTGTTCGCGGATACGCTTCGGTGTTGCCCCGAGCGATTTACGGATTCCAATTTCTCGGGTTCGTTCCGTGACCGACACAAGCATAATGTTCAATAGGGCAATAGACGCTCCCAGTAAGGTAATAAAACCAATACCAAAGCCGCCAATACGTAAATACCCGGTGATGTTTTCGGTTTCTTTGGCCAGATCGTCCGCCCGCTCGATATCAAAAGAATCGGGTTGGCCAAGCTGATCGTGCCGTACTAAACGCATTACTCCCTGCGCTTCACCAACGGCTTCGTCCTGGTCGGCAACTGTCGGCACCGAGGCCGTAATATCAAACGTAAGCTTTTGGGTTCCTGCCAGGGCACGGGCATTGTCCAGCGGGATCAGAATAATCCGGTCTTCGCCCCCACCACTTAACCCACCCTTTTTGGCCAGAACACCAATGATTTTATATTGGTTACCAGAGACGCGTATGACCTGATTGAGCGGGTTTAGCTTCTTTTCGAATAGCGTATTGGCGACTTCGCTACCCAGAACAGCTACATTGAGCCCATACTCTGCATCGTTCTGGGTTATGTTTCGACCACTTTGAAGTGTGAACCCTTTCACACCAAGATAAGCATCGTCGCCCCCCGTAAGCTGAACGTTTGGATTTGTCTTTTTAGAACCGAACTTCGCCTGAGCCGCCCCATTCACAATCGTCGATACCGCAATCGTCGCGCCGTACGGAAACCGGCGTTTAAACTGTACAGCATCGAAGTAATCAATGGGCTCATCTTGCTTCTGTACCCGTCCTCCCCGCCGAAAGGCATCCTGCCGAGCCACAATACTGAACGTATTGGCCCCTAATCCCGCAAAGCTACTGTTCACCGAATTTTGAATGCCATCAATTGCCGTCAGGATGCCCACCAGTGAGGTAATACCAATGGCAATAATGAGCGAGGTAAGAATGGTCCGCAGTCGATTACCAGCAATTGATCGCAAGCCCTCGCGAATGTTTTCGATAAGATTCATTGAATCAAAAGAGTGAAAGAGTCAAAGAGCGAAAGAGCGAAAGTAGGTTGCGTAACTCACTCTTTCGCTCTTTCACCCGTTCGCTCATTAAAATCCTGCACAAAATTTGCTTATCTTTCGTTATTACAAAACTAGCACAAGCACTCTTAACGGGGAAACCAATGAAACGGCTGCTGTTACCGCTTATCCTAATTCTTACATTAACGGGCCAGGTTTGGGCCTCCAAGATTTTGATTCCGATGGACGATGCCCAGAAGAATCACCTTAAAGCGTACGGCATTGCCTATTGGGTACTGAAGACGCACGACACCGAAATCGACTGGCTACTTAATTACCGGGGTGGTTCGTTCATGATGCCCCAAAGTCAGGCGTTCATTAACGAAATGGTCATCCGCGGGGTTAGCTATGAGGTTATTTCTGACGCTCAGTCCGCTCAGATATTATCGGAGGTTGCCGCTGCCGACGCCAACATGGACGCAGTAAAACTCCAGAAGCCTCCTAAAGTTGCGGTCTATTCACCCAAGACCAAACAACCCTGGGATGATGCCGTAACGATGGTGATGACCTATGCCGAAATTCCGTATGACGTCGTGTTCGATGAAGAAGTGATGAATGGCAAGCTACCCGAATATGACTGGCTTCACCTTCACCACGAAGATTTCACGGGTCAGTACGGCAAGTTCTTCCATTTCAAAGATCAGCCCTGGTACATTTCCCAGAAACAGGAAGCTGAAAACATCGCTCGTAAGTTTGGCTTCTCGAAAGTGCCTCAGTTGAAACTGGCCGTAACGCAAAAGATCCGCGATTTTGTGCTGGGTGGAGGCTACCTATTTGCCATGTGCAATGCCACAGATACGTACGACATTGCCCTTTCAGCGCACAACACTGACATTGTCGATGCTTTCTACGACGGTTCTCCGGCCGACCCGAACGCGAACAGTAAACTCGATTACAGCCAGACGTTTGCCTTCCGTAATTTTCAGGTTATTACCAATCCATACGTGATCGAGTTCTCGAATATCGATAACCAACCCGAAGAGCGAGGATTGAGTGAGCACAACGATTATTTTACACTCTTCCAGTTTTCGGCCAAGTACGACCCTATTCCGACTATGCTGACGCAGAATCACCTGAACGTCATTAAAGGGTTTATGGGTCAGACGACTGCCTTCAAGAAAAATTTAATTAAGCCAGAGGTCGTCATCATGGCGGAGAACCGCTCGGCCGGAGAGGCTCGCTATATTCACTCTCCGTATGGTCGTGGCTTCTTTACGTTCTACGGTGGCCACGATCCCGAAGATTACCGGCACGAAATAGGCGAAGAGCCCACGGACCTGAACCTACACCCCAACTCAGCCGGTTATCGCCTGATCTTAAACAACATTCTGTTCCCAGCTGCCAAGAAAAAGAAGCAGAAGACGTAAAAAGTATCCCAGTTTGGTTACTTTAGCATTATGCACACGTTTACCGAACTTCAGAAAGCTCCTAATCGCCGGTCCTTCTTAATTACCTTTGCCCTAATAGTGTTGATAATATCATATACGTTAGGCTCAAAGGGCTTCTTCCAACGGGAACATCTACCGGGTATACTGTTGCCTTTTGGTGTCCTACTTATATTAGGTAGTATAACCTACATTATGCAAGTAAGGGACCTTATATTCCATGTCGACCAGGAAGAGATACGGTTCTGGATTAAACCGTTTGGTCAATGGCAGGTGATCCCCTGGAGTGACATCGACCAGGCCTATGTTCGGGAATACGCTCTTTGGGGCGAATACCCGAAAGGTATAGCAGGAATACGGCAGGGGCCAAACGGCTGGGTGTACAGTGCTGGCGGAACTTATGGATTACAAATTAACAAGAAGTCTGGTGGTAAAATCCTTCTTGGCACGCAACGTCCGGATGAACTGAGAGAATTTCTGGCGGCATTATCCAAGGTAACCACAAAACCTCTTTAACATAAACCTGGTCAGGTTTATGTTAAAGAGAAAACCACTCGTCCACCATTTCCCCGCGTCCTTTGCTTTCCAGCTTGCGCTCCAGATCGTCAGGTAGTTTAGGAAAGAAATCAATTCCGGTGAGTTGTTCTATCTGATCGACGGGCACCACAAACTGCTTCAGCGAGCTGTCTGACCCTTTGTTATTGAGCAAGAAACCAATCATGCGTATTTCTGGCCTATTGCAATACAGCACAACTTTGTAAAATTTCTGTGGAACACTCACTTCGTTAGTCCGGCCAATAGTAGGTAAACCCGGCTTTAATACCGGACCGGTAATAACATAGAGTCCATTATCACGTAACGCCCAGCGTCGAATCTGATCTTCCAGCTCCTTCCAGATACCTCGATTAAACTCAGGGACCTGCGGTGTCATGTTGCTCATAAAGAACGTTTCCTGCATCATGCGTCGGGAAAATTTGAAGTCGCCCGCTGGGGCCAGGTGGCCCCGGTCGTAGCCAGAGCGCGTATAATCAGCCGGTAACGCGGAACCTGATCGCACAGCTGGGTCGGGCACAAATCGGGAGCCTTCGCGGTCGGTATCCCCATTGATTTCTTCGGGTAGTAATGGGTAAGCGACCCAATCGGCCTCTTTGTATTCATCACGAAACCGGAGCGTATAGCCTTCATGGCGGACAATTTCGTCGGATGGCTTATAGGCCGGCAAAATGAAATCGACTTGCTTCTCAAAAGCAAACAATGCTTTTCCCTGAGGCCGCCTGGATGGCAGTGCCGACCCGGTTTCGTCACTAGCCGAACTTTCTTTCTTACTACTCGACGACCCAGGACGATCGTCAGTAGCGACATCATCCGCTCTGTTAGGTGTGCTTGGTTCCGGCGCTTTGTAAGGGTTATCTTCCTTTTCGGATTTTACCGGCCCCAAGCCTACAATCCGTCGAATGTCGTTCCAAAAGGCAACGACTGGCTGGGTTCGGCCACCGTAATGCAAGAATAAGCCAATCAGAAAGAAAATAAACAGTAATACAAGTGTGTTACCACGCAGCCGAAAGCCTCGGCGTTGGTACTTGTTAGGGTTAAATTTCGGAGAGAACAGCATACTGGCAAAGGTACAGAGTTTGTCGAATAGGCGAAGAGCCCAATTTGCCCGGCACCAATTCGCCGGTAAAACAGGCCGCTGTTTGTTGGTAACTTAAGTTGATTGGCGGGCCGTTAACCCAAGTCGTTATCTACGAACTCCAACGCTAAAACCACTGTTCTAATCGTATGTCGCCGTTAAATATTATTGTGATCGGTGGTGGAGCCGCCGGTTTTTTCGGGGCTATCACAGCCGCAGAAACGTTTCCAGAAGCCACCGTTACCATTCTTGAAAAGAACCGCACGGTTCTCAACAAAGTCCGTATTTCGGGTGGAGGTCGCTGTAATGTTACCCATGCCTGTTTCGACAACCGGCTCTTGGTGAAGCACTACCCGCGTGGAGAAAAACCGCTACGTTCGCTGTTCAACGCTTTCGATGCGACGGCCACCGTTCGTTGGTTTGAGCAGCGGGGCGTAGGCCTCAAGACAGAAGCCGATGGACGTATGTTTCCGACGACGAACACGTCTGACACCATTGTCGACTGCCTACTCACCACCGCCCGCCGGTTAGGCATCCAAATCCGAACGAGTTGTGGCGTGGCTTCACTTAGCCGTCGTCAAGAAGGCAATTGGGCCGTTCAGTTGCTCACCGGCGAAACCCTTAAAGCCGACCGCGTACTGGTGGCTACTGGTGGTTATCCTCAGCTTCCGGCTTATGGGTGGTTACCTGAACAGGATGAACCGGTAGTATCGCCCGTACCATCGTTGTTTACATTCAATGTACCCGACAGTCCATTGTTGCCCTTAGCGGGTGTATCTGTACCCGATGCTAAAGTGTATGTCGTGGGGACTAAGCAGGAGCAGCGCGGCCCCCTGCTCTTAACCCACTGGGGTTTTAGCGGGCCTGCCATCCTGCGCTTGTCAGCCTGGGCCGCCCGTGAATTAGCCGAGGTTGACTACCGTTTTACGCTTCGAATCAACTGGGTACCTACCCTAAATGAAAACGAACTCCGTAACACGCTTCAGGATTTCCGCCAACAGAATGGCCGAAAACAGGTCATTACGCAGAACCCGTTTGGGCTACCCTCCCGGCTGTGGCAGGCTTTTGCCTCTGAAGTCGGCATATCCGATAACCAGCGCTGGGCAGACTTACCTGCCAAACAGCTAAATCGGTTAATCGAACGGCTTACGAATTGTCAGTTCAACGTTGTTGGAAAGAGTACGTTCAAAGACGAGTTTGTGACCTGTGGCGGGATCTCACTGACTAGTTTAAATCAGCAGACCTTAGAAAGCAAAGCACAGCCCGGCTTGTTTTTCGCGGGCGAAGTGCTGGATGTCGACGGCATCACGGGCGGCTTCAACTTCCAGAATGCCTGGACAACGGGTTACATAGCTGGGCAGCATATAGGTCGTTAAATTGTCATTGATTGTTCCAAAAAACCACAGATAGACTTGTTGTAAGGCGGGTGAAAACCCACGACTTATAGCTTAGAATCGCGGGTTTTCACCCGCCTTACAACGAGTCTAACGACTCAACACTTGGCGCGCTGATTCCTCATCACGCTTTAGCTGGGCAACTAAAGCGGGTAGACCATCAAACTTCTGCTCAGGACGCAGGAACTCCCGGAATTTGAGAGTCAGGTGTTCGCCGTAGATATCTTTGTCAAAGTCGAAGATGTACGTCTCAATCGTCTGATTCGTTCCGGCAACGGTCGGGCGGAAACCGATATTGAGCATCCCACCGAGGGTCTGACCGGCGTAGAGTACATCGACTGCATACACGCCATTAGCCGGAATTAGTTTGACCGGATCGTCAACCTGCATATTTGCGGTTGGAAAGCCGATGGTTCGTCCGAGTTGCTGACCTTTTACGATGGTGCCGGTTAAGGTGTACGCACGACCCAGAAAGAGATTTGCCGTATGCACGTTGCCTTCGTTAAGAGCCGCCCGGATTTTGGATGAGCTAACCCCTACCGCTTCTACGTCCTGCCGGGGTATCTCTTCAACTTCAAACCCGTATTCCTGCTGGTGCGCCTTGATGTAATCGAAGCCTCCTTCCCGATCGCGCCCAAACCGGTGATCATAGCCAATAACCAATTTGCGGGTACCAATTTTATCGATCAGAATTTGCCGGATGTACTCTTCTGAAGTTAACTGCGAAAACGAGCGGGTAAATGGGATAACCACCAAATGATCAACGCCCGCCTGATCAAGCAAATCAATCTTTTCCTCTAACGTAGTGAGCAGTTTCAGGTTCTGACTGTCATTAGAGACAACTGTGCGAGGATGCGGCCAGTACGTAATCAGGACCGACTCCCCCCCGCTGCTTTTTGCAACCTCTGTTAGCCTCGATAAAATGGTTTGGTGGCCCCGATGGACACCATCGAAAGTGCCGCTCGTTACAACGGCATTGGCTAGCGGTTGAAGGTCGTCGAGACCACGATGAATAATCATAGCGTTGTTGATGCAGGCAATTGAGGACGGCACTTGGCAATGAAGCTGTCAATCGTGTCAGCGTCATCGACCCGGAAGTTCCCAATACGCGTCCGGCGCAGAGCACTCATGTAGGCTCCATTGTTAAGCAGAAGCCCTAAGTCACGTACCAGGCTGCGAATATACGTCCCTTTGGAACATACAATACGGAAATCGACTTCTGGAAACCTGTCAGTATTTACGTCAAAAGCACCCACTATCACTTGTCGGCTCTTGATTCCACCGTCGATTTGATCGGTTGTCTCACCGCGCCGGGCTTTTTCGTACAGCCGCTCGCCATTGACCCGAACCGCCGAATAAATGGGAGGCACCTGCAGAATCTCGCCCGTCAGTTGACGAGCCGCGGCCACAACTTGTTCAGCGGTTATCGCAGACGTATCGAACTCAGCGTCGAACTCCGTTTCCAAGTCAACCGAAGGCGTGGTTTTGCCCAACACAAGGGTTCCGGTGTATTCTTTCTCCTGTGCCTGGTATTGATCAATCTGCTTGGTCATTTTACCAGTACACAGGATCAGTAAGCCCGTTGCCAGCGGATCAAGCGTACCGGCATGACCAATCTTTTTAAACTTACAGGCGTACTTAAGTTTATTCGCTACGTCGAACGACGTCCAGGTCAGTGGTTTGTCAATCAGAATAACTTGCCCCGGATCGGGCGCTGGTAAATTTTGTTGTGACATGGATTGGACCGCCAAAGCGGATACATAAAGAGCCTCAGCGCCCCTTTTTGCTTGTCCGTGTATCTCTGTATAATAGCTTTTACAACACGTCTAACTTTACTCCAGCCGCCATCAGACCTAACAGCAACAAACCAAGCGCGATTCGGTAGTAACCAAACACCTTAAATCCATACTTAGTCAGGAAACCGACAAAACCCCGAATAGCCAGCAAACCCACGACAAACGCAATGGCGTTGCCAATCAGCAAGGTCTGATAATCGGCTGGTTGAAGCAGTTTATACGTTTTGAGAAGCTTGTAGCCCGAGGCTGCGGCCATGGTCGGAACGGCCAGAAAGAACGAGAACTCAGCGGCCTGCGTGCGGGTCAATCCCTGAAACATGCCGCCAATGATGGTAGCCGCCGACCGCGATACGCCCGGAATCATGGCAATGCATTGAAAGAAGCCGATGCGTAAGGCATCCGAAGCAGTCACATCACGGTCTTTGGGAGTTTGATTGACAATGCGGTCAATAAAAACCAGGACAATTCCTCCTACCAGTAACGTAATGGCCACCACGACTACGTTTTCCAGTAGCGAATCGATGAAATCATTCAGCAGAAAACCGATTATAGCCGCTGGCAAGAACGCAATAAGAATTTTAGAATAGAAGTCAACGAGCCGCTGGGTTTTTTCAGGAAACTGACGCACCCAGGCTGGTGCCACAAAATCATCGGTGCGGGTGTCGACCAGAAAACGGCGGTGGTAGAGCACTAATACCGACAGAATGCAGCCGAATTGAACATCAACGGTATATAGCTTGGTGAATTCGTTGTTGGCGATACCGGCCAAAGATGAGTAGATAATCATGTGGCCCGTTGAAGAAACCGGTAGGAACTCGGTTAACCCTTCAATAATAGCCAACGCAATCGCATGAATAAGATCCATTCAGGACAGTGATAAAGTTATAGCGTTGTAAAGTTGGGGGTGCTTTAGCCAACTTTACAACTTTACAACCTTATAAATTCATAACCACACCGCGAACCGGTTTATTTAACGGGGCGAGACAGGATCGCAAAAAACTCCAATACGAAGCCGCTCATCACCACAATAGGGCCAAGCGTGAGGCCTAAAAAGCCGAAGCCAAACTCTTCTTTATCGAGGCTCATGATAAAAAACCCAGCCAGGATAACACCAATTCCAGCTAGCATCAACGTGTAATTTCGGCGACCGAAAGGCAAGGCCGGTACTGTTGCCGCAGGCCGACGAGCCGGCTCAGTAACTGGGGTGCGTGTGGGCGCTGCTTTAACAGCTGGCTCAGTAGTACCCTGATTTTTCTTGGCTGGTTCTTCGCGGGTTAGCGTTGTCGAGCCATATTGCTTATCTTTTGCCATGTTCGTAATTCAGTTATTCTACTTTATGTAACAACTAAATGCCCGGAAAGGGCTTAAATTCAAGTTAATATAATTCGTCCAGGGTTAGTCCCAGGTATCGGTTGACGGCCTGAAAGGTACTCAGAAAACCTACCAGAACGCCTAAACCGACAATACCACCCAATAACATGGCTGTTTTTTCAACATCCTGAAAGGTAGCCATTTCTGGTAAATTATGAACCGCCAGCTGCAATCCAACCAGCAACAGGATAACGGCTATTACGCCGGCCAGCAGCCCCTGCCACATACCACGCCCCAAAAAAGGCCGGGTAATAAAGCCATTGGTGGCACCAACCAGTTGCATACTCCGGATCAGCATTCGTTGCGAATGAAGCGCCAACCGAATTGTGTTGTTCATCAGGACGACTATAATCAACAACAAAATCAAGGCAAAAGCCGACATCACAACGTAAATTTTTGTGATGTTACGGTTAATATTATCGACTAAGTTCTCCTGGTAAACCACCTCAAAAATTCCGTCGAGCTCTTCCAGATCCTGCTTTACTTGTTGCAGCTTTGCTTCTTCGAAATACTCTTCGGTAAGCTTTATTCGGTAACTATCGCGTAACGGGTTCTCGCCCAGAAATTTTGAGAAATCCTCTTTAGTTTCCGCAATAAACTCTTTTGCGGCCACATCTTTCGGCACAAAATTTAACTGGGGTGTTCCGTTCACTTTCAGGATATAAGGCCGCTCCGCAATAGTTTTAGACAATTTCGTCAGTTTCTTCTCACTGAGGTCTTTATCCAGAAACGCCCGCATCTCGTAGTTTTCACGGATGTAAGTCACCAGTTTTTTCGACTGGATGGCTAACATGCCGCAGAAACCAATTAAAAATAACGCTAGTGTCAGACTAAACAGAATCATGCCACTAGGGTACGCACCTACTTTCTTCTTGCTACGAGCCATTCAGGGGTTCGTGTTATGAGACAAAAATAACGGATTCAACCGGGGATCGGCCGAATTTAAGAAAATTTAGCTTTTATCCTCCATCAAACTGGGCCAATCGGCCCGAATAGCGTTGACAAACGAATTGCTTACTGTATCTCAAACGAAAGAACTGGTAGGAATCGGTATGGTTTGGCCACTTCCTGAAACTATATTTCTACATGGTAGAAAAGCCTAGTCGTCGCTTGCTCAGGTAAACGTCGCTGTTCGTAAATATTCGGCCACCAGCAAGCCACAGTACGTACCAATGGCGTTGCCTAGCGCCCCCGCCAGGATACCTGGCAAATGCAGATCGGGCCGGTTAAGGCTTTTACTGAGCGCCAGACACGAGGCCGATCCGCCAATGTTAGCCTGTGATGCGATGCCGAGTATATCCCAATCCTGCTTCAGTAGTCCACCAATACCAAACTGAAATAACGCATGAATGGGCACCGATATACTCACGAAGGTTAGCATAGTTAAGGCTAATTGTCCGTCTTTGACCAAAGCAGCCAGATCACAAAAAGCGCCAATCACGGCCAAGAACAGGTAAATACAGAATATACCGACCACGCGCACCCCTCGTAATCGTTGGATACCAGGCAATTGGGCCAACAGTAGAGCCAATGTTGTCAGTACTAGAATTTTAGGAATGTCAGGAACGTATTGCGTCACGAGTTGAGCGCCGTACAAGGCTAATACGCCCAGGCCAATAAGTATGGCCAGATCCTGGGGGTTAACAGCTTCGAGATCGTTGATCTGATCGTTGGCTTCCTGTTCAAACCGGCGTGTTTCCTCGGCACTTAAGTTGGTGGTCAGTCTACGCGGGAAAAAACGATTCAAGAACGGCGGTAACAGTAATGTAACGACCATCCAGAGTGCCGTGACGATATTGTCTGTAGCAATCGTGGCCGCGTATACATTCCCGGCTTTATTAACACCGTAATGCAGCGCAATCGCATTCAGGTTACTACTCCCTCCGGTATGCGTACCTGTAAACATCCCCCCCACAGCATAGAAAAGGGGACCAAACCCTTTTGGGCCGCCAACTACCCGCATCGCTACAATCACGCCTACCATCGTCCCTACCGCCCCAATCAGAAAATTAATGACCATGGGAGAGCCTGCCCGCTTGAGCCCTTTTAAATGAACCGTCAGCAGCAGATAGAAAATGGAGATAGGCGCCAGATAGTTAAAAATGCCGTCATAAAGCGGAGGAGCATTAGTTGACGCTGGTATCACACCCAGATTGGCGGTGATGGCGGTGATGATAATAACGATTAGTGACGTACCTAACGACCTGAAATAGTTTAGTTTGGTCAGCTGCTCGGCAATGATAATATTGAGCATCAAGAGGGCCAGAATCGCCAGCGGGTCCTGTAAAAAGAGGCATACGGAAGGGTAAGTTAATAGGCAATATAAGCAGAAATGCCAATACCTGAACACCTTATTCTGGTCAACTTACCCAGATCCAGCTATCCAACAAAAGCAAGTTCGATCAGAAGCCCCGAAGGCGAAATTTCGTACCTACTCGTACTAGCTGGATCACTTCCAGATGGGCTCAACCGGTCGAATTACTACTGACAGCAAGCCTTCGCCGAAGAACTCAATACCCCGACTATCAGGGCTGGGGAAGATCTGATTGGTAAGTGTGGCCTGCCCTTCATTGGCAAACACTTCGACCGACGAACGATCCACCCAAATCTGTAGCGAAATTCGACCATTCTGCGGTTGTAAAGGCGCCACAAATCGTCCAGAAAATTCTTCTTTAAACGAAACCTGCCCTGAGCGCGTCCGATCGACATATACCTGCGCTTTGGCTGGGTCATAGCCAATAACGGTTTCTTCGCCGGATTGTGCGGTTGTTTTTCCTGAAGAATCTCCACGTTTGCGGACCCGCACGCCCGAGCCCGGCTTAGTCGCATCGAGCTCCATGGTTAGCATATACGTATCGCCCGAAACATTAGCGTTGGTTACGCTTTGGTTCAGTTGCACCACGTCTGTGCCGTTCCATTGAAAGGGCACCCCCAGCAAGGGTTTCAGTTCCTGAATTGGCTTCTGTCGGAGTTCATAGCCACCCGCTTTCTTAGCGAGCCGCAATTCGCGAGGCAAGGTCATTGCGCCCCGAAACGGTGTGGTTGGAATATCGTTTGCGTACTGCCAGTTGTTCATCCAGCCAATACTGACGGCTCCCCGATTGCCCCGACTCGGCAAGTTATTGAACGAAATGGCTGCGTAATAATCTTTTCCCCAATCCACGAATCGGGGGGCGCCCAGCTTGGATTCGTTGATGAACGTTGTGCCGTCGAAGCGTCCGATATAGTATTGCATTCCCGAGCCACCGGCCGCGCCGTTGCTTCCCATCGAAAGCAGCAAAAGCCATTTGCGCTCGGTGGTTCCATCAACCGGCACTTCGACCAGGTCCGGGCACTCCCAAATCGTTGCCGGACTGTCGGACGCCGTGAATTCCCCCGTTTTAGTCCACTTTTTAAGGTCGGGCGAGTTGTAAAACAAAGCTTTCTTTTCGGTGGGCAGCAGGACGACCATCACCCACTTTTGAGTTGGCTCATGCCAGAACACCTTCGGATCGCGAAAATCTCGTTTTTTCAGATCAACCACGGGGTTCGCGTCATATTTAGTCCAGGTTCGTCCTTTGTCTAAACTATACGCAATGTGCTGACTTTGGTGATCTTTCTGAGCACCCGTGTAAATGGCAACCATCGGCACCCGGCCATCGCGACCGAAACCACTTGTGTTGTTTTTATCTACCACACAGCTACCCGAAAAAATCATAGTAGAGGCCTCTTCCGGAATAGCGGGGGGCAACTCCTGCCAGTGTACCAGATCACGGCTGATGGCGTGGCCCCAGGTCATGTGGCCCCAACGAATACCAAACGGGTTGTATTGAAAAAAAAGGTGATATTCGGCGTCGTAATAAACTAGGCCATTAGGGTCATTGATCCAATTCGTGCGGGGCGAAAAGTGATACTGTGGTCGAAGGGGCTGCTTATACGTTGTATCGGACGTTATTCGTTGAGCCAATACAGAGAGCGAAACAAACTCGGCAACGAGCAGTATCGCAAAGACGCGGATCATAGAGTTAAAAACTGAATTTGACAGGCAAAGTACAGCATTCTTACGAAAATCTAGTGCATGAAGCGAGTAAACCGACGATTTATACCGATTACGTTCTTATTGCTGGCCCTGACCCCAGCCTGGGCGCAGCAGGCATCCGTGGCTCCGGCAAAAACGACTCCTGTTTTAGCCGGTCCTGACGAACAATTTGGCAAGCTGTTTGACGAGGTCCAGCTAAAAGCCGTTTTCCCTGATTCGAAAACTTTTGCCGACTGCACACCAAAATCGGCTCCATCAGCCATTCTGGCCAATTACGAAAAAGCCCGTCAGCGCCGGGATTTCAACCTTAAGGCGTTTGTCGAGCAAAACTTTACGCTACCTGTTACGCCAGCCTCGGGTTACACCAGCAAGGCCAATCAATCGGCCATGCAGCATATCATGGATCTTTGGCCGGTGCTGACCCGCCCAGCCGATGCCCGCCCTAAACCAAACAGCCCAACGGGTTCGTTGATCCCGTTGTCGAAACCGTATGTGGTACCGGGTGGCCGCTTCGGTGAAATATATTACTGGGACAGCTATTTCACGATGCTGGGTTTACAGGCGTCGGACCGAACTCCCTTAATCCGGAATATGGTCGACAACTTCGCCTACCTGATTCGCACCTTTGGCTTTATCCCCAATGGCAACCGGACGTATTTTCTGGGTAGGTCGCAGCCCCCGTTTTTCTCGTTCATGGTCAATTTACTGAGCGAAACGCAAGGACGTCGGGTGCTGCTTACCTACCTACCCTATCTGCAGGAAGAATATAACTTTTGGATGAATGGCAAAGCCCAGCTCACCGCACAGAACCCGGCTTACCGGCGTGTGGTCCGACTAGCCGATGGCGTTTACCTGAATCGCTATTACGACGATAAAAACACGCCACGACCTGAATCCTACAAAGAGGACGTAGAACTGGCGAAAAAGAGTAAAGATCCCCAGGCGTTATATCGGCACCTCCGGGCGGCTGCTGAGTCGGGCTGGGATTTCAGTAGCCGATGGTTTCGGGACGGCAAAAACCTACGAACGATTCATACAACCGATTTTATTCCGGTCGATCTGAACTGCCTGCTCATCAACCTCGAACGTACCCTGGCAGAAGGGTATCGGCTCAAGGGCGACCAACGTCGGGCAAAGATGTACCTATTGCTAGCCCAGCAACGGCGAGAAGCCATCCAGAAATACTGCTGGAATGCCAGACGCCAATTCTTTTTTGACTACGACTTTGTGACCCAGAAACCGGCTACCGTTTATTCGCTGGCGGCTGTCTATCCCCTTTTTGTTAAAGTGGCCACCCCAGAGCAAGCCCAGCTTGTGGCTAAAACATTGCAACGCGATTTTCTGAAAACAGGTGGCCTCACCACAACGCTTGTCCGCACGGGCGAACAGTGGGATGCCCCTAACGGTTGGGCACCGTTGCAGTGGTTGTCTATTCAGGGGCTACGTAATTACAATCTGACGGATTTAGCGAATCAGGTCAAACTGAACTGGACCACCGAAAACCTGCGGGTTTATAAAGCGGCTGGTAAGATGGTTGAGAAATACGATGTCATCAGCACGGCGTCGGCGAAAGGAGGCGAGTACCCCAACCAGGACGGTTTCGGCTGGACAAATGGGGTCCTGCTACGTTTACTGAAGGAGCAATAGCCTTTTTTGACAGGATGAACAAGATTTTCAGGATTAAGTGCTCTCAATCAATCCTGAAAATCTTGTTCATCCTGTCAAAAAAATTAAATTAGGGTTGGGCTTGTAGAAAAATTAAAGCGGAATCTGATTTAAGCTTAAAGCCCATATCGGTCTTTTGAATGGCATATAACTGCTCATCGAGCCGTAGGCTATCTCCCTGTAATTGCCAGCTAAACGAGGTATCGTGCGAGAGCATTCCCATTTGAGTGTGCTGTTGCCCTTCTCCATCTTTACTGAAACTGTAGATGACTTTATTTCGGCTCAGCTCAGCAATTCGAGTGGAGTCAAGACCCCGCGTTGAATCTATATTGACGGTGGCCTGAAACTGCTTACTCTCCAGGTCAATGCTTCGTACCCCGCCCGAACACCCTACCAGCCAGAGCGTACCTGCCATCCCTAAACTAAAGCCAATCAATCTCATAGTATTCCTTAAAGTAATGCTTCTTCCCCGCATTGCTCTCATCTAAACCCTCAATATAGGAGCGGGTTAAAAAAGAGAGGTATCGGCCCTAGCTATTTCGAATTGGGTTTGCCCTACATTTTAAGGCCAGCCTATGCAGGAGATGTACCCGAAACCTTGTTGCTTTTAAAGCCGAATTAACCGACTTTCATGTCAATTAATCGCTGCATTCATACTTATGGAGAAGAACATATTAAAACAACTACTATGGCTTAAAATCTACGTTATAGCCTCAACCCTTGGTTTCGCAGCTTATTTGTTCATGACGTTTAATCGTACTGATACCACACAGCGGTTCAAAGAAATTGAAGTGGAGCGTATCAACGTTGTAGAAAAGGACGGTCGCCTGAGACTAGTTATCAGTAATGAGGAAAACCAGCATCCGGGTGTAGTTGATGGTAAAGTAGTACCTGCCCGAAAACGTCCGGCTGGCCTTATTTTCTTCAATGACGAAGGCGATGAATGTGGTGGTCTGTGTTACAATGGTGGCAAAAAGGAAGCGGGGCTGGTATTGTCGGTTGACCAATACAAAAATGATCAAGTCATGCAGTTGCAGTACGATGAAGTACTACAAGATCAGCAACGCCTGAGATCGTACGGGTTGAAATTATGGGATCGACCCGAAAACTTTACCTTAGGTCAGCTCATGAAACAAATAGACTCATTGAAAAAGCTTAACAATGAAAGTTTGTACCAGAAATCAATAGCTGATATGGAGGCCAAGGGCTTGTTGGGACAGGAACGACTTTTTGTGGGTAAAAACCGCCAGGCGGAGACAGGTGTGTTTATCCGAGATGAAGCAGGCAACGCTCGCATTAAATTATACGTGGATAAACAGGGCGATGCTACATTCGAACTACTTGATGCTTCAGGCAAAAAGGTGCCTCTCCGTTGACTAATTAATGACTTATCAAGCAATTCGTACCACAATCAGCCGACTAGTCTGATACGGCACAGCTACTCATCGGTTACTGTACCGATGGCTGCTCTAAAACAGATAGCCCATTAGTCGGTTACATATGAATTACATGAGTATCCCATCCCTCGAACGTATGAAAACTGTTAATTCAATTGTTTTTGCGCTGATTATGGCCTTTGTGCTGAGTTCATGCGCCACGAAAATGCCCTTCACTACGTCAACGATTGCTCCGGCCGCCACTGGGGCGGTAAAAGTCAAAAAAGATAAAAACGAGAACTTCAGCATCTCGGTGGATGTCTTTAATTTGGCAGCAGCTAAAGATCTGACCCCGTCCAGAAACGCGTATGTCGTCTGGATGGAAGCGGGTCGGGAGCCGACCAAAAACTTAGGCCAGATTAGCCCTTCTACGGGCTTATTTTCCAAAACCCTCAAAGCCAGCCTGAACACAACATCGATCACTAAACCCGATCGGGTATTTATAACCGCTGAGGATAGAGTTGATATTCGATATCCTAATGGGGAGGTAGTCCTGACGACTAGGTAACAACCTGATTGATGATCAGTCAATAATCATCCATGAGTCAGGGCCGACGCTCGTTGCGCCAGCACCTCAGCCGGATAGCCCACTTCAACCAAATACAATCCGTTGGGTGGCGCGGCCCGGCCGGCTATGGTGCGATCTTTCGCCAGAATGATCTGCTCAAACTGGCCAAGGCTCATTCGGTGCTGCCCCACCTCTACCATCGTTCCGACAATGGTGCGCACCATACCCCACAAAAACCGATTGGCCTTGATGTGAAACGTTAAGCGGTCATCTACTGTCCGCTGCCAGTACGCAAACTCGAGTCGGCACAAGAAATTTGTTACGTTCGCCCGGGCTTTGCTGAAGCTCTGAAAATCGCGGTGTTGCAGGAGCAATTGACAAGCTTCATTCATACGCGCTTCGTTTAGCTGTGGTCGAAAATGATACGTCATGCCGTTTAGGAACGCATTTTTCTGGCGAGTGATATGGTATTGATAGTATCGTGAAACAGCCGAAAATCGAGCGTGGTCGGTTGGCCGAACCGGGAAAAAGGTCTGAATGGCAATGTCTTCGGGCAACATGCAGTTGAGCGAGTACAGCAGCTGATCTGACAACATAAGCGGCTCATCGACATCGAAGTGAGCAAACTGCTGCTCAGCATGCACTCCGGCATCCGTACGGCCACTGCCTACTACATAAATGGGCTTGCCCAATCGCTGGGTTAGAGCCGCTTCGAGTGTTTGCTGGACGCTTATACCGTTAGCCTGCGTCTGCCAGCCGTGGTACGCCGTGCCTCGGTACGATAATTCAATAAAATAACGCATATCCGGCAAAAGTACCGATTATTTACACGGTCAGGATTGCCTGTAATGCAGGAATGGTGCAGGCGGGTTAGTTCTGTGAACATCGACCCGCTCGCACCATTCCTGAGCTACGTTATTTTTAAAATGGGGTTTACCTCGGCCCACGCGATGGGCGTTCTGGACGCTCACCCGGCGAAACCTGTCCCCGATCGTTGTTAAAGCGGGGGCCTGCTCCCTGAGTCCGCTGTTGGAACACTTGCCCCCGGCTCTCGCGGCTCTCGGGTGTCCGCTGAAAACCACCTTCTGGACGGCCCTGCCCTTGTGGCAACGTTATGCCCGGCGACGATGGCCGATTGAACCGTTCGTACGACCGATTAGGCTGTACTGAGTTGTCTGCCGGGGCAGGGTTAGTATTCGGTGCGTAACTGCCCCGACTAGGTCCAAACCGATCGGGACGATTCGACTCGAACCGGTCATTTCGATTTGGTACAGGATAACTGTTTTGGCCTGGCTCGGGTCTGGCTTCGTAGCTTCCGCGGCTAGGGCGGTCGTTTGGATACGTACTGCCGTAACGCGGCTCAGGGGCATTGTAGCCATTATTCCCGCGGTTATTGTCGAACCGGTCAGGACGTCCATTTCCATAGCCTCGTCCATAATTGCTTGAAGGATTAGGCCGGTAGAAGCCAACCGTGCCATTGCTAACCACCGTACGACCCGGCCGATCGCGATAGTCGACCCGATACACAGGCACCGAACGCCGGGTTACGCGCTCGATCTCCACTCGCTGCGGCCCGTAGAAATACGACCGGTTGTTGTATTGATACACGTTATTAATGATCGTCGTATTATGGTAAATGTTAACTACCTGCGGACGTGGCACACAATAGTTGTAGATACGTGGGCTAGTGATGTAAATCTGCGGCACGAACGTCCAGTAAGGAGCGGGAATATTGATGTTAACGTTGATGTTCATACCCGGTCCGAGTGGTGCCCAACCATAATAGCCGCCCCCTGACCGCCACGTTACCCAGGCAGGTCCCCAGTCAGAGCCCGGAATCCAGATCCAGCCACCATAAGCCGGGTCCATCACCCATCGACCGTAGTGAAACGGTGCCCACCCCCAATCATAGTCCGACACCCAGGTGTTTCCGTATTCTGTAACAACCCAATGGCCGTTGGTAGCATAGGGCTGAAAGTCAGGCCCGGCACTGGGCAGCCAAACATTTCCGTAATTCGGGTGCTGCGTCCATTGCCCATAGGGAGCCAGTTCGTCATAAAACGACTCGATTGGAACGTTAATGCCGGGCTGGGCCACTCCTGGCCGGGCCACTGCCTTGGCGGTAAACGCAGACCCAATCATCAGAAGGATCATCAGGACAATCTTACTTGTATGTTTCAAGGCTTTCATAGCTAAGACGATTAACGGCAAGTACTATATGCGTGGGTTAGACAAAGGGATACGTAAAAGGTTTAACGGTTAACTCAGTAAAACCCGTAGTTCACAGGCTATGAAATGCCACTTGACTTTACAAAATGCGAGATTGAGCTGACAGCAATAAAAAAGAGTCCGGGGACGATTTATATCGTTCAACCGGACTCTTGAGAATGAGCTACTTAAAGCAGAGAACTACCGACGTGGAGGAGTACCGCTAGTGGTGCTCTTTGGCTGTTGCGTGGCCGTTGTCGACGTGCTGCCAGAGGTCGTTCCAGAGGTTGATGTCGTGCTCGACCCACCGGTGGTACCCGAAGTAGTTGGGCTTGGCGATACGGTCGATCCGCTTGTTGAGCTACCCTGGCTGCCAGAGGTTGTACCACTACCGCTCGTGCTGGTTGCGCTTTGTGTACCAGCCGAAGTGCCAGTAGAAGAACTGTTGGTAGAATTAGTCGATTGGGCTTTAGCCGAGAATGCGGTGAGCGCGACGAATAACGCGCTGGCTACCATTACCTTTTTCATAACTTGATTGATTTATGGTTTAAACTAAAATTACTTGCACATTCATAAGCGTTAAGCTACTTCACCTCAAATCGGCCATCGCCAATCTGGAAGCCTTCCGCATATATCTCGACCGTGTAGGCGCCTGGTTTGTAGGTGCTTTCCTTACGGAAAAAGATAGTCACTTCCTGATCATTATTTTCAAAAGGCACTGTTTGACGGATACTGTAGCCAATTTCGCGCCCCTCGAAAGACATAACCCCACCTACTCCACTTTCACCGACAACGGCTCCGTTTGCATCGAGGATACGTAAGTAAATGTCTTTGTCGTTTTTCACCGCCACCGGATTCGATGGCATGATGAACGATATTTTCAGTCGATCAATGCGCGACGCCCTGTAACTGCCGCCCCGTCGTTCTTTACCTCCTTCGCTGATAGCAATCACCTGCACGCCAACCGCTTTCATGGCCGAGGCCAACGTTACTTTGTTCTGAAGCTCGGCGTTCTGAAGCGAGTAGTCAGCCAAAGTCCGGGCTAATGCAGCCCGTTCTGTCTTTAAGCCTTCGTTCTCACTGAGTACACTTAGCTTTTCTTCTTCGAGCGACCGCGTTTGGTTACGTAACAGACCATTTTCGTCCCGAAGCTTACGTAAATCAACCTCATTGCGGACCAGAAAACTCTGATAATCTCTGATCTTCAGATTGTACTGCTGGACCGAAAAAGAGAGGTCAGACCTTAACTTCCGCTTATCATTTTCCAGCTGTCGCTTTATCTGTTGCAGTTCGTTGACACTACCACCCAGTCGACGCACCTCAACTATCTTCTGATCGAGCACCTTTGAGATCGAATCAAGTTTGGACCGCGTAGAAGCAAACTGTTCAACCTTCGCCGTGAGCATCTTTTGAATCTCCAGCGCTTCGTTTCGAGAATCCATGAACAGATAAGCCAACAGGGCTGTGATCCCCAATAAAGCTCCTATGGTCATGGCTAATAGTCCCTGCTTAGCTGAAGTCGCTCCTACCTCCATTCCATTGCCCTTCTCAAAAGTGACTGTACAAAACAACTGCTCATAACTTAAGGAGAACTTAATCTCACTTTAAATTTACCTTAAAATTGAAGGAGGCTGGTTAGTGTCAGCGTAAAGGTGGTGCCTTTGGTTGTCGAGCGTACCGAGATGTTTCCTTGGTGTATCTGGGTTATTTGGGCAACAACGGCCAGCCCCACCCCATGTCCCCTGCTCGACTGAGCCGTTGCATTACTGCGGAAGAAAGGCTCAAAAATATGGGGTATATCGGCCGCTGGAATGGGCTTACCTTCGTTGAAAACGGTAACTGTTATGGTGCCGCCCTTAGCGCAAAAGCCAATTTGAGCGGTTTTAGCTGGCGAAAATTTACAGGCATTGTCGACCAGATTCATTAATAAGACTCTTAAGGAAGGGCGATTTCCCTGAGTAAGCAGGGCTTCTTCGTCGTCCGGGAAATCGGTAAAGTTGAGCTCAACCTGAGCACCTGGGTGCCACTCCTGATATTGCGTTTTAACTTCCCAAAGAAGCTCGTCTATGCGGACCGGCTCCAGAGGCATATTGCTGGTCTGGATGGAAACATTCGCCAGCTCTAACAAAGTAGTTGTCAGTTGCGTCAACGTTCGGGTGTCTTCCTGCAAGGACTGTAGCGTTCGTTCGTAGGCTTCCGGATTCCGTTTTTGAATGAGAGCTACGTCAATCTGCGAATTAATCTTGGTTAAGGGGTTTTTCAACTCATGCGACACATTGGCAATAAACATTTTCTGCGTGTTGATAGCCTCTTCAATGCGGTCAAGTAGCCGATTAAAGGTAGCTACCAACATGCCAATTTCATCGAAGCGGTTTGGATGCTCGACGCGTTTCTCCAGATTGGCGGAGTAAATAGTGTTAACCTGCTGAATTATACCCGACATAGGTGCTAAAGCCCGATCCGCAAACAGCCAGCCAGCAACGCCAAGCAGTAGGATAGCGGCCAAAACCATAACCAGCAGAATCTTCTTCAAGTCTTCCAGGGCCTCGTTGCCCGGTTGATCTATACCGCTAACGATGATCCAGTTACTGTCTCCTCTTTTGGCTAGATTGATGGCAACGAGCTGGTGTTCTTTTTGACGGAGATATTGCGTTTCGACACCACCTTTCAATCTGGAAATGATCTGCTCGTGTAACTGATTATTAGCCGGGTTGGTCGTGAACAGAAAGTTCTTTGTTCGTTGGTTATAAACCGAGATAACTTCGTTCAGAAGGGGAGTTTTGACCGCAGCATCAATCAGCCGCAGAACGGTGGTGTCCGCCTGTTGTACATCGAAAAGCAGCGTCGTGGTGGTGATGGCCTGGTCTTGCAGTCGCTTATAGAATCGTTTTTCCAGATAAAGCTGGCTGAAGAAGTAAACACCCAACGAAAAGAACAAGAGAATGAGCGATACCAGAAAAGCAAATTGGCCGGTGAGTCGGGTACGGATGTTAATCATGACGACAGGATCTTTACAACGTAGCCCATGCCGATCTGCGTATGTAGCACCTTGGGATCAAAATGCTTGTCTATCTTTTTCCTTAAAAAGTTAATGTAAACTTCAATAACATTGGTCCCTGTATCGAACGTTATGTCCCACAATTTTTCGGCTAACTCAACCTTGGAGATTACCCGGCCCTGATTGCGCAGGAAGTATTCAAGCAACTGAAATTCTTTGGCGGTCAGCAAAATTTCTTGGCCCGCCCGCATCACCTGTTTGGTATCGGGGTTAAGTTCAAGGTCGGCTATTTTAAGTAAGGTTGTCCCTTGAACAATTGTGCCCTGGCGACGCGTGAGTGCCCTGACCCGCGCCATTAGTTCGCGAAATTCGAACGGCTTAACCAGATAATCATCGGCCCCCGCATCTAAACCGATGATCTTATCGTCAAGCGTGCTCAGGGCCGTTAACATTAAAATCGGTGTTGTTACCTGGGCGGCTCGCAACTTCCGACATAGGTCAAGCCCATTAATGCCGGGCAGAATAATATCGGATATAATCAGTGCATACGTTGAGCGGGTCGCTAGTTCATAGCCAAAGGTTCCGTCGTAGGCCACATCAACTTCCCATTGGTGTTCCTCAAGGCCCTGTTTGATACTCTGAACCGTTTTAACCTCGTCTTCAATTATAAGAATCTTCATGCTATCAGCTTCCTCTTTTCGAATGTAGAGAAATACCCCTAACTTAAACGGAGTCTTATAACATATAGGTAAAGAATCAACATACTTTATATGTATAGAATGCCGAGTTAGTTGGTCAAACAATCAAATGTAGGGCATTTAGCACAAGCAGAACAAGATCGTTATTCATACCCGCAAAATAAGGCACAATAAACTCATAATTAAGAGTTTACCTACTATATCTCCTCAAAAGAGTGGGTTGGCTAAACGAGCGTAATAAGGCTAAAATTTATTTGTATTACGCTGTAAAATGTTTCACTACGCCAAAATTCAATAATTGGCTGATTACATTCATCAGACGGATAGCAATCTCACAATAGCGGCAGCTCTGGGACAACCTGAATGAAACGTGCGATTATTGGTAACGAATACTGTTAAAACTATTGCGGAACGCCTGTTGCCAATGAAGGTTGGAGGTTAGATAAACCGCTAAAAAAGGTCCTATGCCATCACTGATATCAGCAGCGAAGAAGTTTAACCCGTTTAAAGCTTTTATACTCTGTCTCGTTTTTCTGACATTATACACGAATTACAGTCATTCCGCTAGCTACCCGGCGGGGGAGCAATCGACCATGCCGGAAAGAGGCTGATCGATTATCAAATTCCGTGAAAAAACAATCAGCTACATCCGTTCCAAAAAGCGATTTCAGGGTGATTGTGTAACCAACCGACAACCATACCACTCAGGTTAAAGGCTCAAATAGGAATCGTTTAATCTGGCTCGGGCAAACGGATCAACCTCCTTTAGTAACCGATCACTTCGTCAAGGAGCCAGCGGTTTTCCATCCACTAAATAATCCGTTAATTTCTTCCATTGGGTTTCCTGAAACACCGCCCAACCACCGGCAGCGATTAACGTGTTGACCACCGTGCGCTGGCCGGCACTCGTTTCGTCGTTATTGACTCGTTCGTTGCGGCCAATTTCAGAGGCCACCAGCCGGGTTCCTTGTCGTTCTACCCGGAAAGTACTGGTGGCCTCGGCCGTGAAAAAGTGCTCGACATAATGACCTGACGTATTATCTAAAGGCTTTTCGCTGGGCTCAACTGTGAACTCGGCGGCCTCCTCTCCCTGATTTATCTGAACGACTCGTACCCAGTTTTGGGGCAAAGGACCCGGTAAGTCAATGCGTAGGTAATCGCCTACAGCTAACGGGGGGCTGGTCTTGGGATTTCCGGCCTGGTCGTGGACCAAAAAGGTTGCCGTCAGTCCTGTTAGATTCGACCAGACGTTGACGGCAAAAAGCTTTTCAGTAGCCCGTTCAAAGGCTTGGCGAGCAGTTTGCTCATCAGGATAGGTATACTCGCTCTGAAAGCGTTTATCCTTGGTTTGGTGGCCTTTTAAGGCCTCTACCTCTTCCTTGACTGATTCTACTAGTTTTTTAATAGTCATCGCCTGTGTGGGTTATTAGCTCGCGATTCTTTCTGGGGCGACGGGTAGCCAAGAGGTTTCATCCAGTCAGGATCTAACTCCTAAATAGTCTACCTACCGAACGGGGTGAATAAACGTAGTAACCCGGTTTGCTACGTAGAACCGTGAATCAATGAGCGAATGGCCATCTACCCATCGGCATCAGCGGGTTATTTGCTTAGATAATCGCCTGAAAAAACTCTGCCAACCATTTCTCTTTGGCCAAAAGTAACCGAGCATGTCGGGCTAAACTGAGTAAGGCTAGCAATCGAAGCCTAGATACGCCTTCTTATAAATTAGTCAATAGCGATTTGTTTCCATGACTTAGCCCAAGCAGGCGTCTTTGGGGTCACTTGCCGCTTCGGCGATCTGGGTGTAAGTTGCCAACTCAAGAGCATAGCATAAACATTTACTTATCTGTTCATTGAATATGTACCGAGAGCACATTGCCTGGGCTGACCTTCTCCGCATAATCGCCTGTTTTCTGGTCATCGTCTCGCACGCTTGCGACCCCTTTGTGGGCCAGTTCGACAATAACCGCTCCGAATTTCTGACCGGTGCCTTAATCGGCAGTCTGGTGCGTCCCTGCGTACCGCTATTTGTGATGATTTCAGGGGTACTACTCTTGCCCGTAACTACCGATATGGCCACCTTTTACGCCAGACGACTCAACCGGTTGCTGGTACCGTTTGTCTTCTGGTCGCTGATGCTGCCCATTCTATTTTTTCTATACGTGAATTCTGGCCTGCGAATCACCAATCCTGGTGTCCTTCCCGCCGAGCATACCTGGGCAATGACCCAACAGAAGCTTTACTTGTTTCTGTTCAACTTCAATTTTGACACCACGGCTCTGTGGTATGTATACATGCTCATTGGTCTTTACCTGTTCATGCCCATTCTCAGTGCCTGGCTAAAACAGGCGAGCCAAAAGGACATAATCTGGTTTTTGCGGATCTGGTTGGTGAGTATGTGTGTGCCTTATCTGGAACTGCTGGCTCCTCTTTTAGGCTACCGGGGCAATTTCGGCAGCATGGGGATACTGGGAGTAAGTTACTGGAATGCCTACGGCACGTTCTACTACTTCTCGGGGTTTCTGGGCTACTTAGTTTTGGCGTACTATCTGGTTAACCACTCTCCGAACTGGTCCTGGACCCGCACTTTGTCTACAGCAATACCGCTATTTTTGATTGGCTATGCCATTACAGCGGGTAGCTATATCCTTGTTCAGCGCTACTTCCCTGGCCAGTATGCAAGCCTGGAGATTGTCTGGTATTTCTACGGCATCAACGTTTTCCTGATGACCTTCTCGGTGTTCATCGTCGCGCAGAAAGTTCGACTTCAGGCGTCAGGCTGGTTAACGAACGTAGCGGCCCTGTCTTACGGGGTATTTCTTAGTCACTTCATCGTTGTACAAGCGGGTTACGAGCTTATTTACCCGATTCCGCTCTTACCCACCTTTGCCAAGATCCTGCTGAATGCCAGCTTTACCTTTGCCGTCTCGCTACTGATTAGCTGGCTATTGAGCCTCAACAAGCTGACCAGGAAAGTGGTCATGTAACGAGTCTAAATGACCTGGCAAAGACGTGCGCTACGTCTGGTGTCTGACAGTTCGTGACGAACTAATGCTTTTTACGAAAACCCTCCTTTTAAACATGCCGTTAACGGAATAGAAATCAGCTCTAGTTTTTCATGACCTCCAACAATGTGTTTCAGCGATACGACGAAAGCGATGATGCCAATTTTTACCTTCAACCGCGACTGGTTGTGCACATCGACGATGCGGCCATTGCGGCTACGACGAAGCTCTTGCGCGAATACTTACCCGCTAACGGCGACATTCTTGACTTGATGAGCAGTTGGCGAAGTCATTTGCCCGCTGATGTTGCCTATAATCGTGTTGCCGGTTTGGGTATGAACGAGATAGAGCTGCGGGAGAATCCGCAACTTACAGATTACGTGGTTCAGAATTTAAATCAACATCCTCAACTCCCTTATCCTGACGCCAGTTTCGACGGGGGTATGGTTACCGTCTCGGTGCAATATCTCACAAACCCAATAGCTGTTTACCGGGAAATTGGACGGGTGTTACGTCCCAACGCCCCGTTTCTGACGGTTTTTTCGAATCGAATGTTCCCAACTAAAGCCGTGGCCATCTGGCAGTCGCTCGATGACAAAGGGCACCAACAATTGGTTAGATCGTATTACGAACAAACTGAGCTTTTTAGTGGTATTGAGGTACTAGACCGTAGTCCGCGTGGCTGGAGCGATCCACTTTATGCTGTAGTTGGCACAAAGAGTGAAAGAGCGAAAGAATGAAAGAGCGATTGCTTACCACTTTTTCGCTCTTTACTCCTGGCCCTTTTGCCACTGTTTTAATATTACCCCGGCCACCAAACCGCCGAACAGGTACCAGCCAACGGTCATGGCAACGGTAGCAGAGGTACGCGTCGTAGGTTTTTCGCCCAGACCCATTGGACCGGGTAACGTTACGGCTCCTACACCGGCCAAAGCCCCTAGTGCAGCACCGGTCAATACAGGCACTTTCCGGCCAAAGCCGATTAAGCTATAATACAGAGCGTTTGACGCTACGTCACCGACCATAGCCAGCGAATACAAATCATCCTCGCCTGGCGGTTGTTCTCCTACTTTTCGAAAACCTTTGGCAATGCCGCGCATCCCCAGAATGTCGGCGCGGGGGGCAGTCGGTACGAACTGGCGGACCGTTTCGTGTAAGATAGTCAGGGCGATGGCCCCTCCAAGGCCGCTGCCCAGCGATCGTGTGACTTGCGAAGTAGTGAGATTATCCATGAGTGTTGAGCATTGAGTATGCTGCAACAACTCCGCACCTGACAACTTAGTTATATCCGGGTTAGTATGTTGAACGTAGTCTATGACTATGTTCCAGCGTTATCTGGTCTCTGACCGGTGTATTTTATCTTATATACACCGGTCAGAGACCGGATAACGCCTGGGCGAAGTCTCCAGACTTCGCCCAAAACTATGAATGACTACCTGATTGGGTTTACAGCCAGTTCTTACGGCGGAAGATCCAAACGGTTAACGCCGACGCCAGCACCATCAGCGCAATAGCAAAGATGTACCCGTACTTCCAATGTAATTCGGGCATCGCGTCGAAGTTCATGCCCCAGATGCTGGCCAGCAGTGTTGGGGGCAGAAACACCAGCGAAACAACCGTAAAGATTTTAACAACCCGGTTTTGCTCCAGGTCGATCAGACCGAGGTAGGTATTCTGCAAAAACTCCAGTCGCTCAAAGATGAAATTTGTGTGATCAATCAGCGAGTTAATGTCTTTGATGAGCGTTCGCAGTCGGAGTTGCTCGGCTTCACTGAACCAGCCATCCGAACGAATCATCGACGAAATCACCCGCTGTTTATCCACTACGTTTTCCCGGATCGACATGGTCAGCTCCTGATAATCGTTAATATTCAGCAGCATCTCGCGGTCAAGATTCGCGTCGAGATCAAGCATGCGGTTGATGGCCTTAATCTCACCCGATACCATTTCCACCAGGTCGGCATCGTAATCAATGCGCGACTCGAAAATAGAGATCAGGATCTGGGCCCCATCGCTGAACACCGCCCGACGTGACTTAATGCGCTTAACCGTGTCGGCAAAGGATTTAAGGTCGGCGTTTCGGTACGTAAACAACGTATCGTCTTTGAGCAGAAAACTCACCGGCACGGTTATGTAGCGATGCTCGGGGTCAGGAATCAGAAAGTTCGAGTTGGCAATCAGGAAATCATCTTCCTCAATATAACGCGAACTACTTTCAATTTCCAGCTGCTCCTGCTGACTTAAAAAGTCTACGTCGAATTTCTCCTCGACACTTTTTATCTCGGCCGGTGTCGGATTTTGCAGGTCTACCCAAAGTGTTCGTTCGGTATCGGAGAAAGAGTCAATGTCGCGGATTTTGCGAACGGAGGTTTCGTCAAGCTGAAAGATACGGATCATAGAGTGGAGCAGGTGGTAAACTGGCCGTAAAATTGCAGAAAACGACCGGACTGGCCTACACCTGTCAGCTACTTTATACGTCTTTTAAAACAGCTATCGCCCACCAGCGACTTTACGTAATTGATAGAAAAGCTTTTCCAGCAACCGGGTATCTTCAGTAATGATTTCAGCGGAAGCCGACATACCGGTTTTATAAGCTAGTTGCTTTCCGTAAGTAGTTTTTAAGCCTGTTGGCAGAACAACCTTAGCCAAAAAGACGCTGTCCCGAAGGGATATATCCGCAATGGCTGTGATACGTCCGCGCACGGCTCCGAATTCTTGATAAGGGAACCCGGCGAATTTCACCAATACGTTTTGACCGATTTGCACTTTGCCCGCATTTTGCTGCGGTACGTGTAATTCACCAAAATAGTCTGTGCTGGGCGGTGCGACGTAGAAAAGTTCCTGACTGATTGCCAGGGCCTGGTTTTCCTGTAAGGCGCCCACAAAGAACACACGCCCACCAACCGGAGCCGTCAACACATATTTTACTTTCCAGGCATCAGTGGCACTTTGCAGGGTATTAAGCGCCTGCAAAAATTTGTCGCGCTCTTCGCTCACCTGCTTGTCCAGTTCCAGAATTTCTTTCTGTTTGGCGCGTTGGGCGGTCAGGTTACTGATCAAGGCCGAAGCCGTTTGCTGATAGGGTAATTTGCGAGCGATGTTTTTACCCTCCTCACGCTTCAGTTCAAGCGGTGCAATGACTTTGTCACGAGCCAACTGTTGCTGAATGTCATAATCTTCCTGCGCTAGTTTCATGTCCTGCGCCTGAATCTTGTGTTGCTCCCGCAGATTATCGGCCAGGGTCTGTAGGTCAACAATCTCCTGCTGTAGCATCGCCTTTTTACGGCTGTAGAACCCGTTGGTCAAATACGCCCGGAGTTGAATGTGCGCCTGCTCGAACGTCTGATAAGCGCCCTGCAACTCGCCCAACTGACTATAGCCCGCCAGTTTCAGCGAAGCGTCGCCCGGCCGATCTAATCCTTCTAAGTCTCCCCGGCTGGCAATGGTCCATGCTTTGGCCAACTCCCGTGACAGCCGCAACACATCGCCGTGGCGGGCAGTACTTTCGAGGTAAGCCAGCACGGTTCCCGCTCGTACGGTCTGTCCTTCCCGCACCAACAAACGAACCAGTTTCCCGTCCGTACGCGTCAGCACCGCCTTGGGAGCATTGGCTGACGTGAGTTTAAACGATGCTCGTACTAAGTCAGGATAATGAACCACCCAGGCCCCGACGAAAATGAGCGCTAAAACCCCAAACACGACCGTAACGCCCCAGCGCAGTAGCCACTTGGGCGGACGGGTCAGTAGCTCCTGTACCTCCTCGGAGCGAAGTTCAACGAAGGTATTGGTGGTAGCGTTCATGACATTGATTTTTACAAGCCTTATAGCTTTCAAAAAGCTATAAGGCTTCAGACTATACGCCCAATTCCAACTGATTCTTTACCAACCGCCAGTAATCACCCCGTTGCGCAACTAACTCGGCATGAGTACCGACTTCAGTCAGGACGCCTTTATCAAGAACGACAATCTGGTCGGCATGGCAAACGGTACTGAGCCGGTGAGCGACGATAACAACGGTTCTGCCCGTGAAAAACTCACCTAAATTTTTCATGATAACCGCTTCGTTGGTCGCATCCAAAGCATTGGTAGCTTCATCGAAGAAAATGAACTGAGGATCTTTATAAACGGCTCTGGCAATCAGAATTCGCTGGCGTTGACCCTGACTGATACCGTTACCCTCCGCTCCTATTTTAGTGTGCAGACCCGACGGCAGCGAGTCCACAAACTCCCGAAGGTTAGCTACTCGTACGGCATCGTCCAGCTTACGTGCATCAATGCGCTCCACGCCCACGGCGATATTACGGGCGATGGTATCGGAGAAAATAAACCCATCCTGCATAACAACCCCGCACTGTTCCCGCCACATGGCGTGTCCGATATTCCGCAGAGCCGCGTCGCCCAGCCTGATTTCACCCTTCGATTCATAAAAACGTAGTAGTAATTTAAGCAGGGTCGTTTTTCCGCTGCCGCTCATGCCCACTACGGCGGTGGTTTTGCCTTCGGGAATGGTTAGATTGATATTTTGCAGAACTGGTTCGTTGCCTGCGCCAGAGTAGGTAAACGAAACGCTCTTCAGCAGAATACCTTTATCCTCGGGCAACTGGTCAAGTTTGGGCACGTCGGCGGGTTCTTCATCGGTCAATGTGTGAATCTCGTTGAGCCGTTCAAGGCTGATTTTCGCATCTTGTAACCCCTGAACGAAACCAATAAGTTGCTCGATCGGGCTGTTTAACTGCCCCACAATCTGCTGCATAGCCAGCATAGCCCCCAGCGACAGTTGCCCGTTGATGACGGCCTGCGCGGCCAGAAAGGTAATAAAGATGTTTTTACCCTCGTTGATGCTGAACGCTCCGGCCTGCTGATATTGGTTGAGAGCCAAGCCTTTCATTTGCAACCGAAACAATCGGGTCTGCAACCGCTCCCAAGCCCAGCGCATGGGCCGCTCAGCCCCGGCCAGCTTAATCTCCTGCATCCCCTGAATTAGTTGTATTAAACTGCTCTGGTTTTTGGCCGACACGTCGAAGCGTTTAAAATCCAGTTTGCGCCGTTGCCGCAGAAACAAGGTTACCCAGCCTACATACAGCACACTCGATACCATGAACACGCCAAAAATGGTAAGGTTGAACATGGCCAGTACCACGCCAAACACCACAAGGTTCACCATTGAAAACAACACTGACAGCGTTTGACCAGTCAGGAACGACTCGATACGATGATGATCGCCAATACGCTGCATAAGATCGCCGAACTGCTTGGTATCGAAAAACGACACCGGTAACCGCATGAGCTTGATGAGAAAGTCGGACAGGATGCTCAGGTTGACACGGGTGCTGATGTGTAGCAGAATCCAGCTACGGATGAACTCGACCGACAGCCGCCCGGCCATCAGCATAAGTTGCGCCCCTAATACCAGATACACAAACGACAGATTGTTCGTGTTAATACCCACGTCGACTACCGATTGGGTTAGGAACGGAAACAGCAGTTGCAGCCCGCTACCTACAGTTAGCCCCAATAGCAGTTGCACCAGCAGGCTTTTATACTGCCACAGGTACCCCAGCACCCGCTCAAAGCCGTAGTTTGTGCTATGCTCGTCGTTCTGTTCGTAGAACGCGGGCGTCGGCTCAAGCAATAGAGCGACGCCTTCCTGCTGCCCGTTGGTTTGCGCCGACAGCCAGTGCTGGCAAAACTCTTCAGCCTTGTAAGTCACTAACCCTTTTGCCGGATCGGCGACGTACACCGTACCGGTCTTTGTTATCTGAGAAGGTACTTTTATTCCTGTAGGCGGGAACGGCGGTTGAATGACAACGCTGCTCGGCTCCACATCTAAAAATGGCGGTTGCCAAAACCCCTCTTGGGGTGTCAGTGGAGCGGGGCTTTTACGACCACCATTAACGCGGCTCATCCAGCTTTGCCCCGCTCCCTTAATGGCGTACACCACCACAAAATGATTCTGGCTCCAGTGCACTATACAGGGTAGTGGAGCTTCAGCCGCTAATTTGTCAAATGGAATCTTAACCCCCATCGTCCGAAAGCCAATCGCTTCGGCGGCTTCCGAGATACCCAGTAACGAGACGCCCTCTTTTCCAATCTGCGCCTTTTCACGCAACGACTGCGCCGTAAACGAACGGCCGTAGTGCTTCGCCACCATCCGCAGGCAAGTCGGACCGCAGTCCATTTGGTCAAGTTGGCGGTAGTGAGGGAAGGGTTTCATTTTTGTACATCTCTACTAATACCCAATTCTTTTAGTTTATCAATAACCATTAGAAGTCTGTCTTCACCGATTTCACGGATAACAATCTTACCTTCGGGATTTATAAGTAAAAAGGTTGGATAATTTTTTACACTCAAAGATTTCGAAATGCTATTAGTACTCAAGTTTGTAGACAACTCAGCTATTTGTGGCCAATCAATTTTATGACTATTCAATAGTTCACGAGCTTTTCGTTGCCCTTCTAAATTGTATTCATAATCTACTCCTATCAACTGAACCTTAGTAGTATCAAGTTGGGTAAATAATCTCTTAAGTAATGGTATACTGTGAATACAAGGGCCACACCAAGACCCCCAGAAATCCAATAATACATAACTACCGGATTTTGCTATTTTATTAATATGTAAATTATAACCTGTTAGCGTTTTACCTGTTAATAGAGGAATACTATTAGCAACGAATCCTCCCTCCATATTTTTTGAATAACCTTCATAAAGTAATTTCAAAATACTACCATCTTTATTACAAGATAAAATTTTGAATATATGACCATTTACCACAGATGTTTCCCCATTAGTAAGCGGAGCTTCTTGTGTATAATCATATTCTTGTCCAGCTTGCTTTATTTTTATATAAAAGCGAGTGTAGTTATCAATATGAGTTTTTGAAGAATTAATCAAACTAACTTGAAAATCAACTCCACCGGCGTTAAAAATGCCCTCTCGGTGAACAAAGGGAACTGTGTAAACAGTTAGTTGCCGTTGAATTTCAGTGGGATATGAATATGCTATGTCGTACGGCTTAAGCCGTATATATGTATACTTATCAGTAACCTTATTACTAACAAAAGACTCATATTTAACTCGAATTAACGGAGCTAATTCAAGGGTATCTCCTTTGTATCTTTTCTCCGTCGTAAGCGTATCAAACTCATATGACAGGTCATCTGAAAAATCATTATTATTATTGGCGTCTACTATAACAATCTTCTTACTACCTGTTAAACCAGAAAAAATTGGCACAGAACTCCTAATAGATTTTTTTGATAGTGTGTTTGTATCTATATCATATGCGTTAATTTCTGATAAAAATTTTTTTGAATCACGTTTTCCTGATTTGTAACTACTATACCAGAATTGAAATTTATCAATAACTGTATATCCTATTTTGAATTTCTCACAACGAGGGTATCCTTCAAAATCATTTATTTCTTCAGTTGTTGAATAGGGAAATGTATACCGCACTATGAGGTTTTTTGAATTTATTGAAGGACTCACCTTTATCACTAAGGTGTCGTTTTGTGTGGCCAATGCTGTCTTAAACGATAAGCAAGCTATCAGTATCAATATAAAATTTTTCATGCAAGTAAGCCTATAAAGCCTTGACAGATAAGGCCTTATAGGCAGTAAAGGATGAATTAAGGTTCTTGACTACAAAAATGCATATCTGGCCCATTAGCACCACCTGTGCATAAACATGAACCTGTTGCTCCGTCAGAGCTTCTACACGAAGTTCCACTGCAAGATACTGAACGTCCACCACCACAATCAGCTTTTACATCGGCAACACCACCCAGGATCGCTTTCTGCTGATCGCTCGAAAGCTGAAATAAATGAAACTTTTTCATAATGATTAAGCAATTACGCATGTATGATAATCAGAACCACACTTACACGACCCATCAGGCCCAGGATTACCAGCCCCCGCTCCATCATTTGCAGTGCAACTACCTTCTCCTGAACACGAAATTGTTGTTCCATCGTTGCATTTTGCAGTAGCATCTCCCAAGAGACCTCCTAACACTTGTTTAGCTTCTACTCTACTCAAAGCAAAAGCAGTAGATCTTTCAAACAAATTCATATGATAACATTTAAGGTGAAATTATTCTACATAAACGATTTTACTTAACCTGTAAGCACATCTCAGCACCAAAACCTCTGGTAGTTACTAAGCCAAACCGAATCTCATAAAAAGCGGCAAGGAAAGGCATCATAACAAATGACGCTTCTCATAAGATAACTGCTCTAATTGATTTGGCAATTGGTAGATAGCTGATTAACTGACTGATTTGTTGTAACGAATAGTGATCAGGTTTTTGGTATCCATCAATGAACAGGGTAGGCGTTGCAACTATGTTAGCCAATTTACACCAGTTACAGTGTAGTTGTGTATTTTGAGTATGATGTAAACTATCGTTAGCGACTGGATAATGCTTACTCCACTTTATATAATCTCTCTGGCCTGACGCGTACCAGTCTTTCATCGCCTGCCTTTTATCAGACAGTGCTAACATATGGTTTGCTACTGTAGTCATTTTACCCGATGGCCCATCACAGGCCATGAATACAATCTCAACTTTAATGTTTGTATTGCGTTCAATCAATTTCTCCAATTCTCTGTGCATCTTAGCACATGGTGGACAGTATGGGTTAGTCACCATCGTAATCGTGTGTTCAGCTTTAGAGTCCCCTATTACAATTGGATGTAGGTCACTCGACAGGGATGGCATCTTCGTTTGTTGAAATAGTAAAGTTTGGAACAGGTTAGGGTTGCGTTTAAAACTGAGTAACTCGTTGTGTTCTCGTTGGCTTCTATAGACATTAATTAGTAACGGTTTAATAAGAATCCAAACCAGCGTCGGCAGCAGAAATGCAAACAGCACAGTTGCGTAAGGTTGCCAAACGTCTGTCAATAGCGTAAATTGGCGTATAGCAACAGCACTCTCAGCCAGCAAAACGCCCTGCACCATTAGGCATAGCGTACACCACTGGCGGACAATACGGGCCTGGTAGTAAACTGAGAAGATAGTATAAGGTAAAGCCAGCAAAGCCAGTCCATACAGTAATGGTCGGACGGTGGACGGACCGCCATTCGGCTGACTGCCCATCAGCAAAATGGTCAACAAGCCACCGGCAAAGTAAAGTAGCCCAACGTCGGCCCAACTCAGCCAGCCCCAGAGTTTGGCCCCGGGCGAGTTCAATACGCTGTCGCAGTTGGTTTTAGTGTTGAGTTGACAAAAGCGGTCGGCCAAAGCACTTTTGCTGCCTAATTGCTTAGCAACCAATAAGCTACTAAACAGCAGACCCGCACTTTTGGTTAACAGAAACACCCAATCGGGAGCGGTGAGGTTTTTCGCTACGCTTATAATTATTAGGAAGGTGATAAGTAAAGAACCAGTCAGTAAGAGCGGACTGCGTAGGTTTCTACGGATTTCATCAGGGCGGTTAAGGGCATAGTTGGGTTCACCAGAATGTTCATTAGTTTCTGCAAGCAACACTACTCCCGTCCAAGCTTTTTCAAAGTCGGCCAGTGGTTCGGTTATATGGCCCCTTTCGCTGTCGATATATCTGATGCGCTGGCCAGTTATGTCTGCGACCAACACATACCAGCCACCTTCTTTTTTCTGGTGAGCAACAAAGGGTAGCGGCAGTTCGCGCAGTTGTTCAATCGTGTTCAGCCGCAACGCCATATTCTCAATTTTCCACCCAGTTAGTACCTCGCTCAAACTAAACAGACTCGGAAAATCCGGGTGCATGGCTAACTCCTCCCGAACGGTGGCCCGCGTTACCTTCGCCTTCAAACCGCGAACCAGGGCATACAGGGTTGCCGTTGCATTATCCTCAGATGCGTTAACAATCAGGTTCATAACAGGTCTCGTTGTTGAGTCAAACATACAACCACACCTACCTACTATGTTATGCATTTTTATGCAGGATTTATGCAATTGTAGACCCTGCACTAATTTTAACGATAGATTAAAAAACTTTAATTTAGCATTAACGCATTCATAATTAAAGAGATACATAAACTACACATCAATTTTTGAAATGTACTTATCCTTTACAATAAAATAGTGATTTTATCGGATTACTATATTCACTACACACAACCAATTCAACGTCATGTCTCTATCTCAGAACATTAAACGCTTTCGTCGGGCTAAAGGCTTCTCGCAGGAGTATATGGCGGAATCTCTCTACATGAACCAGTCCACCTACTCGCGTCTTGAAAACTGCGAATCGGCTTGCCATGAACGGCTCGACCATATTGCGCGGGTGCTAAATACCACAGTCGATGTGCTGAGAAGTTATCACATCAGCGACGCCCAAAATGCCCAGTTAGTTGGCACAGATACATCTTCGGATTTAATGTCGCTGCCGAAAGATGATATCATTCAATGGCAGGCCGAAGAAATTAAATTTTTGCGCCAGCAAGTCACGTATCTACAGGCCGTTTGGCACCAGTATTGCGGGGGGGGGTCAGTAATTAAAGCCAGTAGAAAAGCCCTCAGGTGTTGACAAACCATCACGAAAACATACTTCATTCGCACAAATTCCCCGCACAAACTGTTACCCCCATAGCCACCCTTCAACCGGCGGCTGTTGGCTATGCAAACTGAACACGTCATCAACTCCGTCATTACAACCCGGCCCAGTGCCATTGATTTTTGGGAGACGGCTCAAACACTTGGCTTCCCAGCTGCCCTTTGGCGACTGCCGAACCAGCGCGATAAACATCTGATCGTATCCTTTGATGAGGTCCTCCCCCGCGTATCGGCCGATTTAGAGGAATTACCCGCCGGATTTGCTATTAGTCCGTTCGACAATCTGGCGACTACGGCCGCCACAAACCAGTCGGCCCGTATGGTCTTCGACCAGGTTGAGACAGATAGTCCCGCTCGGACGCTGTTTTTAAGAGCCGACGTTCAGGCTCATTTTTCGGCAAATGGCCTGTCCGATATGACTGTTTCGTCGAGTGCTGACGGTGATTCGTTTCGGAAGCGACTAGCCGGTTTACGTAACCGTCGCTCCAATACCCCTCCTACCTCATTAGTGGTTACCGCGCTACCCGATCCCGATGCGCAGACTCAGTACGTTCGTAACGTAGCGAAGGCGGTTGACGCTATGCGCCAGGGTGAGTTTCGGAAAGTGGTGTTGTCGCGAACCAAGCGAGTGCAGTTTTCCGAGGCCCCCAACGCCGTGGCGTTGTTCGACCGGCTCTGCGAACGTTATCCAACCGCGTTTATTTCGGCGGTGTCGATTCCGGAAAAAGGACAAATCTGGATGAGTGCTACCCCCGAACGGCTAGTGAGCCAGGACGCGCATGGCATTTTCCGAACTGTCTCGCTGGCAGGCACTCAATCAGCCTTCGAGCCGGATGGTACGCCCAAACGTCCGTCAGAAGCCATGTGGTCACAGAAAGAAATTGAAGAGCAGGCCCTGGTCAGTCGATACATTATTGAGTGCTTCAAGAAAATCCGATTGAGGGAATACCTTGAAGAAGGGCCTAAAACCATTATTGCGGGTAACCTGATGCACCTCGGTACGCAGTTTACCGTAGACACGCATGCCGTTCGCTATCCTCAGCTGGGCACCGTTATGTTGCGCTTATTGCACCCAACATCGGCGGTGTGTGGCGTTCCTCGTGATACGGCTTTTGCCTTTATTAATCAGCACGAAACGCACGATCGGGAGTTATACAGCGGCTTTCTGGGGCCCGTTAACATAGATGCTAATAACGAGGGACCAGCCAGTCATCTGTTCGTGCATATCCGTTGCATGAAGCTAGAAGGCAAACAAGCAACACTCTATGCGGGTGCTGGCCTAACCGAAGACTCTGTGCCCGAGCGTGAGTGGCAGGAAACGGAAATGAAGTGCCAGACACTTCTATCAGTGATCAGCTAACAGCGAGCAGCCAACAGTAACTAAGAATATTTTTCTTACACTGTTGGCTGCTCGCTGTTAACTGATCACTGTTACTCGTCCCGTCCTTCGGCCGGATCGCTCGTGGCGCGTGAACCCTCTTCTGTCGTACGTCCACCATCGGCACTGGCGGCTGATGACTGCGTTTCGCTTTCAGGTGCCGTGTTATCGGGGCTGTTGTTGCCGCCCGATGCACCTTTGTTTTCTTCTGAGTCCTGTAATGATTCTGAGGGTGTCATGCGTTGTTGAGTAAGGCGATTAAATCGCAATGATGAGTTGTCAACTCAATTTATTTATCAGTCCATGCTGTCGTCGTCGAGATCATCGTCGACGTCATCATCTAATTCTTCACTAAGGTCGTCTTCATCGAAGTCATCTTCGATGTGGGCAAGATCGTCTTCACCATAGCCACTGGTTGCTCCTGATCCAAGTTCATCAAATTCAGCACCGCCGTCGAAATCATCATCGTCGTCTTCGAAGTCAGCGGTTTCGGGGTCTGGGTTTAGCATCAGTAGGTCTTCGTCCTGATCAAACGCTGGTTGATTAATCATGATTGAAAAAAGTGTGTAGGTTGTTTCTGGCTTTTGTACCCCTCATAACGCGGCTCTTCCCAGGTTGGTTAACCGTTCCATCAACTAATTGAGTGAATGGTCTATAATCCGGGGCCGAGTGAGCCACCCTACGTGAGTATGTCTTCGTTGGCAAATATGACTCAAAAAAGCGATCTACGGTTTATTCTTTTTTTAATGATTATTGTCTGGTCAGCAAATTGGTGCTTATTCCTAACTTCTGCAGGAACTCCCTGGTTACATGATAAAGCGGCTACGTTTGTAGCGGTACCGCCCCCCACTAGGCCAGAATGGGCGGTACTACAGGACTGAAATCAGCTAATACCCGATGCGAAACTACCACCTTCGGCGGTTATCCAACCAGCCAGTGATACAAACGAGTGATGTTAAGCCAACTATTGACGGTTTCGACGTACTCGGCGCTTTTAATCCGGCGGCCTGCCGCGTTGGCAACGAAATCATTTTGTTATTACGCGTGGCCGAAGCCCCTAAGGCCCGAAAAGGCTTTATCTCAGTACCCCTGATTGAAGACCAGGACGGAGTGCCGTCGTTGGTCATTAAACACTTCCCGGAACCCAACGAGCCGTATGACCCGCGCATCGTAACCATCGGCGGTAAACAGTACCTCACCTCACTCAGTCACCTGCGTCTGGCCCGCAGCTCCGACGGCATTCACTTCACTATTGACGAAAAACCGTTTTTATTTCCTGCCCGACTCGACGAAGCATACGGCATTGAGGATGCCCGCATTACGTTTCTGGACGGGCAGTACTGGATTATGTACACGGCCGTGTCGGAGCATGGGCCAGCCGTGGGATTAGCGTTGACCATTGACTTCAAAACCGTTGAGCGGATGGGCATTATTCTGCCGCCCCCTAACAAAGATGTCGCGTTGTTTCCCCAAAAAATCAACGGCAAATACATGCTGCTGCACCGACCGATGGTATCGGAAATTGGTAAACCGTCGGTGTGGCTGGCCGAATCAATCGACGGTGTCCACTGGGGCAGTCATCGCTTTTTGTTTGGTGGCCGGGGCCTTACCAATCCGGCTTTTGCCTGGGAAGGTGCCAAAATCGGTGCCGGTCCTGAGCCTATCTTAACCGACGAAGGCTGGTTGGTGTGTTATCACGGAGCCGACGCCACCCACTCCTACTCGCTGGCACTGGCCTTGCTGGACAAAGACAATCCTCACATCGTGCTGGATCGGTCGGAGGCACCGCTTCTCCAGCCCGAATTAGCCTGGGAGCGGGAAGGCTTCTTTCCGAACGTAGTGTTTTCCAACGGCTGGATTCAGCAGCCCGATCGTGGCGACGAACCGGGCAGCATTTGGGTGTATTACGGTGCCGCCGATTCGGGCGTTGGTGTAGCAGAACTCGTTGCCGAATAAGCCGGCCCAATTGACTTCATTCAGAAGCGGTTGTATCTTGTTGCACCATGAACCCGCTCCTGACTGTTGCCCGCTTCGAGTATCGATATAATCTTCGACAGCCCGCTTTTTTTCTGTTCTGTGGATTAACCTTCGCGCAGGGCGTTTGGTATTCGGTGCAGGCAGAGCAGGCGTATGCCGGCGCCGAACAATCGGCTGCTGTGTATTTCACGCTGGCCTCATTGGGAGTAGCGTTGGCCATTGCTACGGTATTACTCGCCGGACAATCCATCAGCAAAGATCTCGAACACAAAACCGCTGCCTACCTCTATACGCTGCCAATTACCAGCCGGACGTACTTTGCCGGGCGATTTGTAGGCACACTGCTAACCGGACTCGTGCTAGCGGGCTTCTATCCACTCGGTATTGCATCAGCTATCTATTTCGTTTATGGCGAACCTGTTCCATGGCTGGCCTTGGTCGACGGATTTCTTTGGTTGGTAGTTGAGCATGTATTCGTTGTTGTTAGCATAACGTTTTCCCTGACTGTTTTTCTGCGGAGCATTCGGGGGGCTTACGTAGCCCTGTTCGTAGTGACGCTGTATTTTCTGTTAACCGGAGTTCAGTCAGAGGCTCTCGCTCACTCCGATGTATGGCTGCTGCTTGATCCCTTTGGCGTTGGCATGATACGCGAATCGGTATACGCTATCAACTGGACAGAAGACCCAGCGGCACTGCTGAATTTTTCGGACATGCTCTTTATTAACCGACTGCTTTGGCTTGGCATTGCCCTTGGCTTACTGGCTCAGGCTGAAACTCTGTTTTCGTTTGAGACTTTTGGACAGGAGCGCACGGCTAAACGAAATAACGTAGCCGTATCAAAACATGAATTGCCCGCAGTAACGAATCTAGCGCTAGCTGATGCCAGGCCACAGTTTGGGAGTTGGTTATACGGCAAAACAACGCTTCAATTAGCTCAGCTGGAGTTGTCAAACTTAGTCAGGCAGCCGGTTTTTCAGATCACAGCCTTGTTGCTGATCATACTAACGATACTCTGCGCCACGGTATTCAACCGGAATCCTGACTTTGTGGAGTTGCCGATTACGTCCCAGATGACCGCCCTTCGATTGCCGATGGGTGCATTCATTTGTTTGTTTCTGCTCGTAATGACCAGTGAACTGATCTACCATGAGCGCACCGTTGGTTTTTGGCCTATTTACCACGCCCTTCCCCAACCTGACTTTGTTTTTTTAGTAGCTAAGTTATTGGCACTAACCGGAGCAGCGGCTGTGTTGACACTCGTGCTGTTCTTAACGGGCGTAGGTATACAACTGGAGAACGGCTTTGCCGACATTGACTGGCAACGTTACGCAACCGATCTCATACAGGATGGTTTCCTTCGCTACGTTCAGGTCATTGCCCTTGGGGCGTTAATAGCCGTGTTAATCAACAATCGGTTGTTGAGCCACATTGGTAGTGTTCTCGCCTTTCTGTTACTTACCATTGCTTACCAGTTAAGCGCAACGGAGCTTTCTAACTACTGGTACAGCTTCTTACCGGGCTCTACTACGTACTCTGACCTGGTTGGCTATGGCGCTAACAGCCTTATTCGCGGCCCCCTACAACTTGTCTGGTGGGCTGTAGCGGGTGTGTTTGTCACGTTATTTTTGCTGATTTGGAATCGAGGTACTTTAATTACTTTACCGGCGCGTACTCAGCAATGGAGTCAGCAGTTCACCTGGCCGTATGGTCTGGTTCTACTACTCTTTGGCGGGCTATTCGCCGGTGGTGTTATTGTTGTCCGGCAGCAAGCGGAGTTCACTAATAAAGTGGCTACAGCTAATCAAATTCAGTACAAAACCCAATCGACTACGTTGGCATCTTCTTCGGGCCAATTGGTTCGTATCGACATAGTCTACCATCATCCTTATCAGGTTCGCCATATGCTGAACGTTGCCCAGTCATCCCTACGAATGGGCGAACACTTATTCGGAGCCTACCCTTACCGTTCGCTTACCATCACCGAAGCCCCCCTCAGTTCGCACGCTGTCTGGTCGAGACCGGGGCATATACAGATTTCCGAAAAACAGGGTTGGACGGCCAGTAATCGCCAACCCGATAAGCTCGACTTTGTTGATTACCTGATTGCAAGAGAGGTAATGAAACAATGGCTGGTTCATCGGATGGCGCCCATTCGACAAGCGGGAGACGGCTTTTTGCGCCAAAGTTTACCCGAGTATCTTTCCCTGCAGTTTGTGGCAAAACGCTACGGCTCCCAGCGACTGACACAGCGACTCTCCCAGCGAGCGACAACCTACCTGAGTAGGCGCCATCAAAATCGCCGGCCCGAACCGCCGTTGATCCAGTCGAGTAACAATGATCTGCTCGAACGGAACCGGGCGGCACTAGTACTAACCAGCATCGGGCAGGTATGGAGTGATTCTTCCTTCAGCCAAACTATTGGCCAGTTCTATCAGCAGGCCATTCAAAAACCGACATCAGCCACTGCCGATGCCTTTGCCACTCACCTTACTCATCGGCTGCCCGACTCGCTGCAGTACCTGACCACCTATCTCACCGACCAATTCTGGTTCGACTTTAAGATAGGTCGGATTGCAAAGGTACCGAATGGCCTGCAAGTTGAAATAGTATCCAAAAAATGGCGTGATCGAAGAACAGGTCAACAACAGCCAGTACCTATCAATGATCTCATTCCCCTGGTTGTTCTCGATCAGCACGGGCAACAAATCTACCGGGCGCTGGTCAGGCCCGAACCCGATGAACGTAAGGTCTATTTACCCGCACTACCTACCGCCGGGGCTGTGCAAATTGACCCGCTGGGATGCTGGCAAGAAGTCAATAAGCAAGACAATCGTAAAATCTTCTGACAATTTAGCGACTTATCGATCCTGTTTTGCCTAACTTCGATATTCCAAAATTAAACATTTGCTATGAAGCGAGTATACAGTCTATTATTCTGCCTATTCTTCTCAGCACCGCTCTTTGCTCAAATCACTAAACGCCCATTGACTGCTGCCGACTATGATCGGTGGCAGAGTGTACGATCTGAAAAACTATCGGATGATGGGCGATGGATTGCTTACCAAGTTGACCCTCAGGACGGTGACGGACGGCTGGAAGTGGTAGACATCACAAAAAAAGCGGGCGGTACGCTCGAACGCCCTCGCCAGTTTCCACGTGGCTACATGGCTCAGTTTACCCCCGATAGTAAGTTTCTGGTGATGCGCCTGAAAGCGCCTGTGGCTGACACCCGCAAGGCAAAGCTTAAGAAGAAAAAACCCGACGAACTCCCTAAAGACAGTCTTTTAGTGCTGAACTTGAGCACGGGCACAACGACTAAACTGCCGAACGTGAAATCGTTTAGCTTCGGCAAAGAGTCTGGATCGTGGCTGGCGGTCTTACAGGAACGTAAAGACGAAAAAGAAAAACCGGCCACTAAGCCGGTAGCTCAAAAGGACACGCTTAATCCTCTACCTCCCGCGTCGACTACCGCTACGACAGCCAAAAAAGGAACAGCTAAAAAGCCTAAGGGCGACGAATTGACCCTGTTGAACATGGCCGACGGTACGCGCAAAACCATGCGTTACGTCACCAACGTGGCTGTGTCTGACAATGGCCGGGCGATATTCTACAGCAAAGAATCAGTGAACGACTCGCTCAAAACGGGAGAAACCAGTGTTCCGGGTGTGTTTTTGTTTAACACGACCAATGGACAAACAATGCTGATTGACACCAGCTCGCAACGAAAGATCTATAAAGGCCTGGCCGTCGATAAAGCGGGGCAACAGTTAGTCTGGATGGCCTCTGCCGATAGCGCCGGCGCCGACGTTAAGGTTTTTTCATTGTATTACAAGAGTCTCGCCCCCGCAGCGCCCGTTAAAGGTAAACGAGGTAAAGCAACACCGGCGCCAGCGCCTTATCTGGTCATAGCCGATACTTTAACCAAAGCCTTACCCAAAGGCTGGTCGGTAAACGAGTTCCGCGAGCCGAAATTCGCCGATGATGGTAAGCGGCTGTATTTCTCTACGTCTCCAATTCCGCCTAAACCGACCAAAGACACCCTGACGCCGGACGATGAAAAGGTACGTATGGACGTTTGGAGCTGGACCGACAGTCGACTGCAACCGATGCAGCAGCGACGATTGAAAGAAGAAAAAGAGCGCGGTTTCCTGGCGGTTTATGACCTTGCTTCAGCCCGCGTAATCCCCTTAGCCAACCGCGAAGTACCAACCGTTGCTTTCGATCCTAAGGTTAGCACACGCTATCTGTTAGGGTTGAGCGATCTTCCTTATCAGGTGCAAGCTTCCTGGGACCCCGGCCATACCGATCTGTATTTGATCGACACGCAGACGGGCGAGAAAAAACGAATTGCCAATGATGTTATGGCATCGACCCCTCGGATGTCGCCCGGCGGGCAGTATGCCTATTGGTTTGACGAGCGCGATTCACTCTGGCGGGCCTGGTCCGTTGCCGACGGTAAACGGCTGGACCTCACGCGCGGCCTACCCAGCAAGTTCTTCGACGAAGAGCACGACACACCTAACCTGCCCGGCGCCTACGGAGCAGCCGGCTGGACTACCGGCGACCGGCATATCTGGATTTATGATCGCTACGACATCTGGCAGATCGACCCCACCGGCCGCGAAAAGCCAATGAACCTTACGGCCGGATGGGGCCGCAAAAATAAAGTCCGTCTCCGGCGCGCAGACATTGATGAAGAAGAGAAAGCCATCAACCCCAATAAGGAGTTATACCTGACGGGCATCTGGGAAGACGATAAGCATACCGGCCTGTTGAAAGCCACCGGTTTTCAACGTAACGAAACGGCCATTGCCATACTGCAATCCAGCAAGCACCGCTATTTCGGTCTAAGCAAAGCCAAAAACGCCCCCACCATGACCTTCTATCGGGGCAATTACCAGGAGCCAATTAATATTTTCCAGACTGACACGACCATGACTGCTCCGGTACAGCTCACCCGCACGAATCCGCAGCAGGACAGCATTCGGTGGGGTAGCGTCGAACTAGTGAAGTGGTTAGGCACCAATGGGGTTAAACTGGAAGGACTACTCTACAAGCCAGAAGGTTTCGAGCCTACCAAGAAGTACCCGATGCTGGTGTATTTCTACGAACGCAATGCCGAAACCCTCAACGATTACAAATTTCCGGCGCCGAGCCGATCCACCATCAACATTCCGTACTGCGTTTCAAACGGCTATCTGGTGTTCGTTCCCGATATTGTTTACACGACCGGGCAACCGGGCCCTAACGCCTACGACTGCATTGTGCCCGGCGTGCTGAACCTGATTGAGCGTGGTTTCGTTGACCGCGACCGCATTGGCATTCAAGGGCAAAGTTGGGGTGGCTACCAAACCGCTTACATTGTTACGCGGACCAATCTGTTCCGGGCGGCTGAAGCGGGGGCTCCCGTTGCCAATATGACCTCTGCTTATGGTGGTATTCGCTGGGAAACGGGCGTAAGCCGGGCGTTTCAGTACGAAAAAACGCAGAGCCGCATCGGCGGTTCACTTTGGGATAAGCCAATGAACTACATTGAAAATTCGCCTTTGTTTTTCGCCAATCGTGTTCAGACCCCCTTGCTGATTATGTCCAATGATGCAGATGGCGCTGTACCGTGGTATCAGGGCATTGAACTGTTCTCAGCGTTGCGCCGGTTAAATAAACCCGTCTGGATGCTGGTTTACAACGGAGAAGGTCATAACCTGACCCAACGCCACAATGCTAAAGACTTAAGCATTCGAATGTATCAGTACTTTGATTACTACCTCAAAGATGCGCCCATGCCGGTCTGGATGAAAGAAGGTCGCACCGCTGTGGAAAAAGATCGCGGAGAAATGAAGTATCAGGTAGGTGATCACTAGCTGACCAGGGCAGTCAAACGCAGTCAGGCGCGGCTAAGCATTGTAAATCAATGCGGCCAATAACAATACCTGACTGCGCCTGACTAGCCACGACTACTAATTCAGTACCGCTCACTCGGTAACGTAACGGTTTCCCACCAGTAACTCCGCATAGTTTCAAAATACAACAACCATTGATTGTAGTCGCTCGGTTTGGTAATGTAAGAAGTTCCTCCAAACGTGTACAGCTCGCTGATATCTTCTCGATTGGTCGAGTAGCTAAAGGCAACAACTGGCATTCTGATAAACCGCGAGTTGGGCGTCTTAACAGTTCGCAGCAATTGCCAGGCCGGTTCGGCTTCGGGCAAGTACAAGTCGAGCAGCATCAGTTTAGGCAATGGCTGCTCATTGGCAACGCAATTTTCCAGATAAGTACTGGCTTCCTCGGCACTAGCCACCCAAACCACGCTTACTTCGGGCAAAGATTCTTGCAGCGCAGCTTTAATAAGTGTCCAATGATCTTGATTGTCCTCTACCACAAGAATTGTGGCTTGACGAAAGTTATTGTTAACAGCACGCTTATCTGTTTCTGCCATAGTTAGTTGAGTAGACGGTCAAAGTAACACAATTTGATTACCCGATCCTTTTCTTCTGGTGAACAAATCTAGCTTTATTTTGTCACTATTATAGATTTCGTGAAAACGACTCATTAATCGAATTTTATAGGTCCCTCCGTCGCTCATCCTTGTTATGGTTAACTCATCTTCATCTGCCCCACCAAACCGATCATCTATCAGTCTAGCCAGTTATTTATTTGCCCGGCGTGAAGCGATTTTAAACATGTGGCGGGCGTCCTGCGAGGCAGATCCGGCACTTAGACATACCGCTAGTCTGTCGCGCGAAGAGTTTAACAATGAAATCCCGGTCATGCTGAACATCTTTGAGCAGCGCCTACAGCGACTACCCGAAGAGGAAAAGCTACATGAAACGGCTTCAGCTCACGGCTTGCACCGATGGCATAAAGGCTACTCCTTGCGTGAGCTGCTAACCGAATTGAATCATTTCACGCAGTGCTTAAGTACCGAACTGTCGTGCTACGTACAGTTTTATCCTACAGCTGACTCATCCGAGTTAGCCCAGGCTTACGCCCAGATTGTTCAGTTTAGCAGCGAATTGGTAGATGGTAGCGTAACACGCTACGACGATTTACAACGCAAACAGGCAGCCGGCCGTGCTGATGCCTTGCAGGAAACCCTTGATCGGATCAATGCATTGACGCAACAACGCGGTAAGTTGCTACAAATGACTTCTCACGATTTGCGGGGCGGCTTTGGAGTCATTAACGGAGCAGCCAGTTTGCTGGATCGGCCCACCAGCACCGACCAGGAGCGGAAAAGCCATCTTCAGATGCTTCAACGTACCTTGTTGTCGGTCAGCAGCATGTTGGCCCAACTTACTGATTTGTCCCGTTTAGAGGCCGGGCAGGAATCGCTCAGCGTCGAGTCAGTAAACGTTAGTAACCTGCTACGTTCGATTGTTGAAAGCGCCCAACCCTTGGCCCAAGAGCGGGGGCTAGTGCTACGAGCTGATGGTTCCGTTGAACTAATTGTCGATACGGACCGGGTCAAATTACAGCGTATCGTTCAGAATCTGCTGCTCAATGCGTTACAAAACACACCGTCTGGTATGGTGTCGGTATCCTGGTCGGGCGAAGATAACTACCGTTGGACACTGGGTGTTCAGGATACAGGAACAGGCTTACCCGATAACCTAACGGCTTCGTTTACTGCTCCCTTAAAGCCAACGGTCGATTCGAGTAGTGTTTTCAGCAAAGAGAAGTCAGATGATGCCCCGACTGGACATATACCTGCTCCCGCCAAAATTTCTAAGAAAAAACCTGTTTCCGGCGAGGGTATTGGCCTCTATATAGTAAAACGGCTAGGCGAGCTATTAAACGCGAACATCGACATTGAAACCCGCCCAGGACAAGGAACGCTTTTTCGAATTCGGCTCCCCGCGCATTACAAATTAGATAACGAGTAGTCCAGTTTCGGGGACACAGACCAAAGCCGCCGATGGTTATACGTATAACCATCGGCGGCTTTGGTCTGTGCTTATTGATTACTGAGTTCCGCCTTCACAACTTCTCCTTTAAAGTGTAATATAGTTGTACTTTCCTCGGCGTTAGACTCGATGGTGACAGTTTTGTTAAATGCTCCCAGGGCGGCTGCATTGAAGGTCGCCTTGATGGTACCTGACTGCCCTGGCAAGATAGCCGCTTTGGGATAATCGACGCCAGTGCAGCCACACGAGCCTTTTGCAGAATTAATGACCAGAGGCACCTCCCCTTTGTTGGTAAACGTAAACTCGGCGGTTACGGGTTTCCCCTGCGTGACCCGCCCAAAATTATGCGTGGTTTTGCTCCAGTTAAACAGAGCCGTTGGCAACGTCATGGCCATAGAAGCCGTCAGCATAACAAGCGACGCAAACATCAGAATTCGTTTCATACGAGTTGTTTGTAAAGTACGTATTGCTCACCCGAGCAACGATACAAACCTACCTTCTCTTTATCTCGCAGCGTGTTAAGGGCTTGCCAACGTTTGTTAATGAGTTGTTAACGATTTGCGTGAACGAAGGCAGCAATTACCTTTGATAAGACAAAATGGTGGTCGCTACGGCTCAAGAACTCCTGAAAAAATATGCCCCGTCTCCGCTTGCTGGTTATCCTCTCGGTATTGTCTATCATTGGCATTTTAGCTGTACAGGCCGTATGGGTTCGTAAAGCCTACGCCCTACGCGAGCGGCAGTTTCGACAATCGGCCTTCATTGCCCTACAGGATGTGGCCGACGACGTGGCGAGGTTGAATAAATTTACTCTTAATCGATACGCCGTTACCCAGCTGTCGGCCGACTACTTCATTGTCAATACCGACGCGCCGATTGATCCGCTTACCCTGGAAACCCTCATTCAGAACTCATTGCAACGGCATAATCTCATCACCGACTACGAATACGGTATTTACAACTGCGAAACCGACCGCATGGTCTACGGCGCCTACGTCAGTACAAGCATCTCGGGGACAAGTGGTTCAGCCGTTAAGAAGACCAGAAACCTGCCCAAATTCCCCCGATATACGTACTACTTTGGTATCCGTTTTCCGAATCAGTCAGGCTTCGTAGCCGGACAGTTGAGCGGATGGCTATGGTCTACGGGAGCCGTGTTATTAGTTGTCCTCTTCTTTGGGTATACACTCATAGTTGTGCTGAAACAACGGCGACTGACGGAGGTTCAGCGCGATTTTATTAACAACATTACGCACGAGCTTCAGACCCCAGTTTCGACCATTCGGGTGGCGGCCGATGTGCTACAGTCGGATACCATTGCTCATCAGCCAGCCCGGCTCAAACAATACGCCCGCATTCTCGGCGAAGAAAGCCGTCGACTCCAGAAACAAGTGAACAGTGTGCTTCAACTGGCCAGTTCTGAACGGGTGGGCTTTGTGCTGAACCGCACTTTGGTAGACCTGCACGAGCTTATGACTACAACGGCTCAAGTAGCTACCCCGCATATTGAACTCGATCTAAAGGCTCACGACGCTCATATTCTTGCCGATGCTTATCATCTTGAAACAGCATTAACAAATTTGCTCGATAATGCCATAAAATACTGCCATGGGGAGCCTAGTATAACCCTGCATACGCATACCGAAAACGATTGGCTGGTGTGGTCCGTTACAGACAACGGCATTGGCATTGCACCCGAGTATCAGAAAGCGGTTTTCCGGCAGTTTTTTCGGGTACCAACTGGACATACGCCTTCGGCAAAAGGATTTGGTTTAGGGTTGTACTACGTTCAGCAGGTCGTGCGGGCGCACGGCTGGCGACTCACACTGACCAGCAAACCAGGCCTTGGCAGCACGTTCTGCATTCTCGTTCCTTTGCCATTGTCCGCCAAGCCAGCAACGTATCGAAAATGGTCGGTATCCCCGTTTTAACAGATAAATCAGGTCACCCAATGACTACGCTACCTGCCCGTATTCTGTTTGTTGAAGATGATGTTAACCTGGGCTTCGTTATTCGGGATACACTCGAGAACGTCTCGTTTTCGGTTACGCATTGCACAACCGGCTCCGATGCCTGGGCTACGTTTCAGGCTGGGCAGTTCGATCTGTGTTTACTCGATGTGATGCTCAGTAGTCAGTACGCTACCGTAGGCCAGGTATCTCAAAATGATGGCTTTGCGCTGGCTCGGCAGATCAGAGCAGCCAACGAACACATTCCCATTCTGTTTCTGAGCGCCCTGGCCGACAAAGACAATCGATTACAAGGCCTGCGGCTGGGTGCTGACGATTACCTCACCAAGCCGTTTAGCATTGAAGAACTGATTTTGAAGATCAACGTTTTTCTGCGCCGAACTACGTTGGCTAAAGAAAGTGTGGCAGCAACGACGTTGCTCAACTATCAAAACCTTACCCTGCACGTTAATGGCCAATCGCAGGTGCTTACTCACCGGGAGGCTGACGTGCTGGCTTACTTACTCGATCGGGCCAACACGCTCGTCCGCCGTGACGAGCTGCTCCGTGCCGTCTGGGGCGACGATGATTATTTCATGGGACGCAGCCTTGATGTGTTTATCTCACGCTTGCGAAAACGGCTCGCCGACACGCCAAACATCCGTATAGAAAATGTCCACGGCGTTGGATTTGTTTTGCGCCAGTAATGCGTAGTTTGCAGGCTTATCCATTGGCTTTCTTCTCTACCCATGAACTACCGTCTCTGTACTGTCCTTGTAGCTTTGATGATGCTCGGCTACGGCTGTAAAACATCTAAATCTGTCACATCGAATACTACCCCAGGCACGGCCACCATTGCCGAAGAAGGGCTATTAACTTGCTTTACAGCCGGTACCATGCTCGATGGCAAACCGGTCTGGTGCGAAGCCTCAGCGGTTCTGTTCGACGGCACAAATGTGTTTCTCGCCAACGACAAAGATATGCCGTCGGGCCAAAGCCCGGTATTCTCGAAACCACTGGCCTCACTGGCCGATTCAACCAGGGCGCCAACGTACCTCACGCAAGCGCCGTATACAACCGCTCACAAGTATGAAGATTTCGCGCAGACACCCGATGGAAAGTTCGTGTTTCTTACCACGGCATTCGACCGCGTGAAACCGGGAAGCCCCAATTGGGATGGCTACAACACGATTCTTTATTGGCGCAAAGGCGATGAACAAAATCCACGGGTTCTGGCTCCCAACGACACGAGCCGGACGTCGATGGCATATCGGCAGCGGATTGCCAGGTTGTTGGCAAACGATGAATTTCCGGGTGAGATGCCTTACTTTAAAGTTGAAGGCTTAGCGGCCACCGACCGACAGCTATTGTTCGGTATTCGGGAGGAAGGCAAAGCCTTTGATAATTTCAAGTACCGCTCGAAGATTATCGCGGTATCCTACCTGATTGAGGAAGTTGGCAATGCTGAGCGGATTCGGCTCGCCGATGACTGGAAGCTCATCGCCGACTTCGACCCGGCAAAAGCCGAATCCGCTCTTCCTCAACCGCTGGCGTTATCCAGCCTGGAATATGATACGTATCGCAACCGATTCTGGCTACTAACGTCCCTGGAGCTCAATGGTCAGTTGGATGCGTATCTCTGGACAGCCACTCCCGACGAACTGATGACCAACAAACCGTTTACGTTAATGCGCAATGCCCAAGGCCAACCGTTGCATGTTGGGCACAAGGCAGAAGACGTAACACCTTTGGACCGCAACCGGCTTTTACTGATTCACGACGACGATCGGGCTCTGACAACCGTCGGCAAACGCATCCGACAACCCAACCAGGCGGCTTACACTATTCTAAAAATAAAGTAGTAAGGTTTTTTTCGACAGGATGAACAGAATTTCTCTGGGATATAAATCCTGTTCATCCTGTCAGAAAATTATCATTGCTGTGCCGGGCCGAAGAAACCGTACGTGCCTGTGATGTATCCCAGGATTCCCGTTGCATGGTTCGCGCCTTTCAGTGTTTTCAGTTCGACATTGGTAGCGCCCCGTTTCTGCATAGCTTCGTAAGCATTCTGCGTATTTAAGTAAAACACCGTATCGTCGGCATCACCATGATATAGCTGCGTACGTGTGCGCGGTTTCCAGTCATGAATGTCGTTGTCCTGAACGGCCGCAAGAAAGGCTTTATCCGTACCGTCATTGATCGCTTGCTTAAAGCTGTCGGTAAAGACTGTGTTAAGACTAGCATTAATACGGGCATCTTTACCCTGAGCGGCAATCTGACTGGCGTAAGGCTCCTTGAAGTAGTACGTCATAGGGCGATTCAGGCCATAAATCCGGTCGTAAGTAAGCAATACCCAAACGTAAAGCCGATTAATGCTGGGCTCCGCACTCGTCGTTTCATTGATAATCTCCCGCATGAACGCTGGCTTATCGTAAGCACCGGCCCCACAACTCGACGCAACCAGGTTAAACTCGCTACCTGTTTCTTCTTCGATCTTTTTTTGCAACGCCATCGTGGCATATCCACCCTCTGAGTAACCTGCCAGGTACAACCGGTTGTCCCAGCTGATCTTCTGATCACTCATAAATTCGCGGGCCGCCCGAAGCATGTCAAGCGATGCCGTGGCCAGGCCTTCGCGTTGCTCATAGGTGTGCGGCAGGTCCTTCGAAGCGCCATACCCAATGTAATCGGGAGCCGCAATGATGTACCCCTGCGACGCAAACACCGACCCAAATGTATACGCTTCGCTACTGCTACCATAGTTGGAAGGCGCATCAGAATCGCTCGTAATGGTACCATGTTGCATACTCAGCATGGGCATCGGTCTTGGCGTACTAGGAGCTGGTACTAACAAGGCCCCCGACGCTTTCACCGTTTTACCATCTGTGTTGGTCGTCATATACTCCAACCGATATACCTTGATTGGGTTGACAATCAATACCTGAAACAACGCGCTGACCCCACTATAGCGACTTTTCAACTGGCTAACGGAATACTCATTCACCAACGAGCCATTAACCAGCGTCCGGGCAGGTGTAGGAGCCTCAACAGACGTGTTATCGCCTGTCTTGCACCCAGTTGGGGTCAGTACTAACAGACCACCAATAAAAAATAAGGCAAAAAGTGATTTAATCGTAATCATGTGGCCGAAAAGAATGTCATAAAGCTGTTATATTCTTAACGTTCGCCTACTTCTTTTCGTTTGCTTTTAGCGAGTCGTCATCAATAAAATCAAAAGAATTAACCTATTGAAAACCAGCGCCCTGTTGTAGCCATATCCTTAATGTATTGTTTGTAGTAGAGCATCTGGTCAGGTAAGTAATTCGTTAAAATGTTGCCGTTGACATTCTGGTCTGTGTGGAGTACACTCCACAACTATAGGCATCTCACTTCCCGTTTACTCTACTAATTTAGTTGTCTTATGGCAGTAGTTATTAATTTTTATCTGACATAGAGGTCGTCATAAGCTATTGTCTACTAGCCGCTTACAGAACAACTCCCCGAATCGTCATTAACAGCAGATTAAACTGGTACAGCGTTTGGGTGTCTACAGGTAGTACCAAACATTCACAACACATGAATAATCAGTTGAAATCAGTCGGAAAAAAGTCAGTTGCTGTGCTTATGGCAGCTACACTTCTATCTGGCAACGTTTTGACAAGTTGCAAATCGTCCAAGAACAGTATGAACAGAACCCAAAAAGGAGCTGCCGTAGGTGCTGGTGGCGGAGCCTTGGTGGGCGGGATTATTGGCAACAAGTATGCTAAAGGTAATACAGCCATCGGTGCCATTATTGGTGCTACGGTAGGTGGAGCCGCCGGAGCTGTGATCGGCCGCCGGATGGACAAGCAGGCTGAAGAGATGAAGCGTAGTATGCCAAACGCTGAAGTTGAGCGGGTTGGCGAAGGTATCAAAATTACGTTCGGTTCAGATATTCTCTTCGACGTTAACTCGTACGAACTGAAGCCCGAAACGAAAAAGCAGCTGCTTGAATTTGCCCAGACGCTGAACAAGTATGAAGATACTGACATTCGGATTGAAGGCCACGCTGATGCTACGGGTTCTGACGATTACAACCTGAAGCTGTCGAGACAGCGGGCGGACGCCGTCGGAAGTTTTCTGGAAGCTCAGGGGGTGAAAACGTCCCGGGTTGATGAAAAAGGCTACGGCGAATCGCAGCCAGTGGCCGACAATACAACCGAGGCTGGCCGTCGGCAAAATCGTCGGGTTGATATTGCAGTATTCGCTAACAAGCAAATGCAACGTGATGCCAAAGATGGTAAGCTGGACAACCAGTAAGGCTTAACAAGTACTCAACAAACGACTAGAACAATGGCAACGGTGAAAAAAGGCGATGAGGTAACGTGGAAGTATGGCAAGAGTAAAGCCGAAGGCACCGTTGCCGAAGTTCACAAAGAAGACGTTGAAAAGAAGGTACAGGGGTCAACTGTAAAGCGTAAAGGCTCCGCCGACGAACCTGCCCTGGTTATTAAGCAAGGCAGCAAGAAGGTCGTGAAGTCAGCCAGTGAAGTCACTAAAAAATAGAGAGTTATGGCAGCGGCAACAGCAACCCTCGACGATAAAGAGAAAAAAGAAATTAAGCAGGAGTTTGACGACGTAGTAAACATGTCGGCTTCGCAGCTTGAAAAGTGGCTAAAAACGGAAGAGTCGAAGTCCGTCGGTCAGAAGAAGGACGGCGCCACGGAATCAACGGGCCACAAATCGGGCGAGAAGATTATAGAAATACTAGGCAAAAAAGCCGGCGATTTATCCGATGATGATTACGCACATATGCGTAAAGTTATCAGTTACGTCAGACGGCACAGCGCCCAGGAGCCTAAAGAAGCTGAAGGCTCCAATTGGGAATATTCATTGAAAAATTGGGGCCACGACCCCGCAAAGAAATAGCGGCTCGGCAGGGTGTAACGTTGCGGTATAAGTTTTTCAAATCGAGGTTGTTACACCCTGCCCAAACGCTGAAGGTCTTTCTGATTTACTCAACAACGAAGATTACCATTCTTTTCAGTTCAACACACAACCAAATTCAACAACGTTATGAATGTTAAAGAAACAAGGGGTGAAATACTCGATGGCTTAAATCGGTTATTGACCCGTAACCACGACGCAGAAAAGGGCTACCAGGAAGCATCAGAAAACGTAAAGGATACTGAACTTAAAAGCCTGTTTTTAGCCCAGTCGCGACAGCGGGCAGAATTTGCCGCAGAAATAGAACGCGAAATCAGAACATTGGGAGGTGAGCCAGATAATGGCACAAGCCTTGCCGCTGATCTGCACCGCGCCTGGATCAACGTAAAATCTACGTTTTCCAGTGACGATGATAAAGCAACTGTACAGGAGTGTCAGCGGGGCGATCAGGATGCCCTTGAAAACTACAACTCCGTACTGCAAGAAATGGACTTAGCGGCCAGCACACGCGAGTTGTTGCTGCGCCAGAAGCAAAGCGTCGAATCGGCACATGCCTCGATGGCTCGCTTGGCCTTGGTAGTGTAGTGAATGGTGGGATCGGAAAGCCTGCCCCCGATGGGGGCAGGCTTTTTTGTTTTTACTCTACTTGTCCGATTGGTGATTTTCCTAAGTAATTACACTATATAAATCCCTTAAACATTCGCATTTGCATCGTGTTAAACGTACGGGGTACACTGTTCTGTAAGAAAGGTTCAACCTGCACCGCATAACTCTGACCCTGTTAACATACATCTGGCCGACACACCTGCGGCTTTTGTTTCTATTAAAATCTATTATGAGTAAACATCCACAAGTAGGCTCTGTCCCTAATTCTATCGAATCCAAACCAGGCAAACCTTACCCGCTTGGGGCCACCTACGATGGCGAAGGCGTAAACTTTGCCTTGTTCAGCGAAAGCAGCACGAGCGCTTATCTATGCCTATACGATTCAGCCGACCCTAGTCAGGAAACCACAATGATCCCGATTGTGGAACGTACAGAACTGGTCTGGCACATATACGTAGAAGGGTTACAACCGGGTCAATTATACGGGTTTCGCGTCGACGGTCCCTACGACCCACAGGCGGGTCTTTTTTTCAACCCGAATAAACTCTTGCTCGACCCCTACGCCAGAGCCATCAACGCCCCCCTCAATCACAACGATGCCTGGTTAGGCTACGATTATGAAGAGGCTGAGGGTGAAGAAACGAAGCACCTGGTGATGAGCAGCGTCGATAGTGGGCCCTCTATGCCTAAGTCGGTTGTTATCGATAGCAGTGCGTTCGATTGGGAAGACGATGTGGCACCGGCTATTCCTCTGCACCGATCCGTGATATACGAAATGCACGTGAAGGGCTTTACGTACCAGCACCCAACGATTCATAAAGCCATCCGGGGTACCTATGCAGGGCTAGGATCGCCCGAAAGCATTGATTACCTCAAGAAACTGGGCATCACTGCGGTAGAACTGTTGCCCGTCCATCAGTTTACGGACGAAAGCTACTGGGGCTACAACAGTATCGGTTTCTTTGCTCCGCAGAATACCTACTCGTCATCAGGCATGGCGGGCGAGCAGGTAACAGAGTTCAAGCAAATGGTAAAAGATTTGCACAAGGCTGGTATTGAAGTTATTCTGGACGTGGTCTATAATCACACGGCCGAAGGTAATCAGCTTGGGCCTACCCTATCGTTCAAAGGGATTGACAATCGGGCCTATTACCATCAGGTTGGCGACAGCCCTGACTTTTACATGGACTATACCGGCACGGGTAATACGTTCAACTTGAGTCACCCCCGCGCTTTGCAACTGGTTATGGACAGTTTGCGCTATTGGGTGACCGATATGCACGTCGACGGGTTTCGGTTCGATTTGGCGTCGGCATTAATCCGCACCGACGAAGAGGCCGGGCGCGTGTCGTCGTTTCTGGATACCGTAGCGCAAGACCCTATTCTGGCGCAGGTAAAACTCATTGCCGAACCCTGGGACATTCAGTCGTACCACGTTGGCGGTTTCCCGGTACGTTGGTCGGAGTGGAACGGTAAATACCGCGACACGCTGCGGGCGTTCTGGAAAGGCGATGATGGCAAAGCCAATGAAGCTACCCTCCGGTTGCTGGGTAGTCCGGACCTGTACGCCAACGATGGCCGCTCGCCCGCGAATAGTATCAACCTCATTACGGCCCATGACGGGTTCACGCTGAACGACCTTGTCAGCTACAACGATAAGCATAACGAGGCTAATGGCGAGGATAACCGCGACGGCTCGAATGATAACTTAAGCTGGAACTGCGGAGTTGAAGGACCAACCGATGATCCGGCCATTAATGAACTTCGTGAGCGCCAGAAGCGGAACTTTCTGACAACGATGCTACTCAGCCAGGGAACGCCAATGTTAGTGATGGGTGACGAATGTGGTCGAACACAGCACGGTAATAACAACGGCTATAACCAGGATAGCGAAATTAGCTGGATGAACTGGCATTGGGATGAAAAACAGCAGGCTCTGTTCGAATTTACGAGCCAGCTGACGGCCCTTCGTCGGGATATTCCGTTGCTGAGCCGACGCCGTTTCTTCGGTACTGAGCAGGTAGCCTTCCTGCGCCCCGATGGTCACGAAATGACCAGCGATGATCTGAACGATCCGGGAACCCACTGCCTTGCCTTATTCATTGACGGCGTGCGCGTGAGCGAACAAACGGAAGACGGTCAGGACATTGGTAATGAGCAACTCATCTGGATATTGAACGCGTTTTGGGAAGATATTCCTTTTATGTTGCCCAAGATTGGCAGACGTAGTTCTACCTGGGAAGTCATCGTCGATACGTCCGTTGGCAAAGTTCATCCAGATGCCCCAGCGGTTAAAGGCGGCCATATGATTAATGCCCCAGCCCGAGCGTCGCTTCTACTTCGACTGAAGTAACGTGAGTTATGGGATAATTCTCTAAGCTCAAACAATTTTGCCATCCCGCCGAAAGGAGGGATCTTCCGGTAAGGCTAAAATCCCCTCCGGCGACAGAAGATCCCTCCTTTCGGCGGGATGACAAAATTATCTCTATAATAGGCTGATCAATAAACGCTAAGTTGCTCACTTTGCATTATTTGGGTTAAAGTGTTTAGAAACAAGAACGAGCAGCCTGCGCAGGCTGCTCGTTCTTGTTTCTAAACAACTCATTTTCTAAACGTCCACTCTTTTACGGATAAAGGAGCATCCTGAATGGCATTGTACAACTCGCGGTCGTTCTCAAAGACCAGTTGCGACAGCAGAAACGTTTCTACGTGCACCGTAAATTCTGCGGTGTCGAACGGCCAGGGCTCAACGGCTACCGACCCGTCAGTTCGTTGTAGAATAAAGTACGCTACGTCGTCAGGACCTTTACTCACCTCCAGGCGACGTTCTTCGGGCGGAAGCTGATCCATGCACAGAATCAGCGACAAGGCGTCGCACCACTGTACAAACGAATAGGCATATTCGGCTTCGGCTTTAGTTGCCTTACACTGCTTACGCCACTTTGGCTGATTCTCTAAACGCTGCTGATCCAGAAACCCATCGAGTGCTTCATCGTTGCCCCGCTTTGCCTCGTAAAGGAATGACGTATGCATCGACATCATCAAGGCATTCCATCGGCTCTTTTGTAACCCAATCTGGATCATCCGGCGGCACTGGTCTACCGAATACTCCAGAATATGAAAGTCCAGCGGAGCTCCTGCCGTAGTCAGATGATTGCGTCCCTCCCAGGGGTCCTGCCCATCGTCGTGTTCGGTGAGGGCAATCAACGTCTCGATCCAATGGATCGGGCGCTTTTCTACTTGCCAGTGCAGAGCAAGCTGCACTGCCAGCAAACCGTGCGCCTGTTGGTTAGTAATCTGCCAGCCTACGTCCGTCTGAGTAACAATCATATAGGGCTAAAGACAGAGGAGAAGAGCAGATAGAACACTACGTCCTTCTACTCTCCTCCTCTCCTCTTTTTTATGCTTAATTATATACTTTTTCGTTTTCTCCCATTTTCGGCGGATTGCCGGTTATAGCAGCGGTCGCTTGTTGAAAGAACCGCACCATGGTACTGTCGCTGGCATTCCAGTATTCGGCCATGTCGGTATGTACTTTCAGCAGAATCAGATCCGGATCATCTTTGCCTTTAGGAAACCAGGCTTTTGCCTGTGGATTCCAAAGCTCATCTATCTTAGCCCGGTCATCTAACTCATCTGCCGTGCCGGATACAGATACGTAACTCGCATCGCTGACCGAAACAAAGGCCAGATTTACCCGGTGTTGGTTGTTATCAATTTGATCTACCTTGGGCGAAGATCGCTGCGTGAAAAACCAGATCGTTCCGTCTTCATCCATCTGCTGGGCAGCCATCGGGCGACTCACCAGGTTTCCCTGTTCGTCAATCGTGGTCATCATAGCAATACGGATATCTTCAATTATATCGCGGACCTTGTCTAGTTGTGGATTCTTCTGTGTTTTCGTTTCCATAGCGTTGAATGGTAAAAAAAGCGGTTGGTCAGCCAGACGTCGGTGAGCTAATCAGTTACCAGGCCAGTCAGCTCTTCTACTGACTCACGCTGTAAACGTATCACTTCACAAACTGTCGAACTGACCAACCAAAAATTAGTTGTATAGCGTTTCCCGCAGGTCGATGCCGTAGAACAACGACGCTGGCGTAGTTGCCGGATTTTTAGATTCGACCTCAGTCTGATAGGCCATATCCAGTATGCCAACGCAGCTGCAGATAGTTTGCTGACACATGGCGTATACCTGCTTGCAGCGTTCTGAGTTGAACTGACTTACTTCCTGAGCGCACTTTTCACATACTTCGATGCAGGCCTTGGCCATCAGGCGGGTGTTCTCAGAACCCCGAACGTACAGCATGGCCAATTGGCGGCACATATCGGCACAGTCGAGATTCAGGAAAATGCTGCGATACCAATTCTCAATATCTTCTGACCGAGAGCATTCTGTAGCGAATTCATCGCAAAGGGCTGCACAACCCGTCAGTGAATCGTAGATGTTTTTTTTCCAGACCATGGTTTTTGTTAAGATTAACTGAGGTTAGGGTTAATTAAGCGTAAGGACGTAAGTTAATGGGCACCCTTTCTGGCTCAGCACTCAATGAGCGCGCCCAACGCCTGGCCTGATCAACGCTGATTGCGATGACCCGCTGTTTGTCCAACTGCCCTTGCTCCAGCAGCTGATTAGCAATCTCGATTGCCTTTGCCCGGGTACTGGGGTTCAGCGAACGCATAGCCGCCGGGAAGTGAGAAGTTGTCCACATGCTTGTAGTCATCATAGCACATACCTTATAGCTTATTTTGTGCCATACCCATAGCCTACTAATTATGTATGCTATTAAAATAGCTAACCATGCTGATTGTCAACTTACTACTAGATCAAGTTTTTTAGATTTTTATCTTAAGAAATCTGTAGATTATACCTACTTGTGGAAAATAAATGGATGTGTGTGTACTTTTTTACACAACTTGTTCTACAAAAAAACCAGCCGTAACATAAGCTGGTTTTTTTGTAAGAAGTAGTTTACTAAATAACGGATGTCGGCTTCTATAGACTGCTAGCTATTTAGGGAAATACAGCCGGAAAGTGGTTCCCTGCCCTACCTGACTTTCCACTTCAATAGAGCCTTTATGACTATTAATGATATTTTGGGTTGCTGTTAAACCTAGCCCCATGCCGCCCGATTTTCCGGTAAAGAATGGATCAAACAAACGTTTGCGATCAGCTTCGCTAATACCGCCCCCATTGTCAGAAACTTCCACATATACCCGGCCATCTTCGGTGCACTGCGTTCTGACAACCAGAACTCCTTTGCCTTCTTCCATCGCTTCAACCGCATTTACTAAAATGTTCAGTAGGGCTGTTTTCACCTGATCGCAATCAAGCAATGCGTGGCAATCGTCGTGCGAGAAATAAGACTCAAGCCGCATTCGCTTTAGCTTGATACGATCGCTGACGAGTTGGAGCGTCGCCTTCACAATGGTATTGAAATCCTGTTTTTTGCGATCCAATTCACGCGGTTTCGACGAGTTGAGCATCTCTGTAATGAGTTGCCCGATCCGGTCTACATTACGCCCGATAATATCAGTGAACATAGTGATGTACTCATTCTCTACATCCAGCTCCTCCTTCAATTGCTCCAGCGCTAAACTTAGGTTCGTTAAGGGATTGCGAACTTCGTGGGCTATGCTACGCGCAATTTTGCCGGTCATGGTCAACTTTTCGGCCAGAATCAGATCCTGCTGAGCGCGTTTTTGATCGGTGATATCGCGTACAATTCCCTGATACCATTCAGGGCGCCCGGCGACATCCTCTACCGCCCACACCGAAATTAAGCAGATCCGCTTGCGGCCATTCCGATTAATGAGCGTTGTTTCAAAATCTTTGATCTGGCCATGTTCACGAACGTTGAAGCGCAACTCACGTAAATGGTTTAGGTCAGTGAACAAACGGGCCGGGTTTAGGCAACGTAGCTCATCGCGGCTATACCCAAGTAAGCGCTCAACCGACGGATTGGCGTCTTGAAAGCGTAACTCATAGTTGGCCACAAAAATGGCATCTATCGACCGCTCGAAAAGAGAACGGTATTTGTTTTCTTTCTGGGCTACTTCGGCCAGTACGCTGGCTTGCCGCAAGGCATACCGAATGCTACGTCCAAGCAGCTGCGCATCGATTCGCCCTTTCACCAGATAGTCGGCAGCCCCCAGTTCCAGCGCCGACTGATCGACGGTAAGATCGTCCTGACCGGTGAGCAGGATCATTGGCGCCCGACATCCCATTCGGAACGCTTCCTGAATCAGGTCAATACCTGTGTAATGCCCCAAACGGTAGTCAACCAGGTAAACGTCGTGTTCATCGGCCTCGATGGCGGCCAAAGCACGATCGTAGCTTTCTACCCAGTCGAGTTTGATATTTGCATTCTCTCTTGCCGACACCAGGGCGCGGGTCAGCATGTAATCATCTTCGTCGTCCTCAACTAGCAGAACACGAATAGTTTTACTTTTTTCTGTAACGTCGAGTGTCGCGGCAACAGGCGTCATAAACAATGAGTAGTTATAAATAAGCCACCTTCATTAGCACCCCCAAAAAGCCTGCCGAAGAAGGTTGCCTAGGGTAATTTAACAGTGTCCATCCAATAAGTCTTCAAAGCGCCAACCATTTCGACCAGACGATTGAAGTTAAATGGCTTGGTAACGAATGAATTAACGCCAAGATTATACGTTTTCACAACATCTTCGTCGGCCGATGAGGTTGTCATAACAACAACCGGTAATCGACGAAGTTTAGGATCGTCTTTAATTTCTTCAAGAGCCTGAAAACCATTCTTCCGAGGCATGTTCAAATCCAGAATTAGCAGATTAGGCCAGGGGGCGTTTGATTCATTATAACGGCCCTCATGACGCAAGTATTCCATTAGCTCTTCGCCGTCTTCGACAAACTGAACAGTTTGGGTATACCCGTTCTGTCTAAGCGCCTGGTCCATGAACAGGCGGTCGTCGTTGTCATCGTCAGCAATTAAAATAGTCATGTTTGTAGGCTTACGGTGCATACAGTGGCAGATAAAGCAGAGAAATAAGTAGCGGTTTTAAGCCTGTCAATTGGTTTGTACGTACGATATATAGAATGATAGCCGTATTTAGTTGTTCCACTAACAAAAGTGATACTCGTTGTTAGTTTATTAGCAGACGATTCGCTCCTTCAAAAATAGACAAAAAGCTTAAAACTATACGCCTGGTATAGGCAATAAAATCGTTAACATCACCTCTTTGATAACCATCTGCTGACGGGTCTCTAACTAAGTATATTTTCTTATGTATTTTGCTGCTTATGATTATTACGGTGTCAGTTCTGCTCCTGTTGACAATCTAAGTTTAAGCAAACCCGATAATCCTGTATCGATACTTTCTTGCGAATCGTATTTAAGGCATTTCACGTTGCACAATCCTTCAAAATAGTGAAGGTTAATTGTATTCAACCACAATCATTAACATTATAATCGTGCCTAAACATAATTGAATGATGAGTTCTACAATGTGTGGAAAATCTTACGCGCTTAGCTATTTATTTTATAATACCAATTTTCATCACAATTTAGCTTAAAGCGGTATAATGCAACTCTATAGGCCGTTTTTGACACAGATGGAGAGGTTTGGCACGATTTTAACACATTCATGCAGTACAACGGGTGAAACGCCTGCTTGTCACTAACTACATATTCGTTATGAAAAAGTCAATTAAAACCCTGCTTACAGCCGCTGTTCTTGCGACAGGCGCGCTTGTTGTAAACTCATCAGACGCCTTAGCACAAGGCCGTACACGGGTTGGTGTGAAAGGAGGTTTAAATGCAAGTTCGTTATTTTATGATAGTCAGGGGGCCACAAACAAAAACGAGCGCATCGGCTTTCATGCTGGCGTGTTTGCCCAGGCACCATTAGGTGAGTTCTTCGCTATTCAGCCAGAATTACTATACACTACGAAAGGATCATCGGCCGATTTTAATATTATAGGCGTTAGTGGTCGTAATACATTCAGACTTAATTATGCGGAATTACCCGTGCTGGCCACGTTCAAACTAGGTCAGGCAGTTGAACTACAGGCGGGGCCTTACGCGGCTTATCTGCTTAACTCTAACGTTAATTCGAACAGCGATTTTGGCGTTGGTACTGGGGCTATCAACCGGGACAACTTCAACAAAGTAGACTACGGTCTGGCTGGTGGGCTAAACATCTATTTTGGTAAAGCGTTTATTGGAGCCCGTTACGAACAGGGGTTACAACGGATTGCCAACAGTGGTGCTGCCCGTACGTTATTAGGAAATGCTAAAAACAGCGTTGGTCTATTGTCGGTTGGTTTCAGCATCAACTAGTAAAAACTAAAATAGGTGGAGTAAGCAAAGAACGGCCTAAAACCTTCTTTCTTACTCCACCTAGCCTACTTGCTGTTATCGCTTACAGATGAATATCGTACGCCTTTAACTTATTGTAAAGCGTCTTCCGATCAATGTTTAGTACCTCGGCCGCCTTCGTTTTGTTATAGCCTGTTTTCTCGAGTACTTTCAGAATAGCCGCTCGCTCGGCGTTTTCCGAAACGGACTTAAGGTTGGCCGCTGATTGGCTAAGCACGGGAACTCCCGGACGAGATGGGTCATAACTGACTTGAACACCTGCGTTGGTGGTATCTTCCGGCGTGAAGTACTGGGGGGATATAATCTCCTGAGGCAACACATCGGCTTCAATGTAGTCGCCCTGCGTGAGTAGTACGGCCCGTTTCACCACGTTCTGAAGCTCACGCAGATTACCGTGCCAATAGTACTCCTTGAACTTCTCTTTGGCTTCATCCTCAAACCCGAGAATTTCCTTCTCCAGCTGCTGATTAGCCAGTTCTAGAAAATGTTCGGCGAAGATCATGATGTCAGCCTTGCGTTCGCGTAGGGGTGACAGATGAAGTTCGAACTCGGCGATCCGGTGGTAAATATCCTCACGGAATTTGCCTTGGCGAACCGCATCACGTAAATCTTCATTAGTCGCCACAATAATTCGCACGTCGACCGGAATATCCTGGTTGCTGCCAATACGCCGGATCTTGCGTTCCTGCAACACACGCAGCAGCTTGATCTGGTTATCGTAGGATAGGTTACCGATTTCATCCAGGAAGAGCGTACCACCATTAGCGTATTCGAAGCTACCAGCCTTGTCGGACATGGCGCCGGTGAATGAACCTTTTACGTGTCCGAACAGCTCGCTACCCGCCAGTTCTTTACTCAATGCTCCGCAATCAATGGCCACAAATGGCTTGTCGGCACGTTTGCTTTTAAGGTGAATCGCATTGGCCACGAATTCCTTACCGGTTCCGGTTTCGCCCGTGATAATGACCGACATGTCCGTTGGGGCAATCAGGTCGATATGCTTCTGTAGCTGCTCGGCCACCCGACTTTTGCCAAAAATGAACCGCTTACCATCAGAGGTTAGCGCCGTTTTCGATGATGACTTAGCGGGTGTAGTTTTAGCCGCAGGAGTTGCCGCTGTCGCGGCAGAACCGTTTACCTGGACCTGGGTTAAGGATTGACTTCGTCGCTCAAGTGCCCCTTTGATGGTGTACAGAATCTCATCGGGATACAGAGGCTTCGTTACATAATCATACGCTCCGTGCTTAACTGTCTGCACGGCCACCCGTACGTCAGAGTAACCAGTAATAATAATAACGGCCGTCGTTGGATGCATGACCTTAATTCGGCGAAGCATCTCGAGGCCGTCTATATCGGGCAGTTTAAAATCGCAAATAACCAGTTCGAACGATTCCTTACGTAACAAAGCAAGGCCATCTTCGCCCCGCTGTACCGACGCTGTCTTATATCCCTGCTTACCCAGAAAGCGCTCCAGAAGCAGGCATATATCATTGTTATCGTCAACAATCAGAATTTTTTCCATGAAGAGGAAGTAGCTTGTTCAGACAGACCACGCCCAAAGAACAAGTGCGTTGAAAGATGGAAGGGCCTATCTGGCTGTATGAACAAAGTTACTCAAACCTGAATGGTTTGCAAAGCCATTTCCACCGAACGACGGGTGAATGGTTTTCCAATAAAATAATCAGCACCTTGCTCAGTAGCACGCCGACGCTCGGCCTGTCCATCGAACGCGCTAATCATAATTACCTTCGTTTCGGTCTGATCTCCCTTTATGGAAGGCAGCAGGTCAAAACCCAACCCATCGGGTAAATTTAAATCTAAAAATACAGCGTCAAATTGCTGCGTATTTAGGCATTGACGACCTTCTTCAATGAAATGAGCGCAGGTTGGCTGGTAGCCTAACCGTCTTAGCAAACCAGATAATAGCAGACATATGTCTGCCTCATCGTCTACAATTAATACGCGCTTTGCAGTGCTCAATGTACTCATTACAGCTGGTCTGAATTGCTGGCCCGCGCTTACACCTAACATCGTCCTCACCACGGTTATTTTATAGTTTTCATAAACTTTGATGCGAGTTTATACATAAAATATAGTGCCGAAACTTCCGCCGATCAGCCATTTTACGTATTTATACCTACTAAAACCCAATGAATTAGCCACTTGCGTTCAAATAGTACTTTTGAAAGGTTAGCTTTCCCTAAATTCACCCCCTGAAATAAGCTTTTCTATTGAGCTATTTTTCTACGCTTATTCTACAACTGTAGAGAATTATCTACAACAATACACGAATTATCGCGGGCCTAAGACAAATTGATAGATTAGAATATTTGTTACTTTAAAGCTCATTTACAAGCGCATAGCGTGTCAGAATCTGCTTGTAATGCTGTAATGGGTTAGATTGGCACAACTTTTTCTAAGTAGATAGTCAATTGCGAGATAATTGATTCTGATTTACTCACGAAACGTTATGGGAAATCTTCTTTACACAATAGCAGTCGTGCTGATTATTATATGGCTGTTGGGTTTTTTGGGGTTCAATAGTTTTGGACTCGGAAGTTTAATCCATGTGCTTTTGGTAATCGCCGTCATAGCGGTCATCCTACGTCTAATTCAGGGACGAGGAGTGTGAAGAAGTAAGTACCAATCAAGATATTACGTGCCGCGGGCATCGCCACAGCGCACGGACACAGTATTCCTAACAAAGTGGTACGTTTAGGTTTAGGTGGTTTCATTTTAGGTTAAGTACAAGTTACGGTGGGTACGGAATCCCTGCGTCAGTTTGAACGCAGGGATTTTTTTTGCAGTATACGTAGCTCCAACCGTGAAGTCATAACGGCTGGGGCCTAAGTTGCTTTGTCGATGATTTCCTTGGTTTCAGTAAGATCATCTTTCTCGGGCTCGGGCACCTCGTCGAGCCGGTTAGGATCAGGATTGTAAACGAGTGATACCAGGATTGGGAAGTGGTCAGAACCACAGTTAGGTAAGCGTCGTAGCTTTTCTAATTGAAAATGGTGGGATACAAATACATGGTCGAGGGGCCACCTTAGGAAAAAATAGCGGGCGTGGAAGGTGCTGAATAAGCCACGACCCACTCGCGGATCAAGTAATCCACTAATCCGTTGAAACAGGCGTGTTGTGTGCGACCAGGCGACATCATTGAGATCGCCAGCTACAATGATTGGCCCTGTTAACTGGCGGCATTCCTTACCGACTACTAACAACTCAGCGTCGCGCTCTGTCGACCGATAATGCTCAGTAGGGCTTGGCGGCATCGGGTGAACGCCCATAAAATGAATTAACTGACCCGAAGGCAGTTCCATACGGGCGTATATGGATGGAATGTCGTCCTGGATGAGAAAACGTAGTTCATGATGACGTATCGGCAAGCGTGAGTAAAGCAGCATTCCATACGTGTTTTCCAGGGGACAGAACACATGATGCGGATAGGTTGCTTCAATGGGTTGTAACGCACGTTTCCAGGTCTGATTAGTTTCCAGCAACAACACGATATCAGGCTGATGCTTCTCGATTAAGGCCAGCACATCGGGCGTGTGCGTATTCTCCATATACACATTAGCCGTTAACAGCCGAACGGTATTGGTTTCTACATCGGGCTGACCTGAAAATCGTTTTAAGGCGTGCACCTGTTTGCTATGCAAAGCGGTGTAAGGATAAATTAACCAGCCCTGATACGCCATTGCGACCAGCAAGCTAACCGGAACCAGTACCTGAGGCCAACCAAAGTCAGGCATCACAATAAACCAGGCCACTAGTCCGGCAGTCGTTAATGCGGTTAACTGAAGGTGAGGAAAATCCCAGATGCGAATCCACCAATAATCAATTCGAAGCAGGTGAATAAAGGATGCGGTTACAAAAAAACCAGTGTAGAGAATGAAAAATAAAAGCGTGGACGTCATCAGGAAAAGGAATTGGTTATATCAACAATGAGTAAATACAACCAAAGGTTTTGTGTTGAATAGAATATTGGCCATTACGGCACGACTTTATTAGCGAGTAGCCTGCCTTCAGTTGCGTAAAACGTGGACGCCCTTGTGGAGAATACTCCTCAACTACTTGTAGACGAACAAAACTGACCTAAGCACATAACTATTTTGTTCCCAGCAAGTTATTAGAAATACAGCATTGTGGTACAAAATTTTCTGAATGGAAGGCGTATTCAGTCATGCACTAAAGCAAGAGCACATGAAATCACTACCAGGCATTTTAGTAGGACTAGCAGTCGGCGCCATCGTGGGCGTACTGCTCGCTCCTGAGAGTGGGAAAAAGACTCGTAAGCGAATTTCGTCTGAGTCAGATTCGTTTTTCAAAGACCTTCAGGACCAGTTGCAGTCTGGTTTAGAAAGCATCAAGAATCAGTATAATGACTATGTCGATTCGGCTTCGGAGAAGGCACAGGATGCCGTTGGTCAGGCGAAACGTAAAGCAAAGCAATAAATCACCAATCACCTAAAACGAACAAAGCAATGAGAAGTACAAGAGATTTTTTAACGGGTATCATCACAGGTGTTGTAATTGGTATCTTAACGGCTCCCCGCAGTGGTAAGGAAACCCGCGATAAACTGACTGAAGAAGCCAACAAGCGTTCCAGCGATCTGAAAGATCAGTGGGAAAAAGGCGTATCGCAGGTGAAGGACGGCTATGAGCAGGCCAAAACTCAGGTGAACCAATACGCTGATAAAGCCAAAGAGCAGTTCAACCAGTACAAAGATCAAGCTCAGTCTGCCTACAACCAGGCTCAGGCAAATGCTGACTCTAATAAGGAGCAGGCTAAAGATCAGTATAACAACAAAGTTGATGAACTAGCCGATGACGCTCAGAGCGCCATTGAGAGCAGTAAAGATTCGTTCAAAGTGAGCTAAGTAATAGTACCTGATTTACTCAACGTCTTGATAAGTAAGCCCCGCCGGAATATTCCGGCGGGGCTTACGCGTTTTTAGGGTTTAACAACCTTTTAATTCGTGTTTAAGCAGCCTTTAATTATCGGTGTGGACTTTTGCGATGTCAATCACATGTCCACATTCTATGCTCAACAGCCAATTCGTACCCTGTAAATTATACGCAGCCTGCCTACTGGGCCTGGTGTTCGGGCTAGGCGCTCCTTCATCAGCGTTGCTATACGGACAAACGCCAACGGGTAATCAAGTTTCGTCTGCCCCTGCTGCTACAGATACACTTCGGTTAAGCATCGCGCAGGCCGACGAGCAGTTTAAAGCGCGCAACCTAAGCGTGTTAGCGGCTCAACTTGGTATCAACGAAAACCAGGCATACGAGATTCAGTCTCAGCTCCGCGTTAACCCGGCTATTTATGTCGAAACAATGCCTTACAATCAGCAAACGAGAGAGGTGCTGCCGTTTAAGCAAAGCAATGCTCAGCAGGTTGTACAAGTTCAGCAACTGATTCGGCTGGCGGGCAAGCGAAATAAACAGTTAGCCATTGCCAAAACGAATACGGAGTTAGCCGCTGACCGATTCTATGATCTGCTTCGAACACTGACGTACCAACTCCATACCACGTTCTATGATTTATACTATGCGCATCAGTCGCTTGCCGTATACGATCAGGAAATTGCCACTCTTCGGCAGACGGTAGATCTGTACCAACAGCAATACGACAAAGGCAACGTACCGCTGAAAGATCTGACTCGCTTGAAAGCCTATTTATTTAACCTGACAACCGAACGGCAACAGCTGCTCCGGCGACAGACTGACGATCGCGCTGACTTAACTGTATTGCTGAACACGGGGCCAACGGTGACCATCCAGCCGGTTCTTCCGGCCAATGCGCCGGATCAGTTCTCGGTAAGTCGCCTTACCCTCAACAATCTATACCCGCTGGCCGAAGTGCACCGGTTCGATTTGAAAGGGTACCGCGACCTTGCCAAGCAGGAGCAGCAAAATCTGGTTCTGCAAAAAGCAATGGCCGTGCCGGACCTTACCCTGCAGGGTACGTATGACCGAAACGGTAGTTACATCCCGAATTATATTGGCGTCGGTGTTGGAATTAGCCTGCCTCTTTTGAATAAAAATCAGGGCAACATTCAGGCCGCTAAGATCCGGACCCAAAGTAGTCAACAGTCGCTCAATGCCTATACGCTACAAGTCGATAGCGATGTTCAGCGGGCGTACGCCAAAGCACAGCAGACCGAACAGCTTTATCAAACCTTTGACCAGCGCTTCAACGACGACTTTGGCCAGCTGATTCAGGGAGTTACCACGAACTACAAAAAGCAGAATATTGATGTGGTGGAGTTTCTGGACTTTTTTGATTCGTACAAAAACAGCCAGATCCAATTTGCTCAACTCCAGAATGACCGCATGCAAAGTCTTGAAGAATTAAACTTTGCGGTTGGCACTAATCCGTTTCAAAACTAAGCCATGAAAAAACAGTCTTTTAATCCACTCTATTTTCGTCAGCCTCAACTTCGCGATCGGTTAGCGTTAGTCGGTGACAAGCGCTATAAATTGCCAAAGGGTCATTTTTTCGGCATCGTTATGCGCGTGTCGACCGATGCGTCCGGCCAACCAATCCGCCGGCACGCCATTGCTGTTCTAGCCGGGCTACTTCTACTCGGAGGGGTAACCAGTTGTGGTACGTCGGCCAAACCAGAAGACACGGCACCGACCAAAGCGCATCAGGAAACAAATCTGTTAGCTACGGCAACCTTTGATACGGCCAAGTTAGAGAATGCCCAGAATGAGCTGAACTTAACGGGTAAAATTACCTTCAACCAGGATCAGGTCGTTAAAGTGTTTCCGCTGGTAGGTGGTCATATCGAATCGCTGAAGGCCGACTTAGGCGATTTTGTAAAAAAAGGCCAGACGCTAGCCGTCATTCGGTCGGGCGACCTGGCCGATTTGGAGCAACAAGGCATTGCCGCCCGTGGTCAGTTGTCGGTTGCCCAGAAAAACTTACAAGTCACCGAAGACATGGCGAAGGCTGGCTTAAGCTCACAACGCGAATTAGTAGCCAGTAAAGAGCAACTACAGGCAGCTAAAGGTGAAGTTAACCGCGTGAATGAGCGACGCCAGATCCTGGGCGGCAATGGCTCCGTATACGTAGTAAAAGCGCCAATGAGCGGATTTATTGTGGAAAAAACAGCGTCTCAGGGCATGGAACTCCGCTCCGACGATCCCGAAAATTTATTTACCATTTCTAATCTGGACCGGGTATGGGTACTGGCCAATGTATACGAATCGGATTTAGCTAACATTCACGAGGGCGATCCGGCAACCATTACGACCATCTCTTATCCCGACAAAGTTTTTCACGGCAAAATCGACAAAATATTCAACGTACTCGATCCCGATAGTAAAACCCTGAAGGTTCGCGTCACGCTCAATAACGCTGATTATCGGCTCAAACCCGAAATGTTTGCCAACGTAAGCGTTACTTACGCAGGTCACGATCAACGAGTGGGCATTCCATCCGGCGCGATTGTATTCGACAAGAACCGGAATTTCGTAGTAACGGTAAATCAGCACAATCAGCCGATTGTCCGGGAGGTAGACGTTTATAAAACCGTTGGTCAGAAAACATACCTCTCAGGCGGGTTATCTGCCGGCGATCGGGTCGTTACCACCAACCATCTGTTGATTTATAACGCTTTAAGCAACTAACGCTTTTTGCAAATAGGTTAAATGGTTCCGTTAGCACCTAATTGTGAATACGAGCCATTAGTTTGAACACAAGGGCGATAAGACAGCCTTGTGCAGGCTACGTCAACAGCGAGAAGTTCTCAGCCGTATTGCCGGACTGCTTTTGAAACTGATAGGGCGATGAACCAGCAAACTCCCGGAATGTTCGGATAAAATGAGACTGATCGGCATAGTCGTTTTCGAAAGCTATGTCCGAAAGTTTACTATACTTATTATGCCTTAACTGGCCTAAAGACGCCTGAAAGCGGCAAATTCGGGCGAAAAGTTTGGGCGAAATACCAACGCACTGTTTAAACCTACGCTCTAAACTTCGCTCGGAAAGCCGTACGGCTTCCTGAAGTTTCTTCAGAGAAATGTTCCCGTTTGACGCCATAATCTGCGATAAGGCGTACTTCGTAACTCTGTCTGCTTCCTTCTGATTACGCTTGATCTGGCTTAGAAGATAACTGGCAAGTACGTCCGTTTGAGCGGTTATTGCCGACGTATTAACGAGCCGTTCAACCAAAGATAAACCCGGCGGTTGTGCTACTCTCTCTAAGTCTGCGCACGAGTCGGTCATCGAATCAGCATCGAAGCCAAACAAAGAGGTAAGCGCATCGGGGTATAAGACGACACCTATTGCGCGGAATTTGCCACCCGATGTGAGTTCTGCACACTGCGTAGCCTGCCCATACAGGAATAAGTTAGGCAGCTCTTTATCCTTTTGACGAAACGCGCCCCCTTCCGATTGATGAAACAGAAGCCCCGGACAACCATCTACTATTGGGCGGAGGGTGGTAGGCACAGCGTTCGTACCCCAATTGTCTAACGTCCACATATACCGGACGTAGTCCTGCAAATAATCGGGTGGTTGTATCTCCTGGTAGTTCATCATCACGTTGGTATATAACCATTAAAGTACCAAAATGGCTCGAAAAAACTAAACAGTCGGCAAGGCGTATACGCATAGACAGCGCCGTGCCAATCTTTGGCTAATGTTTGCCCAAACGCTAAAGCCAGTAAGCCAATCCCTATTTGAGACTGGCTTACTGGTTAGCAAACGTAATCAACAAAGACCCTGTGTTTTACGAATTGTGATTAACGGAGCTCCTCCCCCATCAAGGGTGCTATTTGTCGTTTTTGGTTTTATCATTGGGTGTACTCACCGTATCGTTATCAGCAGCGGTTGACTGCTCTAACGGCACTTCAGTACCAGCGGCTCTCTTGCCCTCCCGAGCCGAGTTTGGTATATCTGATGAAGGCACGGCGATGTATGGCGCTATCACGAGCGATACAATCGACATCAGCTTGATCAGAATATTCATCGAAGGCCCGGACGTATCTTTGAAGGGGTCGCCGACGGTATCGCCCGTTACTGATGCTTTGTGCGGCTCCGACTTTTTGTAATACATCTCGCCATTAATGAGCACTCCTTTCTCGAACGATTTCTTGGCGTTATCCCAGGCGCCACCCGCGTTGTTCTGAAAAATACCCATTAACACGCCCGACACAGTAACCCCCGCCAGCAGACCGCCAAGCACTTCGGGTCCGAAGATAAAGCCAACAATAACCGGTACCGTTAAGGCAATAGCGCCCGGCAAAACCATCTCCCGAATCGAGGCCTGGGTTGAAATAGCTACGCACTTCTCGTATTCGGGCTTACCCGTTCCTTCCAGAATACCTGGGATTTCGCGGAATTGCCGACGTACCTCTTCCACCATTTTCATGGCCGCCCGCCCTACCGCGGCAATGGCCAGCGACGAGAAAATGAACGGAATCATAGCCCCCACAAACAAACCCGCTAGTACGTCAGCTTTGTAGATATCAATGGCCGAAATGCCCGAAATGCCAACGAAAGCCGCAAACAAAGCCAGCGCCGTTAGGGCAGCCGACGCAATGGCGAAGCCTTTTCCGGTAGCAGCCGTCGTATTACCAACGGCGTCCAGAATGTCAGTGCGACCACGTACTTCCTCGGGCAGGTAACTCATTTCGGCAATGCCACCGGCGTTGTCGGCAATGGGCCCGAAAGCATCAATCGCGAGCTGCATGGCCGTAGTCGCCATCATACCGGCCGCCGAAATAGCGACCCCGTACAGACCAGCAAAATGATAGGAGGTGTAAATACCAGCCGCCAGCACGAGAATGGGTAATACCGTTGATTCCATACCGACCGATAGTCCGCCGATGATGTTCGTAGCCGCTCCCGTCGCTGATTGACGAATGATGGACAATACCGGCCGACGACCCATAGCGGTGTAGTATTCGGTGATGGTCGACATTAACGCTCCAACAATTAATCCGGTAACGATAGCGTAGAAAACATCCATGCGGGTAAATTCTACCCCGCGAATCTCCATCGTTACGTCGGGCAGATAGCTCGTCACCAGAAAGTACGACGCGATCAGTGTAATAATGATTGACGCCCAGTTACCAAGATTCAAAGCGCCCTGTACACTTCCTGTCTCGTTTTTGATACGGACGAAATAAGTAGCAATGATTGAAAAAATCAGGCCAAGGCCAGCAATCATCATGGGTAACACAATGGGGGCGTGGCCCGGAATATTAGCATCTGCCGGAATGCGAATCTCGCGACCCAGCACCATCGTAGCCAAAATAGTAGCCACGTAAGACCCGAATAAGTCGGCACCCATACCCGCTACGTCACCCACGTTATCGCCTACGTTATCGGCAATAGTGGCTGGGTTGCGCGGGTCATCTTCGGGGATACCCGCTTCGACTTTACCAACTAGGTCGGCTCCAACGTCGGCCGCTTTCGTGTATATACCACCGCCTACCCGAGCAAACAGGGCAATTGATTCAGCACCGAGGGAAAAACCGGCCAGCACTTCCAGCGCCTTTTCCATAGGCAAGCCGTTGACGTCGCCATCAGGGCCAACATACATGTTATAAAGAACAATGAATAAACTTCCTAAACCTAACACTGCCAGACCAGCTACGCCGATGCCCATAACCGAGCCGCCCGTAAAAGACACTTCCAGAGCGCGGGCAAGACTAGTGCGGGCCGCGTGAGCCGTACGGACGTTGGCCTTGGTAGCGATGTTCATGCCAATGTATCCCGCTAAGGCAGATAAAAAAGCCCCCAGTATAAACGATAAGCCAATGATGGGACTAGAATTTTCAACCAATGTGCCAGAATACCCCAGCAATATGGCTACTATGATACCGAAATAAGTGAGAACTCGCCACTCGGCTTTTAAGAACGCAATGGCTCCATCGGCAATGTACCCGGCAATTTCCTGCATTCGGGCATCCCCGGCATCCTGCCGCGACACCCACAGAAATTTTGTAAACATTACCAGCAAGCCAACAATACCCAGCAGGGGGACTAAATAGATACTGTAATTCATGCGACTGATTAATAGGTTTAGAAATATGATTGCTCACAAATATAGAATTTGCCATCTCATAACCCAACGTAATCAGACCCGCTGGTTGACTTTTTTCGAGGTTTATTTCGTTTATTTCAACAATTGGTCTAATCTGTCAACTTTTCCAGCTACGTCAGGCACCTAAGCCACTGGCATGGCCAGCCATGCTTTGTTCGCTAAATCAAATCAGCGTCTATCTTTGCTGAATCTGATCCGTTTAACAGTTGTACGCCGTGTCCTTATCCGCTCGTCTGCCCCTTCTTCTGCTTGGCTTCTTCGTTGTCTCAACCGCTCTGGCACAGGTTCCTTACGGCCCCATTAAGCCCACACCGAGCAGCGAGATTCTAGCTAATCTTAAAAAGCTGAACGTTTTGGGCTCAGTACTCTACGTAGCGGCTCACCCCGACGATGAGAACACGTTATTACTGGCCTATCTGGCCAAAGATCGGCTCGTTCGTACGGCTTACATGTCGCTTACACGGGGCGATGGCGGTCAAAACCTGATTGGGCCGGAGCAGGGCGAAAACATTGGCGTTATTCGGACCCAGGAACTGTTAGCAGCCCGGCGCGTAGACGGCCCCGATCAATTCTTCAGTCGGGCGTACGACTTTGGCTTCTCTAAATCAACTGACGAAGCCGTACGGACCTGGGGACAGGATAAAGTGCTGGCTGACGTGGTCTGGATGATTCGTAAATACCAGCCCGATGTCATCATCACGCGTTTTCCGCCCGACGCCCGCGCTGGTCATGGTCACCATAGTGCGTCGGGGTTTCTGGCCGAAGAAGCGTTTAAGATCTCAAACGATCCTACCAAATTTCCTGAGCAGCTGCCCTACGTGAAGCCGTGGCAAGCTAAGCGGGTCATGTGGAACGTGTTTATTCCGGGGGCGTTTCTGAGCAACAAAAAACCCGAAGAAGCCGGTAACCTGATTGGAATTGAAACAGGCCTTTACAACCCGCTATTAGGCAAGTCATACGGCGAAATTGCGTCCGAAAGTCGTAGCCAGCACAAAAGTCAGGGCTTTGGTGTGGCGGCTAACCGGGGCGCCCGGGTCGACTATCTGCTATTGAAAGGTGGCGATCCGGCCGAAAAAGACCCCTTCGATGGTGTAGACATGACCTGGAAGCGGGTAAAGAACAGCGAGCCTGTACAAGCGCTGGTCACGAAGACTATTGCCGACTTTCGGGCTGACCACCCAGCGGCATCCGTGCCAGCCTTGGTGCAACTCTATGGAGCGATTAGTAAGCTAGATACAGCCAGTATTTACGTAAAAGCCAAACAGCAGGAGGTTCAAATTTTGATTCAGCAGTGCCTGGGTTTGTGGTTTGAGACAAATCCGGCGGATTTTGCCGCTACGCCTGGTGAGACAATCAAACTGGCTACTACTATCGTTAGCCGCACCGATGCCCCCGTAAAGCTGGTTAACGTTCGCTATTCTACCAGTAAGGATACGACGCTAAGCCTGGCGCTCAAACCGAACGATGTTGTATTACTCCCCGCTATGGTCGCTATCCCAAAAAATCAGGCAATTTCGCAGCCCTACTGGCTTCAGAAACCAATTGACAGAGGATTGTTTCAGGTTACCGACCAACGCCTGATTGGCCTGCCTGAAAACCCGCCCGTGCTCACGGCTAGCTATACCTTCGAGATTAACGGACAACGCTTTACCTACACTCGCCCAGTCGTTTACAAATCAACTGACCCGGTAGACGGTGAAATTTATCGCCCATTTATCATTCAGCCTGAAGTAACGGCGAACCTTGCCGACCGTGTTTACGTATTTGCGGACAATACACCTAAAACGGCCGAAGTGGTGCTAAAGGCCGGGCGAGCCAACGTATCGGGAACCCTAAAGCTGGAGGTACCAGCTGGTTGGCGTATTGAACCAGCGTCGCTGCCGTTCTCAATGACGGCTAAGGGCGACGAACAACGGCTTTCCTTTCAGCTATCGCCATCGGCGCAGGCGCAGAACGGCAAGCTACAAGCGATTATGACTACCCCAACGGGTACATTCACCACGGGCCTCCGGGTGATTGCCTACAAGCACATTCCGACACAAACTCTGTTCCCACTGGCAGAAGCTAAGTTGGTGAAGTTGGATGTGAAAGTAAGCGCCAAAAACATAGGTTACATTGTCGGTGCGGGCGACGAAGTACCAGCCGCGTTACAGCAAATGGGTTGCCACGTTACGCTTCTGGGGCCTGCCGATCTAAACGGAAACTTATCGACCTACGACGCCATTGTGCTAGGTGTCCGGGCGTATAACACCGACGAGTTTCTGGCTCGTTACCAGCCCAAGTTGATGGATTACGTCAAAAACGGCGGCACGATGGTGGTGCAGTACGTAACGCCTAACAATTCGTTCCTGCGCAATGAAGCCCCCTTACCGCAGCTTGGTCCTTATCCCTTTACCGTTGGTCGTGACCGCGTGACCGAAGAAGATGCAAAGATGACGTTTATCAACCCTCAACATCCCCTACTAAATACGCCCAACAAAATCACAGCAGCAGATTTTGCTGGCTGGATTCAGGAGCGGGGCATTTACTTCGCTCAGGATTGGGATAAGAATTACGAACCGATCTTCTCGGCCAACGACCAGAACGAAGCGCCAAAGCAGGGCAGTTTGCTTTATACGAAATACGGTAAAGGCCATTTCATGTACACCGGTTTAGTGTTTTTCCGCGAGTTACCCGCCGGCGTACCCGGTGCCTACCGACTGTTTGCCAACATGATTTCGGTGGGAAAATAAAAGCGAGAGCATTAATCTCATGGGGTCACGATTAATCTGCGGCACCTTTCCCTCTGTCTCTATTGAGATAGGAACTCTCCTTTCGCTACGAAAGCAAATGTCTTATCGGAGAAATTTATGGAATTGGCTACTTTTTACCTCCTGGTTAGAAAAGGAGATAAAGACCTATAACGCCAACTTTAACAATTTGCAGGTAGGATAAGATTAGGGCTCATTCCCTAGGTGTATAGTCCCAATATGAGATGGGTTGGATCACGAGTAAAGATAGTTGGTTTTGCTTGCCATTGAGCGCAGACAAATTCGTGCGGGGTTAATCCCTTCCATGTCTTTAACCGTTTGGCATGGTTATAAGCTAGGAGAAAGGCTTGTAGATGTTGGTTCAATTCATCTGTCGTCTGATAGTGGTAGCGATACACGGTGGCTTCTTTAATCGTACGGTTCATCCGCTCAACT
>NZ_JBHULN010000013.1:0-189596 GCF_042684525.1 Spirosoma soli | reverse complement strand
CAGCTCGAAACACTTCGACGACCTTTCGTTTGAAGGGAATCGACTTTCTATTTTTCTTATTTCGTTGTAATACGCTAATATACATAAGCTTACTGATTTACTGTACACAGAAATCAGCAGCATACGTCGTGTTGTATAAGTGGCAATATGTTAACCTAGGATATAGACCTTGGATATCCTTCCTTTGAATCTTCAAAACTTTCAAGTGCAATTTTAGCAGATTCTCTAATTCCTGCCTCCTTATCATTCAGTGCTTGTTCAAAGACACTTCTAACTTCGGGTTTGTCTAGGAACATTTCCAGAGTATCTAAAGCCCACATTCGACAGCCTGGCTGTGGAAGAGTGACAGCAATTAGGCAAGGGGCAATTAGCTGTTCTACGTCACCATCTACAGTCTCGATCAGAACATTGCGCAATGTCCTCATTGTTTCGCTTAAATCGCCATAACCAGCTCTTTCTAAAAGTGGAATTATTGCCTCTTTCATATGTCTATCAGCCACTAAAGAGGCATGCGCCATATATAAGTACAAGCGCATACTATCTTGCGGATTAGTACTGTTATCCCATTCTTTTTCACTCATTAAAGGAGCAGTAGAAATTAACTCCGCTATAACATTCTGATCTGACCAGGCCATTCGCTCGTCGATGAACTTATGTATTATCTCATATGGTCTTTTACTATTTACTATCATTTAATTCTCCCACTTTGTTGTTGTATAATCTCTTACATGTTAACCAATGTATTCGAGTGTACTATCCTGTTAACTTAAAGCAGGCTTTTTTATCCCACTACATTATAAATCACAACTGGTGCGGTCTTGTTCTTGAGCGTAACTTCGCCGATGCGTTCGCAGGTGAACGATTCGCCGACTTGCTCGTGGGCCGATTCGGTAATTACAATCTGGCCAGGCCGGGCCACTGACTGCAGCCGTTGCGCCATATTGACGGCATCACCAATGACGGTATAATCTAATCGGCGGAGGGTGGCCGAGCCAATGTTGCCCGATACCATTTCGCCGGTATTGATGCCGATGGCTACTTGTGGGTGATAATTAGGGTGATTAGGTAAACTGTCCTCTAAAACAGCGATGTGGCTGCGGACGGCTAAAGCTGATTCAATAGCGCGGTCAAGGTGATATTCGCCCCGGAAAACGGCCATCACCGCATCGCCCATGAACTTATCAACGTAGCCGCCCTGCGCAATGATCTCCTTGACCATTACGTCGAAGTAGCGGTTCACAAGCTTCACAACCGTATCGGCCGATTCGCGTTCGGAGATGGAAGTAAACCCACAGATGTCGATGAAGAGCACGGTGGCCACTACGGTTTCGCTGGCCGATAAGGCCGTCTCAAACTCGGGCCGGTTCATAAACGTCAGCACCGATTCATCGACGTACATCCGCAGGATGTTGTTTTCTTTGATGGCTTGTAAGGTTTGCCGAAGTTGAGAGACATACTCCATCGTTTTCTGCATGGTCAGCTCCAGGTCCTCGAAATTGACGGGTTTGGTTACGAAGTCGAAAGCCCCCCGGTTCATGGCGGTACGAATGTTGTCCATGTCGCCATAAGCCGATACGATTACGGCCTTGAGCATCGGCTTATTTTCATGTAGTTTAACTAGCAAGGTCAGCCCGTCCATGCCGGGCATGTTGATGTCAGTCAAAACCATGTCAATATCAGGCTCCTGATCTAACACGGCGAGGGCTTCGACGCCATCGTGCGCAAACACAAACTCATACTCTTTCTCCCGAATTTGTCGCCGGAACTTCTGCTTGATGAGTAACTCAAGGTCAGTTTCGTCGTCAACTACCAGCACTTTGGCCTTCATGCGATACTTCGAAGTTTTTGTTTGAGAACCGCAAAGTCGAGCGGCTTGGTTAAGAAGTCGTTTGCGCCTAATTCGACAGCCTGCTGCTGAGAACCGGGATCGCCATAAGCGGTAATCATCATAACAACCGGCGGAGGGGGCGCTGTGAAATCCTGGCGAATGTGACGTAATAACTCAAAGCCGCTCATGCCAGGCATGTTAATATCTGACAAAATCAGAATTACCTCCGAAGAGCGACTGTTCAGATACGTCAACGCTTCTTCGCCCGAGTTGGCAAACTCTAATACAAACTCGCCACTCCGAATTTCACGTCGGAACCGTTGCTCGAAAAGATCTTTTACATCGGTTTCGTCATCAACGACTAAAATTTTCATCATCATACAGGGATTGGTCAAAGATAAGGAATTTGCTAGTGCACACCGGTGGTCTAAGGTGACTACGTTGGTAACCTGATAATAAACTGAGTGCCTGACCCTGCTTCGCTTTCAACGTTTACTGTACCGTTGTGACCTTTGGTAATAATGTCATAACTCAGCGACAGCCCCAGGCCAGTGCCCTGACCGGTAGGCTTAGTAGTAAAGAAAGGCTGAAAAATCTTGTCTTTTACGGAGTCAGACATGCCCGTGCCATTGTCCTGAACGCAGACTTCAACCGTTCCGTTATGCCTTGCCGTACGAACGGTTACCGTAGGACGATAACCACTCGGAGCCGTTTTTTGCCTGTCGCGGACTGCGTAAAAAGCGTTATTGAACAAATTTAGAAGTACTCGTCCAAACTCCTGAGGGGCTACGTTGACTTTGCCCAGACTAGTATCAAAATGCGTAATCAGCTCGGCATTGAAGGTTTTGTCTTTGGCTCTGAGACCATGATAGGCCAGCCGCAGGTACTCATCGGCCAACGCGTTGAGGTCGGTCGGTTCGCGCTGACCACTGCTGGCCCGCGAGTGCTGCAACATGCCCCGCACAATGCTCGATGCCCGCCCACCGTGATGGCTGATCTTCTCCAGGTTCTGTTTGAGGTCGGTCAGCAGCTCGGCTTCCAGGTCAGGATCGCGGGCGGGCTTGGCTTGTTCTTGGGCCAGTTCGTCGAGCAACTCGATGCTGACCTCGGAGAAGTTGTTGACGAAGTTCAGGGGGTTCTGGATCTCGTGGGCGATGCCCGCCGTGAGTTCGCCCAAAGAGGCCATCTTCTCACTTTGAATGAGCTGACTCTGGGCCGCTTTTAGTTCGGCTTGTTGCTGGCGCAGTAAGGCGTTTGCCTGATTTTGCTGGCGATTACTACGCCACAAGGCTACCGCCACCACGCCCAGCAAACCTATACCGATAAGGGCGCTAATCAGCCACTGACGCTGGCGACGGTTCTCTTCGGCTCGCAGGCGAGCCTCTGCCAGCCGTTCTGTTGAACGTGTTTTTTGTTGAAGCACAGCGAGTTGCTGCCTTGTTTGAATGCCTGACAACGTGTCGTTATAAGCCGTATGCGCTAATTGAAATCGGTAGGCCTGTTTGAAATCATTCCCTTCGGCATAGGCCTGTGACAGAATATCACTGGCATCGCGGGAAACTTCTCTATAGCCAATTTGTCGGCTTAGATTCCAGCTGCGCTGGCCATAATAGATGGCGCTATCTGGCCGACCTAGTTTCAGATGAGCCCTGGCAAGAATCGTTTGGGTCCAGGCAATCACTTCGTATTCGCCCCTGGCCAATAGAGTTTTCAAGGCATGGTGGGCCGTAGTAAGCGCTTGTTCATACTCGCCATTTTGCACTTCTACGGCGGCTAAATTGCTTTCGGTTTGAGCTTGTAGCTGAGCGTTGCCAAGCCGCCGGGCGAGCCGTATGGCTTTGTTGTAGTAACGAATAGCCTGACGTCGATTACCGGCGGTTCTATAGATTTCCCCCAACCCATTCAAAACCCGGCAAATACCAGGTTCATCCTGCGTTTTCTCGAATTGCTCCATTGCCAACGAGTAGTAAGAGAAAGCTTCGTCAAAGTCGCCTAATGAAACGTAAAGACTACCCAGGCGGAGTCTTGTTCGTTGGAGTAATTGTTTATTATTAAACTTGTTAGCCTGATTTAATGCCCAGAGACTTAACGAAAGAGCCGGAACATAATCACCGCGTTGCGTATAAACCAAACCCATCTGCCCCGCAACACGGGCACTGCCCAGCGAGTCGGCCAGCACAATGAATCGCTGTCTGGCCTGGATCAGATAGGAAAGCGCTTTGTTGTAGTCATTGCGATCACCATAGGCCGCGCCCAGTGCCAGTAAGGCATTGGCTTCTCCCCGGGGATATCTGAGTTTCTGGGCCAGCGTTAGCGCTTCCTGGCCAAGCTCAAGGGCTTCTGTATAGTCTTCAGACCGGACAGCGTCGGATAACGTGGTAAGTAGATTGACCCTCGTTGTATCAAGCTGCTTATGAGCACTTAGTTGTGTACGAAGGCTGTCAACTACAGAGGTTTGTGCTTGCCCATACAGGTTGGTCGATAGGGTAGCAAGCAGGGTAAAAAATAAAAATCGGATTCCCATGCAGAACAGAGTTATCGAACTATGAGGGCATGATAATGACACTGACCTATTATCCTACCATTAAGCTGGTAGCTGAATGATAAATGTAGTACCCTGACCTTCGGTGCTTTCAACCGCCAGGCTGCCGTTATGCCCTTTTGTAACAATGTCGTAAGCCAACGAAAGACCTAATCCGGTGCCTTGGCCCGTTGGTTTGGTCGTGAAAAAAGGTTGAAATACCTTTTCTTTAACCTCATTGGGAATACCGGTACCATTATCACTGACCACGATACGTACTTGCCCGCTCTCGCAACTGGTCTGCACCGAAACCGTTGGTTGATAGTCGGGCGGACTTTGTTTCTGCCGTTGCTGAACGGCGTAGAAGGCATTGGTGAATAGATTTAACAATACGCGGCCCATGTCTTGTGGCACTAAGCTTACCTGTCCCAACGACACGTCGAAGTCTGTGTTTAGCTTGGCATTAAAGGTTTTGTCTTTGGCTCTGAGACCATGATAGGCCAGCCGCAGGTACTCATCGGCCAACGCGTTGAGGTCGGTCGGTTCGCGCTGACCACTGCTGGCCCGCGAGTGCTGCAACATGCCCCGCACAATGCTCGATGCCCGCCCACCGTGATGGCTGATCTTCTCCAGGTTCTGTTTGAGGTCGGTCAGCAGCTCGGCTTCCAGGTCGGGATCTCGGGCGGGCTTGGCTTGTTCTTGGGCCAGTTCGTCGAGCAACTCGATGCTGACCTCGGAGAAGTTGTTGACGAAGTTCAGGGGGTTCTGGATCTCGTGGGCGATGCCCGCCGTGAGTTCGCCCAAAGAGGCCATCTTCTCACTTTGAATGAGCTGACTCTGAGTGGCTTTTAGTTCAGCAAGGGCTTGCTCAAGTTCTTCTTTCTGATGAGTAATCAGGGCCGTACGTTCGGCGACAAGTTCTTCCAGCTCCGCTTTTCGGGCTTCAATGATGCGTCGCTGCTCGGCTTCATGTTCTCGTTCCTGCTCCCGCTTGACGAGTGCCTTCTTCTGGCGATTTGCGATTACCAGAAATGCAATCAACCACATTGATGCGAAGGCGCTGGCTGATTGAAAATAATCGTCATTACTTTTATGAAACGCCGGTGAAAAGTCTTCAACTAACTCTTCGACAGTGGTAGCAATTAGTATAGGAGCCAGCGCCAGCAAGATCGTCCGTGCCGGAGGGTAGTCTTTTATCTGTAGCAGCAAGTAGGCTACTAATACGCTAACCGCTAGCCAATACCAGCCCGTTGCAAAGGTGTCGATACCTAAAAGTGCTCCAACACCATACAGGACAACTGCAATCAGCCATACCCTTTTCAAATAAGGCTCCCAGGCAGGCAAACGAGTGGGTGTATCTAGAAATCGTCGAAGGAACTGGAATCCCAGGGCAGTGAATGCGAGAACTTCGAAGCCTTCAGGTATTGAGAAGCGCATAAGGTTGTTACGGGTATAGAGGAATGTCTGGCCCGTGCAAGATACAGGTAGCGCATGAATCGAACAATAGTATGAATACAGCTGCTGATTTGCCCCGTATTACCCACTTTTACTCTATCTCGGCCGTCTGGCTGGCTCGGTTTGTGAGCAATTCGTTCTGACGACGAATGCGTGCCGATAAGCTTCTGACAATGCTTCGGAGTACTTCGCTACGTTCTTCCATCAGGTCATAAAAGTCATCCTGGTCGAGTCGCAGCAGTCGTACTTCGGTCACAGCCTCGGCGGTCGCCGAGCGAGCTTCGGTGTCTAATAAAGCCAGCTCCCCGAAGAAGTCGCCCCGGCTAAAGCGAGCCAGCTCTGTATCGCCATCCAAAATGCTGACCTCACCCGTATAGATGACATACATACCCGTGCCGAGATCACCTTTATGGAAAATTGGTTCACCTGCCTGGTGCTGCTCTTCTTTCATGATGGGCGTAATGCTGGCCAGTACGTTCTCGGGCGTTTTGGCAAACAGGCTCGTATTCGCCAGGAGTAGGATGCGGTCGTATTCAGGTATCTGATTCGTTGAGTGGTTCATGAGCAGTGGTGATAAAGTAGGAAAGCGGGATGACAACGATTCGCGTGCTGCAACCGCATCATCAGCCGGTAAGCTTCGGAGAACAACGCTGACGGTCCAGGCGGAAAAAACGGTTTCCCCCGTCCGTAAAATGAACGCCCGGATGGGTTCTGGATCGAGAAAGGGACCAAGCTCCGCATCGAGAATTCGAACTTTCTCGGGGCGGGGTAAATCGTCAATCAGTACCTGCATGGTTTGGTAAATGGCCCGTGGAATCAGATTATCGAGCATTTCGAGGGCATTGGCCCGGCGTTCTCGGGCTGGGTGACTGACGCCTAATCGGGCTCCGGCAATGGTTTCGGAGTCGTAGAGCTGCGTAAGCACATCGAACAGGCGCTGGAGTAGGACCGTTAATTCGTAATCAAGCGTATCAGTTAAATCGGCGTCGGTTAAACTGCCGTGCAAAAGACGCTGTGCCAGCCTCAACTCTTCCTGAAGCAATAATCGGAACTCATTGTCGTCGGCAGGCTCGTTGGGAAACCGACGTAATGCCCGCAAAGCGGCTCCCCGAGTCGTCAGATCAGGCATGGCTGCCAGACGATTCAAAAGTTGTCGGCTTTCGCTGGTTTGAACAGCCCCGCAAATGGCGGCAATTCGTTCGAGCTTTACCCGATCCGAAGGTGATGATAACGCACGGTGCAACACCGGAATGACTTCTGCTCCGCGAGCTTTCAGGGCATGGGTAGCGGCCTGACCGATGAACTTATCCGTGATCCGGTCAACCAGGTAATGAACCAGTTCGCTATCGCTTAACCGGCCTGCTGCCGTTAAAGCAGCTTTTTTCACAGAAGAATGAGCACTTTCTAACTGCTTTTTTACCAGCGGGGCAAAATCATTCAGACGCAGGGTGGCAACCAAGTCCAATGCCATTTGCTGTTGAGCCGGGGACGGGTTGTTAGCCAGTTTGCTGAGCGATTGTCGTGCTGCCGGATTATTGGGGTTTAGTTCTAAAACACCCCGAATGGCCCCTTGCTGAATCGACAAATCTGTGTGATTGATGAGCGGAGCTAACTCAGTAGGTTCAACGTTAATCCGGCGACCGAGTAAATAGGCCGCCTGCTGACGTAATGCCGGTTCAGGGTCTGTCAGAGCAATGTGCGTTAACTGGCGAACGGGCGCAGGCTGGTTCAGCTGAGCAATGACCATTAATACCCGTTGCCGTACGTTTGCGTCGGGATGGGCCAGTAGACCTGGCGTCTGCTGAGCAAATTCTTTTGGGTTATGTGTACCCAGCCAGTTAATCGCCGTTAATACATCTTCAGCTTTCGAGCTTTGTAGTTGATTGATAACGGTCGCCTGAGCCGCTGTTGGCATGGCCAATTGATCTCGCTCCAGAAAACGCCGACCAATGGCGTCGTTTAATTCATGCAAATACAAACGATACGTTTGCCGAAGAAGCCAGACTGCTCCGGCCAGTAAAGCCGCCCACACCAATGGTATCCAGGTTTCAAGGCGAGGGTGGGCGTGAAGGACGTAAATCATGAACCCGGCGAGGCCTAAACCAATGGGTTCGTACAGCCCCTTCGCCAGCGTATGCCCTTTTAAGCGCTGCGGAGGAGATAACGGCTGGAACAACACTAAAAATACCGGATCGAACAACGAACGACGGACCACTTCGAACAAGAGATACAACCCACAGAAGTAGATAACCATGACCGTATCGTTGGTACCAAAACCGTTCAGCACGGCCAGCCCGACTAAGCCCAGCAGTGCCACCCAGGGGAGGATCAACAAGGATCGGTTTATGCCGAAACGATCGAGGGCTTGCCTCGATAACAACAGCTTAGCCAGCATGGCTAGTCCATACGTTAATGTTAACACGTAACTAACGTATCGGATTACGTCCGTCTGGTCGTGAAAACGATGTTTAACATTGATGAAAAAGCTGTATTCAATTTCGGTGGCAACGGCGGCCAGCGCGGCCAGGCTTAGACACATGTAGAACACCAACTCGCTACCACCAAAACGCTGTCCAATCAAACGCGACGTTTCACGACGAACGGCCCTAACCGAACGATGGGGAGCATGCACCTCATGCGACTGAACTGTTAAACGAAGCGTGTAAAGAGCCGCCAGAAACGCCCCAAAGGCAACCAGTAAAAGTCGTAATACGTCGGCGTGGGCGTGAACTAGAGCCGCTAAAACTGCGCCTAGTGCTTTGGCTGGCATATCGCCCGAACTGATCACACCAAACAGCCGCTTACTCTGCCGTGTATCGAATACAACCGCCGACACGCCCCAAAATTCTAAGTTCGTCAGCAGATAAATAATTCGATACCCTGTCATGATGGCTACCGCTGCCCCGACAGAATGGCCAACTATGACAAGGATGCCTACCACGACGGTCATGGCAATGACTGAGAGCAGAACCCGTATGGCCAGACTACGCAGCACCAGGTGGTGTTCATAGTAGGCGTATAATTTACCTACACCAATCATGGCCACCGCCGAAGCTATATAAGCAACAGGAAGGCTAGTTTCCGGATCATTCTCCAGCAGAATTGCATTGGCGGCCACATAGATCAATATGGTACCAATGCCCAGCAGGAAATTATGAATAAAGAAAAGCCCCACCGTTCGGGCCTCATCGGGACGAACGCCTAAGGCGCGTTGCCATCGTTGAGTAGTGGAGGTTTGGGGGGGAGTATGGTCTGCACTGACGTACATAAGAGAAGTCAACGACGCGATTTACCATCAAATATAAGCATCTGACGTTGAGGCTACGATAGTAAGTGCGCAAAAAGCCAGTTGGCGACGCACGGAGCCCTTTGCTGAAGGACTGCCGCCGATGTATTGAACTAGTTCAACTCCTACTGTGTCTTAACTTGGCAAAAATGACTTACGGAGGAAGTTTTGTGGAAGTGAAGAATGCAATTCTTTAATGGAATAAAGAATCGCTCTACCTATTTTCTATATTTTGTTTAAATTTTAATGTGTAATGTTAAACATTATTTGTGCACAGGCAATTATAGCTATCACATTGATTAAATACATTGATAATCATAGTTGTTCAACATCTTTTAATTCAAAAAATGGAAACGTTGCAACTCTCATCAATTCTGCTGGTAGGTGAACTAAAACCGGGCGACGTAGTCGGTTTCACCTTCTTTACGGGCTACATGGCCATGTTTGCCGCTTCTGTGTTTTTCTTCCTGGAACGAGGGCAGGTTCAGGGCCACTGGAAAACATCGCTCACCATCTCGGGGCTTATCACAATGATTGCCTCTGTGCACTATTTCTACATGCGGGATCAGTACCTCGACACAGGTCAATCTCCAACCGAATTTCGGTACATCGACTGGACGTTGACAGTGCCCCTAATGTGTGTTGAGTTCTATCTGCTCATCAAACCGTTTGGTGGTAAGATTGGCACCATGTGGAAACTTATCGTGTTTTCGGTCTGGATGCTAGTTTTCGGATACGTAGGAGAAGCGCTCGATCGACCGAATAGTCCAATCTGGGGCGCTGTTTCAACACTGGGCTACCTCGGGATTTTGTATGAGATCTACCTTGGCGATGTGAAGAAAGTTGCTCAAGACTCTCAAAATCCAGCAACGTTAAGAGCCGTATCGCTACTGCGTTGGTTTGTATTTGTGGGCTGGGCCATCTATCCGATCGGCTACATGTTGATTCCTGGAGGTCTTCTGAGTGGCCTTTCCCTAAATATTGATCTGGTCTACAACATCGGTGACGCTGTCAACAAAATTGGCTTTGGTCTGGTGGTATACTCCGCGGCCGTTGCCAGTTCAAACGCTCATCAGGACATGCCGGTCCAACGGTATGACCGGAGGTTCAGTGGCGAATCCGTAGAGGCATAGCCTACGCTATGTCTGTTCACAAACACACAAAGTCCTGAACTTGACCTTCAGGGCTTTGTGTGTTCGTAAGCGCATTCTGGGGAGGTACGTACTCAACGACGTTCGAATAAGATGGCTAGGTTAATTCACCGACTACGGCGGACGATGCACTCGCCAATAAGCCTGCTCATCGCTTTAGGACTGCTTCTTGTTGGGTGGCAGACCGTGGTAGGCACCATCCCTCTAGTGGGCCAGTGGATCGTATTTGCCACCCTTTTGCTTGGCGCAGGTATTCCGCATGGCGCATTAGATCATTTAATCAGCCGGGAAACGGCCCTACGAAGCGGCAAGCGGTTTTCTTGGACCTGGTTTTTTATTAGGTATCTGGCGCTAATGCTGTTGTATAGTATCGCCTGGTTCATTGTTCCGTCTGCCAGTCTTATTATTTTTTTAGTGGTTTCTGCTTGGCATTTTGGCGAAACAGACATCGAACACGTTCCATCAACTGCATCCTGGATTGTAACACGATTCATGGTGGGTAGCTTTGTGATTGCCTTTATCCTGCTCACACACCCAACGGAGGTGACTCCCATTCTGGAACGTATAACCCACCATCACCCTCAAGTTTTGTCTGTATGGCAACGGGTTACGCAGTACTCGACGTCGGTATGGCAGAGTTGGGCGTTAGTAACAGTATGTCTGTTTGGTGTATCCGTTCAGCTAAAACCAGTTGGTATGAACTGGCCCCGGTTAGGTCGGTTAACCGTTATACTGGCGCTCGGTTACTGGTTACCCTTATTGCTTGCATTTGGTTTATACTTTGGGGGCTGGCACGCCTTAAATTCTTTTCAGTCGATCAGTGCTTATCTCCGGCAGGGCCGACGTATTGCGTCAACCGATCAACAGATTTGGTTGAAGTCTTTACCCTTTACCGGGCTGGCTCTTATTTCGCTGGGAGTATTTGTTTGGTGGTGGCAACGTAGTGCCCATGACTGGGACCCTTTGCCTTTGTTATTTGTCTTTCTCTCGGTTATAACATTACCTCACCTGGATGTTTTCCACGGTATGCATAACCAAATTGACGGTCAGGTGAATGCCACGTAGCAATAATTTAGAGGGCAAGATACGTTTCACTGTCAACTACTTAACGACAATCAGTTGATCAGAGAGCTTTGAAATTGGGCAGAATAATAGTAGTTATTTAGGACCTTTTGATTTTCTACTAAGATCTGGTTTATCTGACTCGTATGAATGCTTAACCAGTAATTCATGGAGTCAACTAAACTGCGATTTCTGCTGTTACAGACTAAGGATGTCGTTATCAGCAATCAGTAGGATAAAAACCCTAAATTTTGCGGCCAAGTGTTTGGCTGATACGCTACCTTTGCGGGTCAAAACAACGACGCGCCCTCGTCATGGATCAGTATTCATATATAGCCAATTCGGATGCGGCTTACGTAGATCAACTCTATCAGTCTTATAAGCAAGACCCTCAATCAGTTGACCAAAGCTGGCAGCAATTTTTTAAAGGATTTGAGTTCTCGCTCACCTATGGCGAGAAAGGTAATGGAACAAACGGCTCCAACGGAGCAGGTAAAGCGAATGGCTCAGCCACAAACGGCCAGCCCGCAACGGCTAATCGCCCAGTTGACGTTAGCCACGCCGAGAAGGAAGTTTCAGTTGCGAGCCTCATCAAGGCATATCGCTCACGGGGGCATTTATTAGCGAAAACCAATCCGCTCAAAGCGCGCAAAGATCGCCAGCCTCGTGTAGACTTGCCCGATTATGCCCTTTCGGAAGCCGATCTCGATACAACGTTTGAGTCAGGTAAACTGCTGGGTATTGGGCCAGCTACGTTGCGGACCATCATGGAATCGCTCCGTAAGATTTACGCGGGCAACATTGGCTTTGAGTATATGTACATTCGTGAGCTGGAAGTTAAAAACTGGCTCCGAAACAAGATAGAGAAAGAAGCGCTCGTATTTACGCCGTCCATCGACGAAAAGAAGCGGATTCTTGAGAAGCTGAACGAAGCCACAGTTTTCGAGAACTTCCTGGCTACAAAATACCTCGGTCAAAAACGTTTCTCGCTCGAAGGCGGGGAGTCTACCATTCCTGCCTTAGATACAATCATTAGCCAGGCCGCCGATATGGGGGTTGAGGAGGTCATGATCGGTATGGCTCACCGAGGGCGCCTGAACGTACTGGCCAATATCTTGGGTAAATCCTACGAATCTATTTTTGATGGCTTTGAAGGAAACGTGCCCGAGCAGGTGCATGGCGATGGCGACGTAAAATATCACCTGGGTTATTCGAGCCTGACAGAAACGAAGTCGGGCAAACAAATTAGTGTAAAACTCGCCCCTAATCCGTCGCACCTCGAAGCCGTTAATCCGGTTGTCGAAGGATTTGTGCGGGCACAGGCCGATGAAGAGTACAACGGTGACTTCACTAAAATTCTGCCCATTCTGATCCATGGCGACGCAGCCGTAGCCGGTCAGGGTATTGTTTATGAAGTAACGCAGATGGCTAAGCTGGCGGGCTACCAAACCGGTGGCACGGTTCACTTCGTTATTAATAACCAGGTTGGTTTTACCACCGATTTTGAAGACGCCCGGTCATCAATCTATTGTTCAGATATTGCTAAGATCATTGATGCACCGATCTTCCACGTTAATGGGGATGATCCGGAAGCCGTAATTTTCTGCGCGAAGTTGGCCGTTGAGTTCCGCGAAAAATTCAAGCGCGACGTGTTTATTGATATGGTCTGCTACCGACGTTATGGACACAATGAGTCCGACGAACCGAAGTTTACGCAGCCAACGATGTATAACATCATCGATAAGCACGCTAACCCGCGTGAACTTTATAACCAGCTGTTGATCCAGCGGGGCGATGTGGATGCTGAGCTGGCAACACGCATGGATACGGAGTTCAAGAAGCAATTGCAGGACCGGCTTGATCGAGTAAAGCAAAAAGCGGAGATCCCGTATAAGCCCTTACGTTTAGACCTTGACTGGGCTGAGCTACGCTTCAGTGAACCACAAGATTTCGAGAAATCTCCTGAAACGGGCGTATCACTCGAAACTTTGCAAACGGTTGGTCAAGCGTTAGTGAAAGTCCCTGAAGGTTTCAAGCCGCTGAAGCAGATTGACAAACTGCTGAAAGATCGGCAGGCGATGCTCAACGATACAAAGATAGTGAACTGGGGTACGGCCGAGTTGCTGGCTTACGGTTCGCTGCTGGTTGAGGGCAAGCCGGTTCGCCTGAGTGGGCAGGACGTACAACGGGGCACATTCTCGCACCGGCACGCGGTTCTGCACGATGCCGAAACCAACCATTCATATTCGTCACTGGATCACATTCGGGAAGGTCAGCAGAAATTTCAGATTTATAACTCGTTATTGTCGGAGTATGGCGTGTTAGGCTTCGAGTATGGTTACGCTATGGCTAACCCTCATGCGCTCGTGATCTGGGAGGCTCAGTTTGGCGACTTCTCAAATGGTGCTCAGCTCATCATTGATCAGTTTATCGCTGCTGCCGAGTCTAAATGGGGTATCCAGAACGGCGTCACTATGCTGCTGCCACACGGGTACGAAGGCCAGGGCCCTGAACACTCCAACGCCCGACCTGAACGCTACCTGCAGCTTTATGCTGAATACAACATGGTAGTCGCCAACATCACAACACCGGCCAATTTCTTTCACCTGATGCGTCGGCAACTGGCGTGGCCGTTCCGTAAGCCGCTCGTTATAATGTCGCCGAAGTCGTTGTTACGTCACCCGAAGTGCGTTTCGCCACTGGAAGAACTGACTAAGGGAACGTTCCGGGAGGTATTGGGTGACACTTATGCCGACCCTAAGAAGGTAAAGCGAGTGCTACTCTGTACGGGTAAGATCTACTATGATCTGCTGGACAAACAGCAGGCCGACCAGCGTACTGATGTGGCTATTGTGCGGTTGGAACAATTAGCTCCGCTGCCGAAAACGCAGTTGGATGCTATACTTGCTCAGTACAAAAAAGCGGACGTATTCTGGGTACAGGAAGAGCCTGAGAATATGGGCTACTGGTCATATTTGCTGCGTGTTGGTTTAAGGCTACCAATTATCTCGCGTGAGGCTGCTGCATCGCCAGCAACCGGATACGCCAAAATACATACTCAGGAACAAGCCGACGTGGTTCGGAGAGCGTTTGAATAAAAGACAGTTTTGGGGTCACGGTTTATAGTTTTCAGTTATCTGACTTTGAGGCTTTAAACCGTGAACCGTAGACTGAACACTGAAAACCATATAAAAAATGGCCGTTGACATGAAAATCCCCGCTGTGGGGGAGAGCATTACCGAGGTAACCGTTGGAACCTGGTACAAAAAAGAAGGTGATCAGGTAAAAATGGATGACGTACTTTGTGGATTAGACTCTGACAAAGCGACGTTTGAACTGACCGCTGAAGCTGATGGCATTTTACACATTCTGGCCCAGGAGGGTGACGTACTGCCCATTGGTGCCAGTATTTGTCTAATTGACGATGGCGGTAGTGCACCGGCCCCAAGTGCGGCACCGGCATCAGAACCAAAAGCGGAAGCTCCTAAAGCCGAAGCGCCAGCTCCTGCCTCCGAGCCAACTCCCGCTGTTCAGCCTGCAGCCGAACCTGCAGCGGCACCAGTAGCCAGTGGTAGCTCAAACGTTATTGAAATGAAGGTTCCGGCCGTTGGTGAATCCGTAACGGAAGTTACTATTGCGTCGTGGAGTAAGAAAGATGGCGATCAGGTTGCTTTGGACGAAGTGCTTTGCGAACTCGAATCGGATAAGGCAACGTTTGAACTGCCTGCTGAAGCTGCCGGAACGTTACGTATTGTAGCGCAGGCTGGTGAGACATTGCCTATTGGCGCGTTGATTGCTAAAATTGAAACGGGTGCATCGGTTGCTCAACCGGCTGCTGCACCCCAGCCTGCGCCAGCCCAACCAGCCCAGACCGCGCCCGTTGCAGAAGGATCTGGCAATGGTCAAAGCAACGGCTATGCGGCTCATTATCCATCGCCAGCAGCGGCCAAAATCCTGGCCGAAAAGGGAGTTGAAGCGCAGCAAGTGCAAGGAACTGGCATTGGTGGTCGTGTAACGAAAGAAGATGCTGTGAAGGCGTCTCCGGCACCCGCACAGCCAGCGACAACGCCACAGGCGGCTCCAGCGCCAACACCGGCTGCCCCAAAACCAGCATCAGCGCCTGCTCCTGCACCAGTTGTAGCTGGCGAGAGAAACCAGCGTCGGGAGAAAATGACCTCGCTACGTCGGACGATTGCCCGCCGATTGGTGGCCGTCAAGAATGAAACGGCCATGTTGACTACCTTCAACGAGGTAGATATGAAACCGATCATGGATCTTCGGAATAAGTACAAAGACAAGTTCAAAGAGAAAAACGGCGTTGGCCTTGGCTTCATGTCGTTCTTCACCAAGGCTGTCTGCATTGCGCTGAAAGATTTCCCGGCAGTCAACGCTCAGATTGATGGCGATACGATGGTGTTCAATGACTTCTGCGACATTTCGATTGCCGTGTCCACGGATCGGGGTTTGGTCGTACCCGTCATTCGGAATGCTGAGCAGATGAGCTTTGCCCAAATCGAGAAAGAGATTGTGCGGCTGGCGGGTCTGGCTCGCGACAATAAGCTGACCATCGAGCAGATGACTGGTGGTACGTTCACGATTACCAATGGCGGAACGTTTGGCTCAATGCTCTCGACGCCAATCATCAACGCCCCTCAATCGGCTATTCTGGGCATGCACAACATTGTTGAGCGGCCGGTTGTCGTTAACGGCGAGATTGTGATTCGGCCTATCATGTACGTGGCGTTATCATACGATCACCGAATCATTGACGGTAAAGAGTCCGTGAGCTTCCTGGTACGTGTGAAGCAAATTCTGGAAGACCCAACCCGGATTTTATTGGATATGTAAGGCATAGAAAATTATAATGTATTAAGAAGCCCCGCCAATGTCTGGCGGGGCTTCTCTTTTTTAGCCAGGTTTGCTTTTATGAAACGGCAAAGCCGGTGTGCTTACGAAGATTCTCAGGATGGAAGGCTAATACGATGTCTTCCTGTCTAACATTCAAATCTATCAGCTCATCGGTTAGTTCACGATCCGTGTTATTAACTTGAAGCCACACTTTGCCATTAATTATATCAAAATGCATCATCAACTACTGTCTGATGGTACAAATCTCGTACTGCCATTATACTGCCCCTTTAATCAAACTCACACCCGTCATTTCCGGTGGCTGAGGAATGCCCATCAACTGTAAAATAGTTGGAGCAATATCGGCGAGTTTGCCATCATTCAGGGGTGGCTGATAGTCATTATCGACCAGGATACAAGGTACTAAATTGGTCGTATGAGCCGTGTTGGGCGAACCATCTTCATTTATCATGTATTCAGCGTTGCCGTGGTCGGCGATAATAATGGTAGCGTAACCATGCTCCAGCGCTGCTTCGGTAACGGCTTGGGCACAGGCATCGGCGGTTTCGGCGGCTTTCATGACGGCCTCAAATACGCCCGTGTGACCGACCATGTCTGTGTTCGCAAAATTGAGACAAATAAAGTCAGCTTCGCCTTTTTCTAACTCCGGAATAATAGCGTCACGAATGTCATAGGCGGCCATTTCGGGCTTCTGATCGTAGGTCTTAACCGGTACGATAGTTGGCACGCCCTGCTCATCATAAATAGTCATCTCTTTAGGCGACGGGCATAGAATCCGCTTCTCGCCGGTAAAGGGTTCCTCGCGACCACCCGAGAAAAAGAACGTAACGTGTGGGTACTTCTCTGTCTCGGCAATTCGGATTTGCTTACGTCCGGCTGCGGCCACTACCTCACCCAGCGTATTCTCCAGATTATCTTTGTCAAAAATGACCTTTACGTTCTCAAACTCGCTGTCGTAATTTGTCATTGTGATATAATTCAACGACAGCTTTTTCATACTTTGCTCGGGAAAGTCTTTCTGCGTCAACGCCTGCGTAATTTCCCGGCCACGATCGGTACGAAAATTAAAGCAAAGCACAACGTCGCCTTCTTCAATGAGACCTACCGGCCGGCTGGAATCGGTATGAGTCAGCACAATTGGTTTTACAAACTCATCGGTTATGCCTTCATCATAAGAGCTCTGAAGAGCGCCAATGGCATCGGTCGTCAAATAACCCGTACCATGTACCATCACATCGTAAGCCACTTTTACGCGTTCCCAGCGGTTGTCGCGGTCCATAGCGTAATAGCGGCCAATAACGCTGGCCAGTTGCCCAGTTGTGGCGTCCATATGCGCCCGCAAGTCGGTCAGATAGCCAATTCCACCTTTAGGGTCAGTATCCCGGCCATCGGTAAACGCATGGACAAATACATCTGATACGTTCTGTGCATGAGCTATCGACAGAAGGCCTTTTAGGTGCTCAATGTGAGCGTGCACCCCGCCATCAGACACTAAGCCGATAAAATGCACTTTTTTACCCTGCGTTTTGGCGTAGTTCAAAGCATCGACCAGTACGGGCTCTGTATCCAGCGTATGCTCTTCAACAGCTTTGTTTACTTTCACCAAATCCTGATACACGACACGACCTGCGCCTAGGTTCATGTGCCCCACTTCTGAATTACCCATTTGTCCGGCTGGTAAACCAACGGCTAATCCGGAAGCTTCCAGTTTGCTGTTGGTGTACTTCGGGTACAGCGAATTCATGAAGGGGGTATTAGCCGCTTCGATGGCCGATACTTCAGGCTTGAGCGGAATGCCCCAGCCGTCGAGGATAATAAGAATGACTTTCTTGTTCATGGATCAAAGAGCGAAAGAGCTAAAGAATGAAAGAGCGAAAGAGCAACTAGCAGTACCCTTTCGCTCTTTCATTCTTTAGCTCTTTCACCAATTTTAAGATTATGTTGTTGAATTAAGTAAGCTAGAAGCTGGCGACAGCAACGTAATACAATTTGGTAAACTTCCTCAAAAACCTCTGGCCCCTCGTAATAAGGATCTGGTACGTTAGGCTCATCACTAACTTTTGGGTCAAATTCGCGCAACAGAAAGATTGTGTCAGAAGTATGCAGGCCAGTGCTGCGGTAGTTGAGCTTCTCAATGGCTTCGAGGTTCATTTCATCCATCGCCACAAAATAGTCGAACTGAGCCAGGTCATCACCGGTCATGCGACGGGCACGGTGGGTTAGGGTAAGGCCATGTTCCAGTGCGTTCTCGCGAGTTCGACGATCGGGCAGCTGACCAAGGTGGTATGAGGCTGTTCCGGCTGAATCGCAGGACAATTTTTTGTCGAGACTTGCTTCAGTAATTAATGTTTTAAAGACTCCTTCCGCTACCGGCGATCGGCATATGTTGCCATAACAAACGAAAAGAACGGAGATCATGGTGTTAAATGATGAATGATAAATGAGGTCTTCTTGCTGATATTAATTCAACACTTTTCATCGCACCGCCGACCCGGTCATAATTCATCATTTTTCTAACGGTTCATTCTGCTCATCGACAATGACAAACACGTCCTCGGTGGGCTTTTTCATCAGGTACTTTTCGCGGGCGAACTTTTCCCGTAACTTATCATTGCCAAGCACCTCACGACGTTCTGTTTGAACCGCCTTGATTTTGGTCTGATAATATTTAACATCGCTCTCTAGCTCCCGCAGCTTCCACCAGTTCTGGGCCTGTGAGGGTAGGTCATTTGCATCAAAGAACGTCATCCACACCAGCAGCACCAAGCCAGTGGCAACGTAGAAATTACGTAAAAAATGGAGAAGTTTCTGGAACATGGGGCATAGGGCATAAAGCGCAGGGCATAGGGCAGTAACTATTCTACGCTATGCCCTGCACTTACTGCTAGAATTTAAGTCCTGGAAAATAAGCGGTTTCGCCTAATTCCTCTTCGATGCGGAGTAACTGATTGTACTTTGCCATCCGGTCAGAACGCGACGCCGAACCTGTTTTGATCTGGCCCGTATTCAACGCCACAGCCAGGTCAGCGATGGTTGAATCTTCGGTCTCGCCCGAGCGGTGCGACATGATGTTTTTGTAAGCGTTACGCTTCGCCAGGTTGACCGTGTCGATCGTTTCGGTTAGCGAACCAATCTGGTTTACTTTCACCAGTACGGCGTTGGCAATACCCTGCTCAATGCCTTGCTGCACCCGCGTTACGTTAGTTACGAACAGGTCATCGCCCACTAGTTGAATACGTTTGCCCAGCAGTTCAGTGTGTAGTTTCCAACCGCTCCAATCGTCTTCTGCCATACCATCTTCAATGGACAGAATTGGGTATTTGTCAACCCATTCTTTCCAATAGGTAGCCATTTCAGATGAGTTTAACTTATCGCCGGTTGACTTCTTAAAGTGATACATGCCTGATTCTGCATCATAGAACTCCGATACGGCAGCATCCATAGCAATCCAAACATCTTCGCCCGGCCGGTAGCCTGCTTTTTCGATGGCTTGCAGAATAGTTTGAATAGCCTCTTCGTTCGATTTGATGTTTGGCGCAAAACCACCTTCATCACCTACGTTTGTGGCTAGGCCCATGCCTTTCAGAACCTTCTTGAGCGTATGGAAAATCTCGGTACCCATCCGTAGCGCTTCGGAGAAGCTTGGCGCATTGGCGGGCATAACCATGAACTCCTGGAAGTCAATTGAGTTGTCGGCGTGAGAACCTCCATTGAGGATGTTCATCATCGGTACGGGCAGGGTGTTGGCATTAACACCGCCTACGTAACGATAGATTGGCATGCCTGCTTCCTGGGCGGCCGCTTTTGCCACGGCCAGGGATACACCCAGAATGGCATTGGCTCCCAAGCGGCCTTTGTTGGGCGTTCCGTCTAATTCAAGCATGATTTTATCGACCAGGCTTTGCTCATAAACCGAAATGCCAACTAACTCAGGAAATATCAATTCGTTGACGTTCGAAACGGCTTTCAAAACTCCTTTGCCAACGTAAACCTTCGGGTCGTCGTCGCGCAGTTCTACGGCTTCGTGAGTGCCGGTTGACGCGCCCGATGGCACGGCTGCTCGTCCCAGGAAACCATTTTCGGTGCGAACATCTACTTCAACAGTTGGGTTACCGCGTGAATCCAGAATCTGACGGGCATGAATGCTTTGGATGGTACTCATTGCAGAGAATTAAGAGGGGTTAACAACGAACTATTTTATCGTTCCGGCGTGCCGGTTTTTCAGACATGACTACCAAGCTATTAACCTGATCGACGTATCGGGGGCAAAGTAACGAAATACGGGGCAAAACTTCAGAAGGCGGATAGGAAAAGACAATCCACTGGTAGGTCACTCTACGAACAATTCAAGTTCAACACTGTTCTAAAACAAGAGTTGTCAGAAATTTTTGTCTATTTGTGCGGTCATATCCGTAATTAAACCAACCAAATCCATGCGAGGGTTACTGTACTTTTTATTATTCCTATTGGTAGTTTTTGGCGTATTGTATGCGTTGACCGGCTGGAGTTACAGCGACGGTGAACGGGCTGGTACCGTTTCTAAGTTCAGCCGTCGAGGGTTTATCTTCAAAACATACGAAGGCGTTCTAAATGTAGGCGGCTTTTCGGGGGAAACCGGCTCGCTGACACCCCAATACTTTGATTTTTCGGTAAAGGACGAGGCCGTTGCCAAACAAATTACAGACGCTGTTAAAACGGGCCAGCGCGTAACACTTCATTACGAGGAGAAGATCCTGAAATTCCCCTGGAATGGCGAGACTAAGTACTACATAACAGGAGTAGAAATAGTTGGGCCACCTGCTCGTCCAAACGGCGATACATCAGCTTACCCGGGTACTCAGCAAGGCCAGAGTCAGCAGCCACAGCCACAGGTTCAGCAACCTGCCCCAACGCAGTCGCAACCGGCCACGGCAGACTCTACGCTATAAGTTTCTAATTCTTAAAAATGATCGCTAATTATCTTATTATCAAGGTGAATAGCGGTCATTTTTCGTTTGGTTATTTTCTGCCAGATATATAGATGAGACGGCCTAACTATTTTCGAAAACCGTTTGGTAATCCGGGCATTTTTGGTTAATTTTATCTGTTTAAAACAACCTCCTAACATGGCAAAATCAGATACGGCGCAAGCCACGGCATCTGCTAATGACAGTAAATTAAAAGCCCTTCAAACCACCATTGAGAAACTTGACAAAGCGTTCGGCAAAGGCACAGTTATGCGCCTGAGCGAAAGCAAAGTCGTAGACGTTCCGGTAATTTCTACTGGCTCGCTCGGGCTGGATTTGGCGTTGGGTATTGGCGGAATGCCTCGTGGTCGTGTGGTCGAAATATATGGCCCGGAATCATCAGGTAAGACTACACTGACAATGCATTGCATTGCCGAAGCGCAAAAGGCGGGTGGTCTGGCTGCCTTCATTGATGCCGAACACGCATTTGACCGCGTTTATGCAGAAAAGCTTGGTATTGATACCAAAAACCTCCTGATTTCGCAACCCGACAACGGTGAGCAGGCCCTTGAAATTGCTGAACACCTGATCAGCTCGGGAGCTATTGACATTTGCGTTATTGACTCCGTAGCAGCCCTTGTGCCGAAGGCCGAGATTGAAGGCGAGATGGGCGAAAGCAAAATGGGTCTGCAGGCCCGTCTGATGTCGCAGGCGTTGCGGAAACTAACCGGTACAATCAACAAGACGGGTTGCTGCTGCATTTTCATCAACCAGTTGCGCGAGAAAATCGGTGTGATGTTCGGTAACCCCGAAACCACGACTGGTGGTAACGCTCTGAAGTTCTATGCATCGGTTCGTCTGGACATTCGGCGTATTGGTCAGATCAAAGAAGGTGCTGACAACGTAGTGGGTAACCGCACGAAAGTGAAGGTCGTTAAGAACAAGCTGGCTGCTCCTTTCAAGGTTGTTGAGTTCGACATTATGTACGGACAAGGCATCTCGAAAGTCGGTGAAGTGCTTGACCTGGCTGTCGAAATGGAAATCGTTAAGAAATCAGGTTCATGGTTCTCGTATGGCACAAGCCGTCTGGCTCAAGGTCGCGATGCGGTGAAGGAACTGCTGCTTGACAACCCTGAATTGATGGCTGAAATAGAAGGTAAGATTCGGGCGAAGATTGCCGAAGATGAAAACGCCTTACTCGACCCTGTTCTGGAAGGAACGGATGCTGACGACGAAGGTGAAATTGAGGACTAAGCCGTAGAAGCATACTTAAATTGAAAAGGTAGGGAGCGATTCCTACCTTTTTTGCGTAAAAAGGGTTGGGCCGTTCCGCCGGTGCGGTAGTCTCAGACTATACTCAACTGGCTAACGCGAAGAGTTTACTGCAAACTCGTATCAACAGTATCTCCGCTAGCTTTTGTAGGTGAAGACGAAGTTAATTCTTTCATCAAGGCACTATTCGCTTCAGCCTGTTGGTCATACTGGGCCAGCGCCAGCATAAATCGCTGTTTCATACTATTTCTGAACCGTTCCGGAGCCAGCACAACCATACCTTCACCAAAGCCCAGAATTTCTTTCTCCAATTCGAAATTGAGTTGCACATTCAGGAGAATGATTATGCCATCATCTCGGCGTTCGAGCACCCGTTGCGATGGATGCAGGGGTTTAGTTTCGACATACGGCGCGTGCAAAGCGCTGACAAACAGCTTTACGTCGGTTGCCCGTAGCCTGTCGCTGACCGTTACGCCGATAACGTGTCGATAGTAGTCTTCAGGATTTAAGTCTTGCCGAGGTATGTACTCAGCATCTGTAACTGGCTCTACGGCCAGAATACGATCCAGCGCCAGATTCATAACCAGCCGACGTTCATCTTTCACGCCTACCGCAAACCAACGATTTTTAAATTCCTTAAGCCACCAGACATGAAACAGAAACGTTTGTGGGTTGCGGGCCCGGAAAGACTGATAACTCAATTCAACGGGTCGCTGCTGCACTACGGCCTGATACAGTACATCCAAATAATGTAATCCTTTCAGGTTGTCATTCTTTTCAAAATCGATGATCGATGCAGTTTTCTGGGCGGTCGAATAAACATGATCTTCGAGCCGCTGCACTACTTCGTTTAGCGTATTGAAATGCGAAAAGCCTCGAAACTGTTTCAATACTTCCACTGCTTCGTTCATGCGCGACAAATCGCTTTCCGACAGGGGCAGGTTGGTGATGCTGTAGGTCGGGTCTTCGTAAGTGTAGTATTTCTTCTCTCGGACCACAATCGGTGCAAAATACCCAAGCTTATCACTCCGCATGAGCTGAATGTCGGCCTGAATCGTCCGTCGGCTGATTCCTTTTGCGATGCCCTCGTATTCGTAAAGCGCATCAGATACTTTCTCGACTAACGCGTCGAGGGTCCATTTTCGCTGTCGGTTACGTAGGCAGGCGTCGATGGTTTTGTAGCGAATCAGGGCATTACGGTTAGCGGGCATAGCGAATAGAGCAATAATTTTTTAGAAAAAACGGAATCTTTTTTTTACTACGCAAAAACACTGCGCAGGTGCTTATCACTTTTGCTTCCGATAAAGGCATCCAACGCCGGACCTGACGTGGGTTTTACATAGCCCCGTAGTGTCGTAGTCCCTGGCCAATGATATGCTGCCGACGCTGTGAAATCTTTATCTCGAAAAGCGGGTTCGACCCCCGCGTCAGCCCACAAAGCTGAACCGTTGGTTGGTGAAGATGACCACTTCTAAAAAGGTCACCAGATTCGTAAAGCCAAGCCGGGTTGTCCTGCTTCTAGTTGCAAAACGCGGCTAGCTGGCAATTCAACCTGTACCAGCAAACGAACGCAACTGTAGCCCAACGCCAGTAATCCGCGCAACGGCATGACGGCGGTAACCGCTCTCGCTTAGGGAGCCAGCACCGACGGAGCCCCGTTGTCACGAGAACCCGGTCGTAGCGTCGGTGCCTTCGTTTCCGTATGGGCTGGATGGGCAACCCCGCCTTGGTTTATTATTGAGTGGCAACACGTAAACCGTTATAATGATGATACAAGTAGTTCGCGTTCAGTCTTTTCAGATCGGATTAGTATTCCGCCACGGTGGTTTCGTTCGGAAGCTGTCCACCGGTACGCACTGGCTCTGGCCGAACGAAACAGTGCACATCTATAACCGGGGTATGCTGTTCGAAAAGCCGCCGGTCGATCTGGCCATACTGCTGGCCGAGCCTGAAGTGGCATTTGAGCTGGACGTAATCGACGTAGCCGATAACGAACTGGTGTTGCAGTACGAAAACGGGCAGTATCAGCGTCTGCTCAACCGCGGTCGGTGGGCATTCTGGAAAGGTGTTCACCAGTTTACGTATGTGCGCGTCGACCTGACTCAACTGGCTGTTCCCGCCGAAGTTGACCTGGCTTCGCTATTGCCACAGCCTTTGTCAGCATATGTCCGCAGTTACACCGTGGAAGCCCACGAAAAAGGCGTGCTGTTCATCGACTGGACGTTTAGCCGAGTACTGGATGCAGGTACCTATCATTGGTGGAAGAATAATATTCCTGTTCACGTGCTGAAAGTAGATATGCGCCAGCAGCAGATGGAAGTATCGGGGCAGGAAATCCTGACCCGTGATAAAGCCAGCTTGCGGGTTAGTTTCTTCGTGCAGTACCGGGTGGTCGACGTGATGAAGGCTCTGGTTGATAACAAAGAGTATGACCGCCAACTGTACGTATTGATGCAGCTGGCCCTGCGCGAATACATTGGTAACCAGACCTTGGATCAGTTGCTGGAGACAAAAAGCGACTTGGCCGAGGTTGTAATTCGTAGCAGTGCGGGTAAAGCCGAGGCTATTGGCGTTGAATTGCGTGGGGGTGGTCTACGAGACATCATCCTGCCAGGCGATATGCGTGATATTCTGAACCAGGTATTGATGGCGGAGAAAAAAGCGCAGGCAAACTCCATCATGCGCCGGGAAGAAACCGCATCGACCCGGAGCTTGCTCAACACCGCCCGGCTCATGGAAGAAAACGAGATGCTTTGGAAACTGAAAGAGATGGAATACGTCGAGAAAATTGCCGAGAAGGTTAGCTCGATTTCGCTGTCGGGTAATGGCCAGCTTCTGGATCAGTTGAAAGGGTTATTTGGTACATCTAAAAATTAATCTCACTCCGCGCCCAGGCTGGGCGCGGAGCCTTAAACAATTATGGAAACGTTATTGACCACTGACGATATTCTGGCGCTGGCCCCTGTTCCGGCTAATTTGCATGCCGCTTTCTTACGTGTAGGCAATGGCTTGATTCAACGGGCCGGTTTGCCTAAAGATAAGGTGTTGAGCCTGATGGCCCAGATGCTTCAGAACCCTAAGAAGTTTGCCTACTCAAAGAATAAGGTGACGAACCTGGCGCAGGCTATTTATGAGCTTAATAAACAGGGAGTCGCCGTTCCGTTAAGTGAAGCAGGAACTACTTACCTGCCCCCTGAGCCACCGCCTTACGTGCTGAACGCTAGCGAGAGCCAGGCGGTGGCCGATTACGAACTACGCGCCAATCCGCTACCGTATGCGATTTTTGGGCGCGAGCATATTGAAGAGGGCGCCCTTCGACAAATGGAAACAGCCGCCAGCTTACCCATATCGGTAGCTGGAGCACTCATGCCTGATGCACACCAGGGGTATGGGCTGCCCATTGGCGGAGTGCTGGCTACCGACATCAACACGATTATTCCCTATGCCGTGGGCGTCGACATTGCCTGTCGGATGTGCTTGTCCGTGTTTGACCTTCCTCCGGCTGTCCTGGAGCGTGATTCGACGTTGCTGACTAAAGCTCTGCTGGACAATACACGCTTTGGCATCGGGGGTGAAACCCGTACAAAGTATGATGAGACAATTATGGACAGGGACGAATGGCGCGCTACGAAGGTCATTCGTGAATTGAAAGACAAGGCGTACCGGCAACTAGGCAGCTCGGGTACGGGAAATCACTTTGTGGAATGGGGTATTTTGTCGGTCAGCGAACGAGACGAGCAGCTTCAGCTTCCAGCTGGATCATATCTGGCCTTGCTGTCGCATTCGGGTTCGCGGGGATTTGGCGCAAACGTCGCGGGCCATTATTCAAAACTGGCCATGCAGAAGACGCGGCTACCTAAGCAGGCGGCTCATCTGGCCTGGCTTGATCTGAATACGGAAGAAGGACAGGAGTACTGGATTGCCATGAATCTGGCAGGTGACTATGCCTCCGCTAACCACCATGAAATTCATAATAAGATTGCTCAGACACTGAATCAGAATCCAATAATCCGGCTCGAAAATCACCACAATTTTGCCTGGAAGGAACAACTGCCCGACGGACAGCCTGTTATGGTGCATCGAAAAGGCGCAACGCCTGCCGGAACTGATGTACTGGGTATTATTCCGGGGTCGATGACCCAGCCTGGCTTTGTTGTGCGGGGACTCGGGCTAGCCGATTCGTTGAACTCCGCTTCTCACGGCGCCGGACGGGTTATGTCGCGCACAAAAGCGTTCGATACCATTACGCGTCCGCAGCTTGACCAAGCCTTGCAGGCCGCCGACGTGCAGTTGATCGGGGGCGACCTCGACGAAGCGCCTATGGTGTACAAAAACATCGAAACGGTGATCGACGCCCAGCGCGATTTGGTAGAGGTATTGGCCCAATTTACGCCCCGTATCGTCCGTATGGCGGATGCGAATCGGAAAGAAGCGAGAGAGGACTAACAGCCCAAAACAGAATTACAAAAGTCAATTAATGCAGAAACCGATAACTGATTTAGAGTTACCGGTTTCTGCATTATGTCATTAAGCTATTCGCGAATCTTACCGTTGCTCGATTGATTTGAACTCACGTAATGTTGCACCGGTGTAAATCTGGCGGGGGCGGCCAATGGGTTCTTTCTGCTCGCGCATTTCTTTCCACTGAGCAATCCAGCCCGGCAGACGGCCAATCGCAAACATCACCGTAAACATATTTGTCGGGATACCCAGTGCCCGGTAGATGATACCCGAATAGAAATCGACATTCGGGTAGAGTTTGCGCTGTACGAAGTATTCATCGTTCAAGGCAGCTTCTTCAAGGCCTTTCGCTATCTCCAGCACAGGGTCGTTAACGCCCAGTTTGGCTAAGACGTCATCAGCCGCTTTCTTAATGATTTTGGCGCGTGGGTCGAAATTTTTATAAACGCGGTGACCAAAGCCAAACAGCCGGAAGCCAGTTGTCTTAGCGTTCTTCGCCATGTCAACATACTTGGCTACGTCGCCACCGTTGGCTTTAATTTCTTCCAGCATCTCAATTACTTCCTGGTTGGCTCCGCCATGCAGAGGACCCCAAAGCGCACTAACACCCGCCGAAATCGACGAGTAGATATTGGCCTGCGACGAACCCACCAACCGAACCGTTGAGGTCGAACAATTTTGTTCATGGTCGGCATGAAGAATCAGCAGCACGTTTAATGCTTCGGCTACAACCGGATCAACTTTATAGTCTTCGACGGGCAGCGCAAACATCATATTCAAGAAGTTTGGGATGTAGTCGAGGTTGTTTTTGGGGTAATTAATGGGGTGACCCATTGCCCGCTTATACGACCAGGTGGCCAGCGTTGGTAATTTGGCTAACAACCGAGTAATGTGTAGGTCGATGTTATTTAATCCAGCGCCTTCATAGGAATCAGGGTAAAAGGCACTCATAGCACTGACAAGCGACGCCAGTACACCCATTGGGTGCGCATTGACCGGAAAACCGTCGAAGATTTTCCGCATGTCTTCGTTCACTAGTGTATGACGACGAATAGAGTTCTCAAACTGAGCATATTGCTCTTGGGTGGGTAGCTCGCCGTAGATGAGTAAATAAGCAACTTCCAGGAATGATGCCTTTGCCGCCAGATCTTCGATGGCATAACCGCGATACTGTAAAATGCCCTGCTCACCGTCGAGGAATGTAACAGCACTTTGGGTTGCACCAGTGTTTTTATAGCCCCGGTCTAAGGTAACGTAGCCGGTTTGGTCACGGAGGTTGGAAATGTCGAAAGCTTTTTCGTGTTCTGTTCCCTCTAGCGTTGGAAACGAATAGGATTTGCCATCGACGGTTAATTCAGCAGTGTTTGCCATACAGAAAATCAGGGTAGAGTATTCACAAATAATGGATTAGCAGCTTGTCGAGCATCGGGGCACGTCCATGCCGGGCGAAATTAGCCCAAAAACATAAACGACGGATGAAAATACATTAAAAAAGCCGTCTAACAGTTGTATTAAGGTGTAACCCCGAGAACATCTAATAAGTTTTATGCTATTGTTTGTAAAGCTGTCCCCCTTTCATAACCAGTTTAATCCGGCGTAGACTGGCTACCGTTTTTACTGGATCACCTTCCACAGCTACCAGATCGGCTAACAATCCGGCCTTAACACGCCCCCGGTCGGTAAGGTGAAACACATCGGCGTTGACCGATGTCGTAGAGCGCAGGACATCCAGCGGTTTCATGCCATAATCTACCATCATCTCCTGCTCACGGGCGTTATCACCGTGACTGAATACGCCCACGTCGCCCCCGGCGCAGATGGTTACGCCCGCGTCTAGTGCCTGTTTGAATGTCACCCGCTTCTCACGAATCCGTGCTGGCTCGGGATCTTGCCCTTTCTTCCAGCCCCGGTACTGGCTTACGGCATCACCCGCGGCCAACGTCGGGCAAAGGGCTGTGCCATGTTCTTTCATGAGCCTGAAGATTTCAGGCGTTCCTGCGTCGCCGTGTTCAACGGTTTCGCAGCCGCCTACAATGGCCCGGCGCATACCCTCGGCTGTACTGGCGTGGGCTACTACGCTACGACCGCTGCTTTTAGCCACCTCCACGATTAGCTTAATTTCGTCAACAGTGTAGGTCGGTCGCGCTTCGGCCATGAGTCCCCATCGGTAGTCAGCATAGATTTTAATGGCATCGGCCCCCTTGCCAATCTGCCGCCGAACGGCTTGAATCAATGCGTCGTGCCCGTCGGCTTCTTCGGCTCCCTGAGGTACGTCAATGTCAGCGCTAAATCCTTTGGGCGCATAGCTACCCGTAGCAATGAGTGCCCGCGTAACAATCATCATCCGTGGACCAGGAATAATACCCTGATTAATGGCTTGTTTTAGACCGACATCATCGTAATCAGCGCCTTCGGTTCCCAAATCCCGAACGGTCGTAAAGCCCGCCAGCAGGGTCTTTTGCGCATGAACCGTTGCCCGGGCTACCCGCAGCGAACGCGCTTCTTTCAGCACCTGATCATCCCAGGGGGTTTCGTTGTAGGGGTGAAGGAACAAATGCGAATGGCCTTCAATCATACCCGGCATGAGTGTAGTGCCTTTTAGGTCAATTACCTCCGCGCCGTTGGCCGACACAGAACTCGCTGGCCCGGCGGTTTCAATCTTATCCCCTTTCACGCGGACGACCCAACCGTCGTGGCTGTTTTCGCCATCGAAGACGCGGTCGGGGCGGAGGAGGTAGGTGGTTTGGGCGGTGGTAAAGGTGACGGACAGAATAGCCCAGATAGTTAACAGGTGTCTCATCAGCGACGTGGCTTTCTTTGTAATGAATCAATTAAGCCCGCTCCAAATACTAGCACTACCAACCCAGGTAGTAAAACCGCTCCTGCCCGAAAGCCTGCGCCCGTCAGTTTGTAAATACCTCCGTTATAATGCGTGAAGCTTTGAAATAAATAGTAACCCGATGCAGCCAGTAGCACAATTAAAAGTATGGTTGACACTGGGCGCCCTAATTGCCACACAACCCACGTAATCAGTAAGGCTGCTATGACTACCCCTGAAACCGTGGCCAGCGCTTTGGGAACCGTTTCGAGAAAGGTGTAATCAAAAAAGAACACCCCAGCCTGACCGATCAGATTGGGGTGCGATAAAAGCCAGCCGTCTAAAACGATTAGCACAAGTAGCAAAATGTAAAAGAAGGGATTACGCATAAACCGATTTTCGCAGGTTGTTTTGAGTCCACGAAGATAGCGTATTTCCCTGCTTCTAGCTTTGTAGCTCCATCTTCAAAAACTTCCCTGTATAGCTCCCCTTTACCTCTGCTACCTTTTCGGGGGGGCCTTCGGCGATGATCTGACCGCCTTTGTTGCCGCCTTCGGGACCTAAGTCAATGAGGTGGTCGGAGACTTTGATGACATCAAGGTTGTGCTCGATAATTAGGACGGTATTTCCCTTGTCAGCGAGTTTGTTCAGCACGTCCAGGAGGTGCGAGATGTCCTGAAAGTGTAGACCGGTGGTTGGCTCGTCGAGAATATACAGCGTCTTGCCGGTGTCTTTTTTAGAAAGTTCTTCTGCCAATTTCACCCGCTGTGCCTCACCACCCGACAAAGTTGTTGCGTGCTGACCAAGCGTGATGTAACCTAAGCCAACGTCGTTCAACGTTGTCACCTTCCGCAGGATCTTTGGCTGGCTGGCGAAGAAGTCCAATGCCTGCTCAACGGTCATATCGAGCACGTCGGCAATGGATTTGCCTTTGAAACGAACCTCCAGGGTTTCGCGGTTGAAGCGCTTACCTTTGCAGGTTTCGCACATGACATGAACGTCGGGCAGAAACTCCATCTCGATCTTCTTCATGCCCGCCCCTTCGCAGTCTTCGCAGCGGCCACCCTTCACGTTAAATGAGAATCGGCCGGGTTTGTACCCCCGGATTTTAGCTTCGGGCAGTTCGGCAAACAGGGTCCGAATCTCCGAAAACATGCCCGTGTACGTCGCTGGGTTTGAACGAGGGGTTCTTCCGATGGGCGACTGATCTACTTCAATAACCTTATCCAGGTGTTCTAAACCGTCCACCGACTTAAATGGCAGTGGCTCACGCTTCGACTTGTAAAAGTGCCGGTTCAACACTGGGAACAGCGTTTCGTGAATTAGTGATGATTTACCACTACCCGACACGCCGGTGATCGTGACCATCTTGCCAAGTGGCAATCTCAGTGTTACGTTCTTTAAGTTATGACCGGTTGCGTTCTTAATAATGAGAAACTTACCGTTGCCTTTGCGCCGTTCGGTCGGGACGTCGATGTTACGTCGGCCACTCAGGTAATCAGCCGTTGTGCTACCGTTTCGTAAGAACTCCTCGGGCGTGCCAATGCCGACAACCTGTCCGCCATGACGTCCGGCACCGGGACCAATATCCAGAATGAAGTCGGATTCGAGCATCATGTCCTTGTCGTGTTCAACGACGAGCACAGTATTGCCTAAATCGCGCAGGTTCTTTAACGAATCTATCAATTTGACGTTGTCGCGCTGGTGTAGACCAATGCTCGGCTCGTCCATAATATACAATACGCCAACCAGTTGGGTGCCAATCTGCGTCGCCAGCCGGATGCGCTGTGCTTCCCCACCCGATAAGGTACGAAGTGGGCGATCTAGCGTAAGGTAGTCCAAACCAATGTCCAGTAGGAATCCAATACGTTTGCGAATCTCTTTTAAGATCTCTTTCGCAATAGTATTCTGCCGATCACTCAGGCGGTCTTCTAAGCCGTCGAACCAAGTAGTTAATTCCGAAATGTCCATCCGGGCTAATTCGGAAATGTTCTTATCGTCAATCTTGAAATAAAGCGACTCTTTCTTCAATCGGGCGCCAGCGCACTCAGGACAGGTCTTGACCACCATGAAGTCCTTGAGCCATTCCTGAATTTTGTCGGTGCTGTTCTCCTGCTGACGTTTCAGAAAGTTGACAATGCCCTCAAACTTAAAACTGTAGTAATCCTCGCCAGGGTATTTCTTCGACGGAACTGTAGCTTCGTCTTCAGTACCGTACATCAGCGCGTGCACCAGGTCATCAGGATACTTGGCAACAGGTGTGCTGAGGTTCAGCTTATACTTCTTAAGAATCGCTTCAATTTCTTTAAATATCCACAACTCACGATACTCGCCCAGAGGTGCAATAGCACCACGGCTGATACTTAATGACTTATCAGGAATAACCGATTCTTCGGTGATTTCTTCAACGACTCCCAAACCGTTACAAACGGGGCAGGCGCCATAAGGTGAGTTAAACGAAAACGAGTTAGGCGACGGCTCATCGTAGCTGATGCCCGACTCGGGGTCCATCAGGTTTTGCGAAAAATACACCAACGTCCCGGCACCGTCGAGCATCTGCATGGCACCTTTACCTTGCTTTAACGCCGTTTGTACGGACTGACTGAGTCGATAGCGGTCATCTGGCTTAGGCACGAGCCGGTCGATCACGATTTCAATGTCGTGTATTTTGTACCGGTCGAGCTGCATCTTCGGGACAATGTCCTGCACAGTGCCGTCGACCCGTACTTTGGTGTAGCCGGTCTTGGCAATTTGCACGAACAGTTCGCGGTAATGCCCCTTTCGTCCTTTAATGACCGGGGCCAATAATGTCAGCTTTTGTCCTTCATATTGACCAAGAATCGTATCAATGATCTGGTCTTGGGATTGACGTTCCATCTTGCGCCCCGTTACGTACGAGAACGCTTCGCCAGCCCGAGCATACAGGAGTCGCAGAAAGTCATAAATCTCCGTGGTGGTGCCGACAGTGGAACGAGGGTTTTTTGAGGTCGTTTTCTGCTCAATGGAGATCACCGGGCTGAGGCCGTTGATCTTGTCAACATCGGGCCGCTCCATATCGCCGATAAACGAGCGCGCATAAGCCGAAAAGCTTTCCATGTAGCGCCGTTGGCCTTCGGCGTAAATGGTATCGAACGCCAGCGACGATTTGCCACTACCGCTGATACCTGTCACGACCACCAGCTTATTGCGGGGGATCGTAACGTCAATATTTTTCAGATTATGTTCGCGGGCACCGAGGACCTCGATCTGGTCGTAACCCGTCAGGTCAATGTCAGTGAGTCCGGCCTGCTGACCGGTGGCTTTTTCTTCCGTCGTCACGTTATATTTGTTGTGGTCGGATCGCCGAAGCGATGGCTTATTCTAAATAGCAACGTAAAACCAGCGGTGTGAGTTTCCGGGGAGACGACCGTTTTGTCCTATTGACCGTCCCCGCAAATTGCCTATATTTGGCTATACTGATCTGTAATTTTTATGGCTATTGCTTATGATGCCCCCCGCCGACCGGCTCCCAAACCCCGGCGTAAAATACCCGATTCCCTGATCTACGAAATTATGGATGGTAAGCCTGTCTATCGAAAAGGCTACCGGGACGTATTGTCAGGCATAAAAACAGTTGAAGAAATTATGGGAGCCAGTACTCTCCAGTCGATTATTATTTCACATTTAATGAAAGTAATCTTTGGGTTTCTTGATGAAGATAAGTATTTCGTGCTCACCGGCGAGTCAGGCGTTCATCTCGACCATCGTAACAATTTGGCGAACGATATTGCCATCTACGATCAGACCGTGCTGACACCCGCCAAAATCTCGAAGAAGTATTCCGACGTGCCGCCCCTGCTTGCCATTGAGATCGACATTGAGGCAGACAGCGAAGGAATGACCGAAAACGGCTATATCTACAAAAAGACCCGTAAGCTGTTCTACTTTGGCGTGCATAAAATTATTTGGGTCCTCACCGACGCACAAGTAGTCCTGATTGCCACGCCCGACCGAACAGAAACCGTCGACTGGAACAAGGATGTAGAAATCATGGACGGACACACGTTTAATATTGGTGCTTATTTAGTTCGAAAAGGGATAACGATTACCGAATTATAGTGAATAGGGTCACACTACGCTGGATGTAACGGAATTGATATAACCTATGAGGTTCTTCTTTCCTGAACTATTTCAAGAACTTACTCAAACTACTCAGGGGCAATTCGCTGATTGTGTACATGTTACTAAAAATCATCATTTGTCTAATACGGTTGGAGTGCTTTTGGTGACTTGCAGAAGCGATGGGAACTCTTAATTTTGTTAGAGCAACTTTGCTCATTGTTGGTCCACTTAGCCAGATTAAATAGCTGGCCGATTCTTATAAAACTCCTTCCGTTATGGTACAAAACGAAGTAATTGAACCGATTCTGCAAGAAGACAAAAACCGCTTTGTGCTGTTCCCAATCAAGCATTGGGACATTTGGGAGTATTATAAAACGCACGAAGCATCGTTCTGGACCGCCGAAGAAATTGACCTAGGCCAGGACATGAAAGACTGGAACAGCCTTAACGACGGCGAACGGCACTTCATTTCGCACGTACTGGCGTTCTTTGCCGCTTCGGACGGAATCGTGAATGAAAATCTCGCCGTAAATTTCCTGTCAGAGGTACAGTACGCTGAAGCCAAGTGCTTTTATGGGTTTCAGGTAATGATGGAGAACATTCACTCTGAAACCTATTCGCTGCTGATCGATACATACATTAAAGATCCCACCGAAAAAGATCGGTTGCTGAACGCCATTGATACCATTCCATGCGTGCAGAAGAAGGCTGAGTGGGCGCTACGCTGGATCGACAATGGTACGTTTGCCGAGCGGCTTATCGCGTTTGCGGCTGTGGAAGGTATTTTCTTCTCGGGCTCGTTTTGTTCCATCTATTGGCTCAAGAAACGTGGTCTGATGCCGGGCCTGACATTCTCGAATGAGCTTATCTCGCGCGATGAAGGTCTGCACCGCGACTTCGCCTGCATGCTGTACACCGACCACATTGTGAACAAGATGCCGGAATCGCAGATTTATGACATCATTCGGAATGCAGTCGAGATTGAGCAGGAGTTTGTGGCAGATGCCCTGCCCGTTTCGCTGATCGGTATGAACGCTGAGCTGATGAAGCAGTACATCGCCTTCGTAGCTGACCACTTGCTCGTAACGCTTGGCCTGCGCAAACTATATGATGTATCGAACCCCTTCGACTTCATGGACATGATTTCGTTGCAGGGTAAGACAAACTTCTTTGAGAAGCGGGTTGGAGAGTATCAGCGGGGTGAAGTGATGGCAAAATTCAAAGCCATGAAAGCCGCTGCGACTCAATCACAGGATGCCGACAACGCTGCGCCTGCACCGGTTGTTGAAGAACCAAAAGGCTTCGTAATGGACGCTGATTTTTAGCCATAAATAGAGTTGATTCGAAAAGAAGAAGCCTCACCGTGACTTTCACGGTGAGGCTTCTTCTTTTTGACTGATTGGACCTACGAGTTAGCCAGAGAGTACTGGCTATCCGGTGATTGTGTCAGCGATAGATAGCTTTACTTTAATTTGTAATTTTCGGCAAAACTCAAGACATGGCAGTACAAGGCATCAGCCGATATTTCAGATTATGGCGGCATATAGCCAACCCGGGCGAATACATGTTTCGTAAAGGAGAGCGACGCACACGCAACCTTTCATTTACGACTAAGCCACTGCCCGTTCGGTTTCAGGTGTCAGATAGCTTGTACCAAGTGTTCAAGGAAATATTCATGGCTGATGTGTATGAGATCGATGCGTTGGCTCTTCAGCTTCCGGCGCAACCGGTAGTCATTGATGTAGGGGCTAATGCTGGCTTCTTTGATATTCAGCTCTTGTCGAAGATCGAGAAAGCAACGATCTATGCCTACGAGCCGATGCCTGCTAATGTGAAAACGCTCCAGCATACATTAGATCAAAATCCGCGGCTTCAGCAAAATATTAAGCTTTTTCAAATGGCCGTGACTGGCTTACCACTCGACAAGCTGGATTTGTTTGCCGAAGCCGAAGAAAATAGTCAGGTTGTAGCCTCTCGGTTTGCCGAATTCAACGAAAACAATACGCACAAGCTTACTGTCTCCTGCGTAACGCTCACCGACATCATTCAGAAAAACGATCTCCAATCAATCGACTTGTTGAAGCTGGATTGCGAAGGCAGTGAGTATGACATCATCTACAATACGGCTCCCGAACTGATTAAACGTATCCGTAAAATGGTGATTGAGGTGCACGACCTGGATAAAGAACAAAACAATATAAACGTCTTCAATCAATACGTTCAGTCGTTAGGTTACACCACCACGCATGAACCCATTAATTCGTTCTGCCACGCGATGGAAGCCATACGGCAATGAGTAACTGAACCCTTAGTTTGTTTTGGCCAGGCTGGCCCGCTGAGACAAAATCGTTTTTTTACCAGCGAATACATCCTGGTAAAGTTGCCAATAATCACCCGCTACTACGTCCCACTGAAACTGCTGTCTGTATTGCTGTAGTCGATTCGGTAAATCAGGGTCTCGCCGGTAGATTTCCATGCCTTGCCGGAAGGTATTGACAACCGTTTCGGCATCGAACGACGGGAAATAGAACGCGTCGGGGCCACCTACCTCGGGTAAACTTGTTAATGGTGAACAAAACACCGGTTTGCCAAATGCCATCGCTTCGACCACAGGTAAGCCGAAGCCTTCCATCAGAGACGGAAACATAAGCGCTTCGCAGTTGGCATAGAGCCACCACTTCGTAGGCTCATCAACGGGTCCCGGCATCAGGAGCCGATCCGCCACACCCATCTGTTGAGCTTGTTGGTATATCTCCTGAGCGTACGGTTTGTCGTTAGGGCCAGCCAATACTAATTGATAATCAGGATGGGCTTCTAGTATAGGCAACAAAGTATGAACGTTTTTATAGGGTTGCAGCATACCTATAAAAAACAGAAAGGGCCTGTCGGGCTGTACTGTTGGCGACGTGGTTGGCGCGGCAGAAGGGGTTTCTACTCCGCAGTAAATTACTTCGAGAGGGGTGGTATTCGGCACAACTAGCTGCTGACGTACGTCCCGCGCTACGTAGTCAGAAATCGTTGTTATGGCAGCTGCCTGATTAATGCACTGCTGATAGTGCTTTTTCTGACGGGCTTTTCGCTGGGCAGAATAGATCGGCAACGAGAGATAATTCAGGTCGAGGATTGTATAAATAAACTTGGTCTTGCGAGTCGGGATGAACCGGGTGTTCTGATACGGGCTATGCCATACGTCAAACGTCCAGGGATGCCACACCCGTCGCCACCGACTGGCTACTATATAGTCTGCCGAAGGGCCAAATAGACCTACCTGCTGCTGGGGTACTAAAAAAGTCAATTCCCAACCGGGTGGTTTTTGCCGAACCAGCTCGCGCCCTAAATGTAAACAAACTTGCCCCAGGCCACTGGTTAAGTTGGCCATACGTTCGGCATCCAGAAAAAGTTGGGGCATGAAGGATAAGTTGAATGATAAAAGACAAAAATCGGTAAAAAAGCCAATCAGTGAAATGTGCGCTAATCATCATTTCCTAAAACCGCGAATATCAACTCCGATTCATAGCCTTTGCTCATGGCATACCGGACTAGCTTCTGCTTTACGACTAGGGGATTATCGTCGCGAATGCTTTGGCGTTTCTTAGCTAACAATTCAGTCAATGTTTCGCGGTAGTCGTTGGGAGCAATCTCGTTCATGGCCTGATCAAGATTGTAACCTGTGATGCCCCGCTGCTGGAGATGTTGTTTAATCTTACGTTTGCCCCAGCCCTTTACCCGAAATTTGCCGCCTGCGAACGACTTCGCGAAGCGTTCTTCGTTCAAGTAGTTCTGCTGAATAAGCTCAGCAATAACTTCTTCGGCATCGTCGCCCCAAACGCCCCACTCTTTCAATCGGTCGCGGACTTCCTGCTGGGTTCGTTCCTGATAAGCGCAGAACATGGCGGCTTTACGAAGGGCATCTTTTAAGTAATCGGTCATGTATAAAAAACACGTTCCACCGGTTAGAGGTTCGGCGAGACGCGGACTTAACCGGTACGTAGTTACACTAGCAGAGTGAGCTGAACGCTTGATAGACAGTAAAGAATCAGAACCTACCACGTTCGCTTGCTCATCATTTTATCTAGCTCAGGTCGGGTCATGGTGCCTAACTCGGGGTGTTGACTAAGCCATTTGAGAAAATCAGCCTTGATTTCGTCGGTCCACTGGCTGTCAATCTGCCCTGTAGTGTAGCGACCCGATTTAACGGTTTCAAAGCCAAACTGATCTTTGCGAGTGACAAATTCGCAGGTACCGACTACCTGTTCGGCCATGTGAGCGGGCACAAACAAAACCCCTTCCCGCTGCGCAATGACCAAATCGCCGGGTAGCACCATGGCGCTGCCGATTCGAATGGGGGTGTTCAATCCCATAAGCACCATTTCTTCCAGAAACGACGGGTGAAAATCGCGGACAAAAGCATTAAACCCTTTGATGTTCTGTAACTCCTGCAAGTCTCGGGCGGCTCCGTTAAAAACGACCCCGTTACCTGTTTTGCTGAAAATGGCATTGCCCAACGTAGCGCCCATTAAGGTACCCCCGCCAATTTTGCCGTAAGCGTCGGCTACATACACATCGCCTTTGGTGAGTACTTCAATTGGCCAGGCGTTGGTGTTTCCTTTTCGCCCTTGTTTGGTTGTTCCCCGCTCCTTAATGTTTTTCTCTACGTCCGGGCGGCTGGGCATGAACATCGCCGTAACGGCACGCCCGATTACTGGTACGTCGTTCTGAATCAACTTCCAATTGCCCTCAAACTGGTTGGTGTAGCCTTCATTTTTCAGGACGGTCCAGGCATCGTCGATTCCTATTTTTTTGGCTCTTTCTAATAGATTATCCGGAATTTTAGGCCGACCATCAGCGAAGCGTTCACCTTTCCACTCGGAAGTTAGAAAGAGCAACTCATCTTTGGGTATTGTTTGGGCAAAGAGAGCGCCCGAAATGCAAAGGCTGAATAGTAGTGAAAAAATAGCGATGTTACCTTTCATTGTACTGATTTTTGAGATTTTTTAAACACGGAGCGAACAGAGATAAACACAGAGAGCACAAGGATTATTAACTCGGTTACCTCTGTGTTCAACTCTGTGCCCTCTGTGTTTAAAAACAAACTTAATGGCCTTCTTTGGCCAGATAGGTGTCAATGTCTTTCTGAGTGATGGCTAGCTTCTTAGGGTATTTGCCAACCCAGGCCCGGAATTCATCTTTGATTTTGGCCGACCAATCGCCGTGGATTTCGCCAGATGGATATTTGCCCTGCTGAAGCAGTACCCGTTCAAACTCGTCGCGCAGGGCAGTCATTTCAGACGCCGACACAAGACCTTCAACCAAGTGAGCCGGAATGAATACCACACCATATTCATTCGCAAACACCACGTCGCCCGGCATTACCGTCACCTCGCCTACACGAATCGGGGCATTAATCGAGGTCGGCGTCATGTCTTTAATGTATGATGGGTCGTGGCCTTTGACCCAGGCATTAAAGCCTTTGGTGTCTTTCAGTTCCTGCATGTCCCGCACGGAGCCGTAAAAAATAACGCCCTTACCGGTTTTTCCGTAGATGGCATTCCCTAGGCTGGAACCAATTAATGTCCCGTCCTTAATCTTACCATAGCCATCAGCTACGTAAATGTCACCCTTCGTTAGAATGTCAATCGGCCAGATGTTGATGCCGCCCTTCTGCGAGCGTCCTTCTGCTTTTCCTTGGGCTCTCACCAAGCTATCGAGGTCTGGACGAGTAGGCATAAACTGGGCCGTAACGACCCGGCCGGTCATGGTTTCGCCGGGTTTAAGAATGATCCAGTTTTTCTCGACCTGGTTCCGATAACCTTTGTTGCCCAGATATCCCCAAACCTGTTCCAGCGTGCAGTTCTGTAACCGTTCAAGAACCAAATCAGGTACGTTAGGACGACCGTCGGGCAGCCGGTCCCCTTTCCAGTTGGCCGTTAACGCTTTAACGTATTCGGGCGATGAACCTATCCGCTGGGCTTGTACTGACAAGCTTGCCGACAAGATGGCCAGTAAGATTAGTTTTTTCATTAGAGACGAAGGGTTTGACGTAACTACGGCTAAAAAGGCAGCTGGATGAGTAAAATACTGCCATTTTATCATTTTATACAGGAATAGCCTTAAACCATGATTAACCTGTTTGCCATGAAGAATTTTTTCACTCGTGCCAACGCTCCCAAGCCCTCGGCGCATACTCCGTCCGATCGTCGAAATTTTTTGCGTAACGCTGGTTTGGGCGGTCTCTCGTTAGGGATGACGTTCGAAAAATTATCCGGACGATTTACGACTGAGCAGGAGCTGGAATTCATAACCCAGAAAGTCCCCCGCGATTCTAAACCAGCTGATCTGAAAATCACCGATATGCGGGTGGCCGTTCTGGCTGGTGTGCCGTTTTCCAGCCCGATCATCCGCATCGACACCAATCAGGGGTTGGTCGGTTGGGGCGAAGTACGCGACGGCGCCAGCGCAAATTACGCATTGATGCTAAAGAGCCGGATACTGGGCAAGAATCCTTGCAACGTAGAGCAGATCTTTAAGCAAATCAAGCAGTTTGGTAATCACAGTCGGGCCGCGGGTGGCGTTTGTGGGGTCGAAATGGCCCTGTGGGACCTGGCTGGCAAGGCCTATAACGTGCCCTGTTATCAAATGTTGGGTGGCAAATACCGCGATTTCATCCGGCTTTATGCGGACACGCCCGAAGGCAAGGATTACGATGACTTTGCCAAGAATATGAAGGTTCGGAAAGATCAGGGCTACACATTTCTGAAGATGGACTTTGGCATTGGTATGCTGGCCGACAAGCCGGGTATGCTGGTTAATGCCAACAACTGGAGTGTGAAAAGACAGTGGGACGAAAAAGAGATGGGCAAATTGGGCAACTATGCTAGCACAAAGCACCCGTTCACCCGGATTCAAATCACCAAGAAAGGCCTTGATGCACTTGTAGATCACGTAGGTAAAGTACGGGATATTGTCGGCTATGACACGCCCTTAGCAGCCGACCACTTCGGCCACTTCGACGTAAATACCGCCATTCAGATTGGCAGGGCGATGGAACCCTTCCGGCTGGCCTGGCTCGAAGACCTTGTGCCCTGGTTCTACACTGATCAGTGGAAGCAAATTACCGACGCCATTGACACGCCAACGCTGACCGGCGAGGACATTTACCTGAAAGAAGATTTCATTAAGCTGATTGACGCCAAAGCGATTGACATGATTCATCCCGATCTGGCTTCATCGGGCGGCCTCCTGGAAACAAAGAAAATCGGCGATTACGCCGAAGAAAAGGGTATCCCAATGGCGATGCACTTTGCCGGGTCGCCTATTTGCATGATGGCCAACGTCCATTGCGCAGCGGCAACCGAAAACTTTGTCGCTCTTGAGCACCATGGCGTTGACGTAACGGGTTGGGAAGACCTGGTGACGGGCATGAAACCGATAACCGATAAAGGATTTGTTAAAGTCCCTGACAAGCCAGGCCTTGGCGTTGAACTTAACGAAGAAGTCGCTAAACGGTTCCTAAAGAAAGGCGGTACGTGGTTCGCGCCCACCGACACGTGGAATACCAAAGACTCCGCCGACCGCGAATGGAGCTAGAAAAGTAGCCTGGCCGGGCTGGCGTCCCAGCGGCTACGTCCGGCCAGGCTACTTTAGCAAATCCTCCAGTGCATTCGTCAGATCGGCGTATTGATATTTAAAGCTTGTTTCGTCGGCGATGCGTTTGTTGAGGACATAGTTGCCCCCCGTCACGGTGATGGCCAGTTCGCCGTACATCAGCTTAATAACGAAGTTTGGTACGTTAGGTAAAATGAGCGGCCGGTTCAAGACTTGAGCAATGGCCCTCGTCAGCGTTTCGTTGGTTACGGGCGTTGGGGCGACGGCATTGTACACCCCCTGCCACGATTCATCGGTTAACGCTTGGATGTACATCCGGCAGAGGTCGTCGAGGTGAATCCACGAAATGTACTGCTGCCCAGTGCCGATCGCGACCCCGGCACCAAGCCGAACGGGTTGAGCTAATTTAGGCAACGCTCCCCCTTCCATGGTCAGCACGACGCCCGTGCGGAGCTTCACCGTCCGGATGCCGAGCGCAGCTACTTTATCCTCCGAACGTTCCCAGGCCCGCACGACCTGCGCCAGGAAATCGCTACCTCCCTCGCTGGTTTCGGTCAGTGGCCGGTCACTGGTGTCGCCCCCGTAATAACCGATGGCCGACGAGCCAACGAATGACTTCACCTTGTGTGTGTTCTTCGCCAATGCCTGCGCTAGTAGTTCGGTGGATTGCGTACGGCTGTTCAGTATCTCCTCTTTTCGGGCATCGGTCCAGCGTTCGTCGGCAATACCCGCACCGGCGAGGTGGATGATGTGATCGGCGTTTATAATCGCCTGCGGGTCAATGTGCCCTTTTTTTACATCCCATTGGTATGTTTTTATGTTCGGTATGGCTTGCGCAGACCGACTTAGCAAGGATACCTGATAACCTTCTTGTTGGAGTAACTGCGTCAGACGGCGGCCGATGGTTCCGGTGCCGCCGGTGACTAATACTGTTTGGGTCATGGCGGGTTAAAAAAGGTTTTAAGGAGTATAACCCGCCAGACGCCTATGAGTTTTAATATTAGAGTTTCTATCGAGCTATCAAACTTAAAAGCTCAGGTAGTAATCAACGTAAACCTGCGCACCAACCAAATTATTAGTTGATTGAATGTCAATGAACTTTAATAGGAATGTTTTGCCGATAAGGCAGTTAATTAGATAATGTGTAAGTGCTGAAGATTTAAGCGCCAGTATTATCATTCCTTTAAATCATTCTAAGTCCGTTTGCCAATTGATGTGTAGGGAGAACTTTGTAGGATTAATCAAAAGATCCTACTATGACTGGTCTCTATTCTTCTCTCTTTCCACGTCTTTTTTATAGACAGTGGCGAATAGTCATTTGTCTTTTGCTGGCTGTCGGGATACTACCTATTCAAAAAGGTAGCGCTGCTTCGGTCGCAAAACCAACTGCCTTCCGCTCCAACGTAACACTACCTGCTGACATCACCATCACCGGACAGGTAAAAGACGCCACTACGAACGAGGCTCTGGCCGGCTGTACGGTTGTGTTGAAAGGTACGCAACGGGGGACAACGACCGATGCCCAGGGTAACTTCCGGATCGGGGTGCCTAACGAAGATGCAGTACTTGTTATTGGCTTCATCGGTTTTGTGTCGCAGGAGGTTCGCGTGGGCAACCGCACGAGCTTAAACGTTACCCTGACTCCATCCGCATCTGAGCTGGCGCAGGTTGTCGTGATCGGGTACGGAACTACGACAAAGAAAGACGCAACGGGTGCCCTAACCACTGTTAAAAGCACTGAATTCAACCGGGGAATTATCAACTCGCCCGAGCAACTGCTGCAGGGTAAAGTGGCTGGGGTCAACGTAACCTCGGCGAGTGGTGAGCCCGGTGGTCGCCAAAATATCACCATTCGCGGACCCGGTGGCGTTCGTACGGGTAGCACCCCGCTGTTTGTACTGGACGGTATTCCACTCGATAATTCCAGTACGAGTGGTACCAACAGTCCGCTAAATCCACTCAACTTTTTGAATCCGCAGGATATCGAATCCATCGACGTTCTGAAAGATGCGTCGGCCACGGCCATTTACGGAGCCCGGGGTGCCAACGGGGTTGTCTTAGTCACCACTAAAAAAGGAAAGGCTGGAGCCTCGAACCTGACTCTTTCATCGAGTGTCGGCATCTCGAATATAGCGCGACCGTTGCCTGTGTTTTCGGCCGATGAGTACCGCAGGCAGGTAGTGGCCGTGGGAGGGACACTGGACGACCAGCGGGCTTCAACCGACTGGCAGCGCCAAATCACCCGGACCGCCATCACTCAGGATTACAACGTAGGCTTAAGCGGTGGAACCGACCGGCTGACGTATTACGGTTCATTGAGTGCGCAAAATCAGGAGGGAATATTAAAAAATAGCCAATTCAAACGATATACCGGCCGCTTTAATGCTTCTCAAAAGTTTCTCGAAGACCGGCTCACCCTGGATGTGAACCTGACGGCTTCGCAGACGATAAACGAACGGCCACCTGTGTCCAGCTCATCCGGCGGTCCTCAGCCCGGAGGCTCTGGGGCCAATATTATCGGCGACGCTATTGCGGCTAACCCAACTTATCCGGCTTATGATTCCACTGGTGCGCCCGCTAAATACCAGGGCGTTTCCAACCCGTTGGTGACGCTGAGTCTGCTGAAAGACATAACGACGATCAACCGGGTGGTAGTTAACGTATCTCCCTCGCTCAAGATTACCAAAGACCTGGTTTACAAATTAAATCTGGGCGTTGACAACGCCAGTTCGACCCGCGATTTGCAGGCATTGGCGAGCACAGTTCCGCAGCAGGACGGACGGCTCGAAAGCATCTACGGTAACAACCGGAACGTACTCGTTGAGAACTACTTTACCTATACTCGTGGCTGGGGTAACCACAGCATAACGGCTCTGTTGGGTCACTCGTACCAGAAGTTTAAGATTCAGGAACGTAGCTGGAGCATTAATAAATTTCCGATTTCTCCCATTGAGCCAATCAATAACGTTGGCCTGGGGCAGGACCTGACGTTGGCTAACAACCGGCCCAGTGGATCGGCGATTGAAAATGAGCTACAGTCTTTTTTCTCGCGGGTGAACTACCAGTATAAAGATAAGTATCTGCTCACGGCAACGGTGCGGGCTGATGGATCGAGTAAGTTCGGGGCGAACAACAAATACGGGGTGTTCCCTTCGTTCTCGGCGGGCTGGCGCTTGTCGGAAGAACCGTTTCTGCAGTCGGGGCTGTTCTCTGATTTGAAGCTGCGGGCCGGTTGGGGACGGACGGGTAACCAGGAGATTCCGTCGAAGATTACCCAGGCGCTGTTTACCTCGACGGTTGGGCCTACCACCAGCTATCCGCTCGATGCGTCGACGAACTATCCGGCCGGTACGACCTATACCCGACTCGCGAACCCCGACATTCAGTGGGAAGTATCGACGCAGACCGACGTTGGCCTGGACTTTGGCCTGTTCAAAGGAGCATTGACCGGTACGGTTGATTATTTCCGCAAAGTGTCGGGTAAAATCCTGCTCGAAGTCATCCCCGCCGACCCGATTCAGCCAGCCGCTACCTACTGGACCAACGTACCGAACATGACCATTACGAACCAGGGCGTCGAACTGGGCCTGAACTACCGGTATGTGAGCAAAGGTGGTTTCCGGCTCGATCTAGGCGGTAACATCACATTTATCAAGAATGTGGTCAATAACTCGCCTTACTCGGTCATTACGTCCGGCTCGGCAACGGGAGCTGGTTTAACATCGGCTACCATCAACGGCTACGTGAACGGGCAACCAATCGGCACGTTCTTCCTGCGTGAGTACATTGGTATTGACGAAAAAGGCGTGAGTATCTACCGAGATATTGACGGCGACGGCGTAGGCGGAACGGACAAAGACCGGATCGCTGCCGGAAGTGCCCTGCCCACGAAGCAGTTCAACGTGAACGGCAGCGTAGCCTACAAGGGTTTCGACCTCACGGCCAACTTCAACGGGGTGGCGGGTAACAAGATCTACGACAACACGGCCAATGCTTTTTTCTACAAGGCTCGGTTGGTGAAAGGCTTGAATACGACGCCCGAGGGCATTGGTGAGCCGAACGAGTCGATCAATAACGCGGCTCCGGTATCGACCCGCTTCCTGAAAGATGGTTCGTTTTTCCGGCTCAATAACCTGACGCTGGGTTACAACCTTAATCCTCAACTAATTGGTATGAAACGCTGGATTTCGAACATCCGGCTCTCGGCAACCGGCCAGAATCTGTTTGTGATTACGAAGTACAACGGCTACGATCCTGAAGTCAACACTGACCGGACGGTCAACGGCATTTCGTCGTATGGGATTGATTATCTGAGCTATCCGAAAGCTCGTTCGTTCGTGTTTGGCCTAAATGTGACATTTTAATATAAACAGAACGCTGATTTTATGATCGTTACGATTAATCATAAGAATCATAAACGTCAGCGTTCCATCCGCCGATAATCATGAAAAAGATATTCATCTCAACTATAGCCTTACTCAGCCTTCTTTCATTGAACGGCTGTACGGACTTATCCGAGAACGTCCTCGACGAAGCGTCGGCCACCGGCCTAACTGATAAACAGGCGGCCGATGGGAACATTGCGCCCGTATACGCCCGTTTGCCGGATTTGTTCTCGCATACGACGTATTTTGCGATTCAGGAGATTTCCACTGATGAGGCCATCTTGCCGTATCGGGGTGGTACGGACTGGGGTGACAATGGCATTTATATCGCCCTGCACCAGCACGTACCCGCCAGCACCGATCCCAACCTTTTGAATACCTGGCGGGTGTTGTCGCAGGCAATTTCGCGTTCAGTTACAGCCCTGAACGCGTTGCCCACCATCAAAGACTCGAACGTGAAAACGTACATCGCCGAAGCGCGAGGTATGCGGGCCTATTACAACATGCTTATGCTCGACCTATTTGGGGTGGTTTTCGTAAAAGATGACCCTGCTATAGCTGCTAGTTCGAAAATCCTGCGGGGCGAAGAAGCATTGGAGTATGTTAAAACCGAATTGCTGGCGGCTGAGCCGGACTTGCTGACAACCGTTGGCCCCGGTCGATTAACGAAGGGAGGAGCCTGGGGCTTGCTGGCCCGGTTGTATCTGAACGCGGCTGTTTATCGTGACCGCTATGCGACTCAGTTTACGTTCAAGCCCGAAGACATGGACAAGGTAGTTGAATACAGCGATAAGATCATTAACTCAGGTCAGTATCAGCTGTCGCCGGATTATTTCTCAACGTTTAACGCAGACAATCATACCAACAAAGAGCTGATTTTTGCCGTTGACCAACGGTCTGAGTTGAACGGACACAACCGCCTGGCTTATTTCTCACTATCGGGCGACCAGTTTCCGTTGCCTGCCTTCCCATTGGCGAACGGTACCGATGGCCCGGCTATTACGCCAGATTTTTATCGCACCTGGGTGAACGCCTACGCACCTGCAGACCCCGCCGGTGTTGACCCGCGCTTCTATAAGAAGAATATGACCATTCCTGCCGACTCATGCGTTGCGGCTGCTAACGTGGTTATGGACCGGGGTATTCTGCGTGGCCAGCAGTACGGTTTACTTCGGGTGAACGGTGCATTCGTGCGGTGTGGCGCTAATTATCGCCTTGGTAAGCTGTTCAACGTAGTCCGTAACCGGCCAACCTTACCAGTCAATTTCACCGAGCAGGTTGATTTTTCAGTGGCGGGTAGTAACTACAGCACTGGCTATCGGGTGTTGAAATATGAATTTAGCCCGAAATCGCAATCAGGCCGTAACCTGGGTGATGTCGATATTCCAATCGTGCGCCTGGCTGACGTGTACCTGATGCGGGCCGAAGCTAAACTCCGGAAGAGCAACGACGCGGCTAGCGCCCTTGCCGATGTAAACACCGTACGGGCCGCCCGGACAGCTATAAAACCCGCACCAGCATTATCGAGCATGAATCTGGACTTGCTACTGCGCGAACGCGGTTTTGAACTGTATTGGGAAATGGTACGCCGGCCTGATCTTATCCGCTTTGGTAAATACGAAAGTACGTGGACCGAAAAAACCAACAACGATCCAAAGAAACGGCTCTTCCCGATTCCGCAGACGGCCATTGATGGAGCCTCAAATACACCAGGCTATCTAACTCAGAACGAGGGGTATTAAACAGTTTCGTTAGTGGCGTAACAGAAATAGCGATGATCTGGATCACAATCAGGTCGTCGCTATTTTTATTGGTACGGTATAGGTAGCCTCTACACAATCCACTCCCTGGGCAATCCTAACTGCCGGGCGTAATGGGCCGGGGCAGCATAGTTTACCCAACTCAGTAGCTTATTGATCTCGTCGGCAAATTCAATATGATAATCGGGGTCGAGCTTAGCCGCTTTCTTCAGCACCTGTTCCGTACGCTTGGCAATGTATTGAGCGGCTTTGTCCGTTCGGCTGTTGTATTTTTGAAGTAAGTGGGCGTTATGGTCGTAAAACGTGTTGAGCATAAACAACATCAGCTCCACTTCACCATAAGCGTCTCTTGTTACCTTAACATGACGATTGATGTAGCCACTAACGGTCCGCATATCCATCATGACCCAACCGGCAGAATCCTGGCCGAGGTTGGCTGTTCGGCTAATGAATTGTTGAATAAGCTCCCGCCGTTCGTTGATGGTTGCTTTCTGTTCGACCAGCTCAAACTGAAGTCGCTCGGTCAGAATGGCGTCTTTCGCAACCAGCCGCAGCAGTAACTTATCTTTTTCGGTGCCCGCTAGTCGGACAATGGCTCTCTTGAGATCGGGATCGAGGGCAGGCATTGGGGAAATGAATGATGAATTATAAATTATGAATGTAAAAATACTTTTCTACTACTCATCATTCATCTACACGCCCACCATATCGCCTTCGTCGGCGCGAATTTTGTCTTCGATGTACGCAATGATCTCAATCGCTACGTCTACGCCGGTTGCATTTTCGATGCCTTCCAGCCCCGGCGACGAGTTGACTTCCAGCACCAGCGGTCCGCGATCGGAGGGAAGCATATCTACACCTGCCACTTTGAGGCCCAGGGCCCGAGCGGCTTCAATCGCTGTTTCCTCTTCCTCGGGGGTTAGCTGTACGGCAACGGCATTACCACCCCGGTGAATGTTGGAGCGAAATTCACCTTCAAGCCCTTGACGTTTCATAGCCCCAACGACCTTACCGCCCACCACAAACGCCCGTAAATCAGATCCTTTGGCTTCGGCTACGAATTCCTGCACCAGTACGTGCTTTTTCAACCCGTAGAAAGCCTCGATGGTTGATTTAGCTGCTTTGGTCGTTTCAGCCAGCACGACGCCAATACCTTGCGTTCCTTCCAGAAGTTTGATAACTACCGGTGGCCCACCAACGAGCTTAATAAGCTCAGTTACGTTACCATTCTTAGGATGGTTCGCGAACACCGTTTTAGGCAGGCCAACGCCAGCTTTAGATAACACCTGAAGGCTCCGGAGTTTGTTGCGCGAACGCGTAATAGCCTGCGATTTAGCAGTGGTAAAGACTTTCATCATCTCGAACTGCCGGACGATGGCACAGCCGTAGTCGGTGACCGACGCACCAATGCGTGGCACAATGGCATCAATGGGGTCGAGTTCGCGTCCTTCATAAAGAATCGATGGACGGCCGCCTTCAATCATGACCTGGCAGTTAAGGTGGTTGACCACAACGCCCTCATGGCCGCGCAATTTGGCGGCTTCAAGGAGTCGTTGCGTCGAATATAGATTCGGATTGGCCGATAAAATGGCAATACGCATTAGTTCTGTGCGAAGAAAGTAGATAATTGTCGTCAGTAAGCAGAATACAATTATTGGACTACGTAATCACTGATTCGGATCGTGAGCGTTGTGCTTGACGGACGAGTTTGGCGTTGTAGGACAAATCTTTTTGTGCAACGTCTACGACGAAGCGGTTACGAAGCAGTTTGCGGCCTAAGAGTACTGGGTTTTTGAGCCGCTCGCGGTCGGCAAGGGTAAATTCGGCCCGAATAGTACGGTTGAATAAGACGATACGGGTTTTAATAACGTACCGCTTCTCAGCGACACCAAACGAGTTACGGATCATCCGCTGGCTGAACTCGTCGCTATAAAACTGTCGGGCAGGCTGTCCGGTTTTGTCAATTAACCAAAAACTTAATTGAGGGCGTCCATTTGCCTTTTTTAGCGCTATATTTTTACAATGCAGGGCGGACGTGTAAGCCCCGGTATCAATCTTGGCATGAACATCGAAAAGCTCAAGATCCGGAAAATCGACAATATCAGTCATGCCGATTACCTGTTTCTGTTTAGACGTTCGTGTATTCTTAGGGCGGGGTTTCATAACGACGCGATCAGCAGTTAGCGACAAGCAACTGGGTTGATAAATTGTTACTTATCACTAGCTAGCAGCATTTATGTTCGGATTAACCGGCTAAAAGTGAGCGACATATCCAGCAGCACGATCTTCGCCCGGGCGTTTCGTTCTAAATGATAAGCAGCTTCGTTGAGGTCGGCTACGATGCGTTCAATATGGTGAATGGTGAGTACCTTAGCAAAGTTTTTAACAAAAGCCATTTCATCGTTGGGCAGACGTAGCAGCGCCCCAGCCCCTTGTTGCCACAAAAACAAGTCGCGGTAGAGCCGAATACTGTACTCAAGCAGCCCTTTCTGCTTTTCCTTACTGAAACCATCAAATTGGTCGGCCTGTTTAACCAGCGCAATTAAATCCTGGCGGTAGCAGGTGCGCATCCACTCGGCAAACCAAGTGTGCTGATCAGAGCCCGATGCGCCTTCGGTTTCCTGACGACTTAGCCGAAGGGCTTCCGACAAATCGCCATCGGCGAGGTAAGCGATGCGCCGTGCGGTGGTTTCGTCAAAGTTAAGCTGCTGGCGCAAATGCGTCGCTACTTCTTCATCCGTAAACGACCGCACTGCCACGCGCTGTGTCCGCGATAAAATCGTGATCAGCAGCTTATCAGACTGATTCGTAACCAGCAAAAACAGGGTCTGCGCTGGCGGCTCTTCCAATACTTTCAAGAGCGCATTGGCCGAGGTCACGTTCATCAGTTCGGGCAGCCAGATCAGCATAATCTTGTAGGCACCTTCGTACGATTTGAGCGACAGCTTTTGCAGGATGTTCCGAGCTTCTTCGGCCGAAATGTTTCCCTGCTTGTTATCCGCACCAACCGTTTCCAGCCATTCGGGCAGCGTTCGGTAGGGCTGATCGAGCAGAAACTTACGCCAGTCGACCAAGTACGCTTCCGACGTTTTGCCTTTGGCTATGTTGGCCACCGGAAAAACCATGTGCAAGTCGGGATGGACAAGCTTCTGCATTTTTACGCACGACGCGCACCGCCCACAGGAGTCCGTCTCGTGCTTGTCTTCGCAGTTGACGTATTGGGCCAACGACAACGCCAGGGCCAGGTTTGCACTGCCCGTCGGACCGTCGAACAGCAGGGCGTGCGCCAGGTGGTTCGTCTGTACGGCTCGCAGCAAAAGCTGCTTGGTATCGTCGTGACCAATGATTTCGGAGAATTGCACGGCTGAGTAGCGAATAATGAATTATAAATGATAAGTGATGAATGGCCAAGTTCAACTCATCTATCATTCATCATTGAATAAACGGTTCTTAATATTCCTTCTTCTACCTCGTCAAATGGTTTATCGCGTCGGCTGAAAGCTTCACGGGCTACTTGCAGGGCCTTTTCAATTCGGTACGTTGTGAAACTGCTGTCGGCACCTCCCCACGAAAACGACGGAATGTGTTTAGGCTGGAAACCACTTCCGAATACATTGACACTGACGCCCACAACGGTACCGGTATTGAACATGGTGCTGATGCCCGCTTTGGTGAAATCGCCCATCATCAGGCCGCAGAAGATCCGTCCGGTATCTTCGAGCTGGTTGGTGGCGTAGGAGTGTAGCTTTACGTTGGTGTAGTCGTTCTTTAAGTTCGAATTGTTGACGTTGGCACCCAGATTGCACCACTCACCAATGACTGAGTTACCCAAAAAACCGTCGTGCGCTTTGTTGCTATAGCCTAAAAAAATAGAGTTGCCAACTTCTCCGCCTACTTTGCAGAACGGCCCAATGGTGGTGTTGCTCCGCATTTTGCCGCCCCAGTTAACCGTCGAACCTTCGCAAAGGGCGAATGGGCCAATCATGACTGTGCCTTCGCTGATGGTTGCGTTCTGGCCGATGTAGATCGGGCCACCTTCGGCATTTAGCACCGCTGCCCGAATCGTAGCACCGGGCTCTACAAAAATGTTTTCGGGCGCATAACAGCGGGTATGTGGATCGGTTATGGGGGCCGACGTTCGACCGGCCGTTAATCGGGCAAAGTCAGCGCGAATTTGATCACCGTTGTTCACGAAAATGTCCCACAGGTTGCGCACTATTGTCAGGGCTTCGGCGAAAACCGTAGAATGCTGGGGAAGGTCAGCTAACTGACTCGCCTGAGTTGCACTCTGGTTAGTGCGTAGCGCCAGCAAAGAGCCAGTGGGCGTAATCAGGCTGTTGCCAACAGTTAAGCCGCTCACTTGCTCAATAAAAGCAGGCGTTGGGCATATGGCTCCATTCACGTACAAATTGTCGTGGCCGGGCTGCTGTGAAAACTTAGCCTGCAAATAAGACTCGGTCAGAAATGAGGGCGTTTGCTTGAGCGAATCAGCCCATTTATCGGCCAGCGTCTGAATGCCGATGCGGATGCCAGCCACGGGTCTCGTAAAAGTGAACGGCAACAGCGCCGTCCGGATGGCCGGATCGTCGAATAAAATCAAGTTGGACATTACGTACTAAAATCAGTCGGCAAATATCTGACCTTAATTTGGAAAATGGGAATGAATGAAGGATGGCCTTTTTGTTAATTTCTTTGGAAGAACAAACTGGCTGAAGCTGTACTTTTGCCCAAACCATGAGGAGTGATTTAACAACAGCTCGTATTGTTGAACATATTGCCGAACTACAGGATAAGTCTGGCTTGTTTCCTTCTGTTCGGAGTAACCCAACCGTTTTTTATCGTCGGCTGGATACCAATGTGTTTTTCACGGCCATTACCGTGTTTACGCTTCAGCAACTTCGGGCCTCAGTTTCGGTAGAATCGCAGCAATTGATTGATCAGATCAGCCTCAGGGCAATAGAGGCATATACTTTGTTTCGGAATAAGGATGGCTTGAAGACGTATAATTTCTGGCCGACGCGCCCCTCGCAGCATTTCTCTAATGGCTACATTTTTCGGCACTTCGATCATTTTCGCATTCCCGACGATATCGACGACACGGCAATGGTGTATCTGACGACCGATCCTTCGGTCGATGACCTGCGTTGGTTGAAAGTTAAGCTCAGCCAGCACGCTAATACCGTCCAGCGAACCATTCAGAACACGTATCCGGACTACAAGGGTTTGCAAGCGTACTCCACCTGGTTTGGGAAAAACATGGGTATTGATTTTGATGCCTGTGCGCTCAGTAACATGCTGTATTGCATGTATCAGTATGATCTGCCTCGCAATCAGCACGACATCGATTCACTTACCTACATCCGTTCCATAGTTGAAACCGGCCGATACGTAACCGATCCGTTTCAATGTGCTCCGCACTACGCCCGAACGTCGCTGATCATTTACCATGTGTCGCGGTTAGTGGCCGCGTTTAGTATTCCCGAATTAACGTCGATTCGTACGCGTTTAATTACCGATGCGCAACACGAGCTGACTAAGTCGACAAATCGGGTTGAACAGATCGTGCTGGCGATTGCTTTGCTACGGCTGGGCGAAGTACCACCTACCATTGATGTAAACCTGATTGAGCGAGATTTTGACAGTTTTCACTTCTTCATTGCTGGACTCCTAACGGCGTACGAACAGCCTTGGTTGCGCCAGTTTGCCAGCCGTTCACTCATGCAGATGCGCTGGCAATGCGAAGCGCATAACTGGGCGCTGGTGGCTGAGTATCTAGTATTAATGAAAGCCCCGCCTTATCCGATTTCTGTTTAACGTAGTCTCCAGACTACGTTAAGGTGTTATCCGGTCTTTAACCGGTCTGATTGTAAACTTAATATTTCGGTCAGAGACCGTGTAACGCCGGAGCGTAGTCTGGAGACTATGCTCAACAGGGTAGCGACAACCTCATTTGTTGATTACCAACGTCACTTGCTAGTGGGTGGTTTGTACTCAAACCCAAACCGGCGGGCGTAATCCTCAATGGGCTCTAGTCCCACTTCAGCCCGTCGCTTATTTACATTGATTTCATCTTCGATAGGGTGGAATCCATCAGGCTTACCGTCAGAATGTGTATGTATTTGTGAGCCGTATAATTGCTTTAGACCATTTCGAAGTCTAATTCTGTCAACCAACAAGGCTATATTGCCTTTACTTAAATCGCCTTTGTCAGCAGCTTTTTGCATGAGAGGAAGATATTTTTCCTGAATCGGTAAAGGCGCGTGCTGAATAACAAGCCATGCGGTAACGGATAGCTGGTCGCCGACTAACTGTTTCCCGGGGTAACCATATTGTTGAATAATTTGCTCAATCTTAAGTAGATTGACGGAATCAGCTTGCCGCATCTCTTCCAAAAGCAATGCCACTCGTGGCGATTTGAAGCCCTCTAGTTTACCAACCGTATCCATCTTGAGTCTTGGCCTTTGATCTGTTTCGTAGATTGTTTCAAGCTCTCGTTCAAGAGTTGGATTCCGGCCAGCCGCTATTTTTTGTTTATCAATATCTTTTTGAAAATCTACTGCTAGTAAGCTAACTCGTAAAGGGTCAAATTCGGGATACCCTTTTCTATTTTTCCACATGTCTTCACAGCTCCACCAATCCAATGAAATTGCTTTTTCCAGATAAGCGCGAGCTTGTTGACTTTGTCCGCACTGATAGGCGCAAACAGCTGCCCTTAATGTGCTTAATGCGCTTTTCTGCGAAATGCTGAATGCTTTCTTGTAGACGTCAAGACAAGGTTGGCAGTTACCTTTTTTAAGGTTATCGAGCGCCAGTTCTACAGCATGGACATAAGCCGTATCCTGCACAGCATAGGTTGTTTGCCCAAAGCAAGGCTGGATGATTAAGCTAATAGCTACAACCGCGAGCAGATTTCTCATCAGGCTAAATCAGTGTTGATCACTGTAAATATCCCTGTATCAACCTGTTCCGGCAAGTTAATAATTGTTAACTACGTGCAGTTCTGAGTTGTAACCTCCAGGCTTACAACAGCCAATTCCATTAATACGTCTTGGTCATGTCCGCCGGAATGGCGAGCACAAAGTCAGCCAGGCTCTTGTTTTCGGCTTCGGGCTTATCAGGATTGGCTAGTTCGACCGAAGAGAGTGTAACGATCTTCAAGTCCGGGCGTTGCTTGCGTAGATACCACACAATACCCTCGAAATTTTTGGAGTGATAATCGCCATTAAAATGCAGCATCGTCTGGCCGGCCTTCAGGTTTTGCAAAATGAAGTAAGCCATGGTGGCGTCTTTGATGGCCTGAGCACGGGCAAAGTTAGCAGCCGCATCGGAGCTACCCGCGTGCGGATTGCCCGATGAGGTATTGCCGCCGTGGCCGCTATCACCACCCATCATGTCTAGCATAGCTTTGTACCCAGGTAAGGTTAAATCAACCGTTAAGGGTAAGGGAGCGATCTGCCGTTTTGTCTCTGCCGATAGCGTATCAAGGGCGGTCAGGCCCTTACGCGCCACCAGGCTAGCGTATCGACGGGGTACGTTGGTCGCCACAAACGGAATTTTCTGTTCACGGGCGAAGTCGGCAATCGGTTTGTAGTCAGTGTCAAAGTTGGGCCAGAGCCGGGCTTGAGTGGACAATTCTTTGCCCGTTGTACGCCCTTCTACGTAATCAGTAAGAGCAGTTTGATTGTCGGTCTCAAACATTTCAGCCCCCAGCACCAGATTTCCTTTTTTCTGCGTTTGCAAATCCTTAGCGAGTTGTAATTCGAGCCAGTGGCAAATTGGGTTATTATGGAGTTCCCCAAACAGCACTACGTCAGCGTCGGCGGCCTGGTGGAGCAGTTTAGTATAGGTTGTTGCTTTTAGCTTCGGGTCATACAGCCGATAGGCAGGCTTATCGGGACCATCCAGCCCGGAACTGTCTAGTCGGGAACGAAAGGCGAAGGCCAACAGGCAAAGCAAAAGTAAGATCAGACGCATCAGGAAAAACGTTAAAAGTGTTACGTTATGTCGATAACGGCCATGACCACGAACCGGTCGGAACGGCATTCGCTACAACTCGCTAACAATGTTTACTTTCGTAACCAATCCCGTTTGCAATTAGTTACCTGTTTGTATTCCAGAACCTTCCTGCTATTATGACCTTGTTAGAAACGCTACGCCAATTTCCGGCTTTTGAAGGTGTGCCTGACGACCAACTGAACTGGTTGATTGAGCGCGCGCAAGAGGAAAGTTACCCTCAGGAACACATCATCTACAAACCTAATACGCCCGTCGATTACCTCATATTGTTGCTGGAAGGACGGATTCGCATTGATAATGGATCGACCGTAGGGGATGAGATTGTGATCTACGATGATCATGCGTTGCTGGGTGTGCTACCCTTTTCACGGATGAAAAGCATCCCAAACCGAATGGTTGCCGATAAACCAACGCGCGTGCTTCGACTCCATCGGGACCATCTGCCCGAACTAACAAAGAACTGTTATGAACTAACGGCCGCTCTGGTGCATCAAATGACGACCCGCGTTCGGGACTTCACCCGCCACACGCAACAGGAAGAAAAAATGGCATCGCTTGGGCGGCTTTCGGCAGGACTGGCGCATGAACTGAACAATCCGGTAGCCGCCGTGATACGCTCGGCCGATACGCTCCGGGAACACATGCGGGCTACGCCGGAAGCCTTTAAAACGATCATGCATCTTAGCCTGAACGATGAACAGGTCGATGCTGTCAATGAAGCGTTCTTTAAAAAAGTCGATCAAAAATCGCCAACCATGACGCTGTTGGAACGAAGCAGTATGGAAGATGAACTAACCGACTGGCTCGACGATCATGGCGTAGACGATCTTGTCGACCTGGCAGGACCTCTCGTCGAATATGGCTTCACGGTTGATGATCTGGACTGGATACTGGAAAAAATCGGCGATGAGAACCTGGTCGGTGTCGTCAACTGGCTGGTTAATAATCTGGTAACTGAAAACCTGGTCAGAGATATCAGTGAAGCGTCGAAACGTATCTCAACGCTGGTGGGCGCTATCAAGAACTACACGCACATGGACCGGGGCGCGGGCAAAGAATGGGTTCATCTGCCCGAAGGTATACGTAATACCTTAATGCTTTTCGACCATAAGCTTAAAAATAAACACATCACCGTTCGGACGGAGTTACCTGATGACCTACCCGCCGTGTGTGGTTGGGCAGGTGAGCTAAACCAGGTCTGGACGAATTTGATTGATAACGCGATTGACGCCCTGCCCGACGGTGGACAACTTGATATTACGAGCCAGCTGGATCGTAACTTTGTGTTGACCAAAGTAATCGACAATGGTTTCGGAATTCCCGACGATGTTCAGGATAAAATATTTGAACCGTTCTTTACGACCAAAGAGATAGGAAAAGGCACGGGCCTAGGTCTGGACATTGTGCAGGGTATTATCAAACATCATAACGGGTCTATTAAAGTCAATTCAAAACCCGGTCGAACTGAATTCAGCATCTGCTTACCGATACAATGAGCGAAAGAGTGAATGAGCGAATAGCTGACGGTCATACTGTTATTCGCCTTTCTTCACTCTTTCGCCTTTTTGCTCTTTAATCCATGAAACTACCCATCATCTTTTCCATTGACGACGACCCGCAGGTGCTCCAGGCCATTCAGCATGACCTGCGGCAGCAATACCGTAAGAAGTACCGCATTTTGGCCACCACATCAGCCCGCGAGGCCTTAGAGTCGCTGACTGAGCTGAAGAAAAAAGGGGAGGAGGTCGCTATATTCTTGTCGGATCAGCGCATGCCCGATATGACCGGTGTCGAGTTCCTGATTCAGGCCCGCAAGGTGTTTCCGAATGCGAAACGAGCGTTACTGACGGCTTATTCAGACATCGACGCGGCCGTGCGGGCCATCAATGATGTGCAGTTAGACTATTACATTGCCAAGCCCTGGGACCCTCCCGAAGAAAAGCTTTACCCTGTGTTAGACGATCTGCTGAGCGATTGGTTATCCGATTACCGACCGACTTTCCAGGGATTGAAACTGGTTGGCTATCAGTTTTCGCCCCGGTCGCACGAGTTAAAGGATTTTCTGGCGGGTAATCTGTTTCCATATCAGTGGATAGACGTAGAAAACGATCCTAAAGCGCAGCCACTGCTCGATCTGTACAGCATTGATCACAAAGATTTACCTGCGGTTGTGCTTGAAGACGGTACTGTTCTAGTTCAGCCTACCCTGAGCGACTTAGGTGGGAAATTAGGTTTAAAACCAAAAGCCTCGGAAGGTTTATACGACCTGGCCATTATTGGCGCTGGTCCTGCCGGGCTGGCGGCAGCGGTCTATGGCGGCTCCGAAGGGTTAAGAACAATTTTGATTGATAAACGAGCGCCCGGTGGACAAGCGGGCACTAGCTCGCGCATTGAAAACTACCTGGGCTTTCCGAACGGACTCAGTGGAGCTGATCTGACCCGGCGGGCCATTACGCAGGCGCAACGCTTCGGGGTAGAATTTCTGGCTCCACAGGAGGTGATCTCTATTCAATCGCAGGGGCTGTACAAGCACATCAAAATGGCTGATGGCTCAGAGGTGGTGTCGAGGGCTATTTTGCTCAGTACGGGCGTGTCGTATCACAAACTGGAGAATGAAAGCCTCGATAAGTTCACCGGAGCGGGTGTCTACTATGGGGCGGCTACAACAGAGGCATACGCGTTTAAAGGCCAGCCAGTTTACATTGTGGGTGGAGGGAATTCTGCTGGGCAAGGGGCCATGTACCTATCCCGCACGGCTTCGGAGGTGTTTATCTGCATCCGCCGACCGAGCCTGACCGAAACGATGTCGCAATACCTGATTGACCAGATTGAGGCAACGCCCAACATTACGGTGCTGCCCTGTACGGAAGTCGTGGAAGGTTTGGGGAATGAGCGTCTGGAGTGTCTCGTTCTGCAAGACTTGGATTCAAAAGAGCAGCGGACAGTGAAAGCGGGTGGTCTGTTTATTTTTATCGGTACCAAACCGTTAACCGATTGGATCGAGATGAACATCATCAAAGACCCTAAAGGCTTTATTGCTACCGGACGTGATTTAACTCGGTTTGCTAATTTTAAAGAAGTCTGGAAACATGATCGTGAACCGTACCTGCTCGAAACCTGTAGCGCCGGCATTTTTGCGGCTGGCGACGTACGGGCCGGTGCCATGAACCGCGTAGCCTCAGCCGTCGGCGAAGGAGCTATGGCCGTCAGCTTCGTTCACAAATATTTAGCGGAAAACTAGTAACGCGGGCGGAAGCCCGCGGTATGTTAAGTCGCGGGCTTCCGCCCGCGTTACTACCATGCTCAACCAAAAAATTTGTTCCCATCTGGCTGCTTTAACAGATATACGTTCTGCTGACGAGTACGTCTGCGAAGAATGCATTAAAACCGGCGATTCGTGGGTGCACCTGCGTACTTGCCAAACCTGCGGCACCACGCTTTGCTGTGACTCATCTCCTAATAAACACGCAACCAAACACTTCCGGGCAAGCAATCATCCGGTGGTGGCCTCGGCCGAACCCGGTGAACGGTGGGTGTGGTGTTATGCAGATGAACAAATGGCCCAATATTGAACAAGGCCCTTCATTTGAAGTTATTTATTTGCTGTTGGTACACCAATTAGATGCTGACAACAAATACGTCCATTCTAGCTACTCATGATTGCCGAGCAAACGCTTACTGATCAATACCTACGCGTCCGGGCGCACTCCGAAGTAATTTGCCGGGGGCTGGAAACGGAGGATTACGTTGTTCAGCCTATTGCAGACGTTAGTCCGCCGAAATGGCACCTTGGGCATACGACCTGGTTCTGGGAAACGTTTCTGCTAGCACCGAATGTCCCTGATTACTGTATATTCCACGAGGATTTTAGCTTCGTTTTTAACAGTTATTACGAAACCGTTGGCCGGCGTGTGTTACGTACCGACCGGGGAAACCTGAGCCGTCCGACCGTTGCGGGAGTATACGAGTACCGTGCTTACGTTGATGAGCAGATGAGCCGGTTTCTGGATACGGCTCCTATCTCCGCAGATTTGTTAGCGCTTATCCAACTTGGGTTGAATCACGAGCAGCAGCACCAGGAACTGCTCATCACCGACATCAAGTATATTCTGGGGCATAATCCGCTGTTTCCCGCTGTCGACATGCCCGTTGTTGAGCATCAGGCTGAATCATCGAACTCTCCTGTAGAAATTAGCGAGGGAATTTATACCATCGGCTACCAGGGCGATCCGGCGGGTTTTTGTTTTGATAATGAGTTGGCTCCTCATAAGGTATATTTGAATAACACTGTTCTGTCGGGCAATCTGGTTACGAATGGTGAGTATATAGATTTTATTAAAGCGGGCGGCTACCAAAACTTCCGCTTCTGGCTGTCAGATGGCTGGGCCTGGGTGAAAGCCAATGGCATTCAGGCGCCGTTATATTGGTACTCCATCGAAGGGGTTTGGCACAACTATACCTTTGACGGTTTAACGCCGGTCGATCCCGATGGGTTGGTCTGCCATGTTAGTCAATACGAAGCGGATGCGTATGCCCGTTGGAAAAACCAGCGTCTCCCCACCGAATTTGAGTGGGAAGCCGCAGCCGATCAATTAAACTGGGGCTCGCGTTGGGAATGGACTAACTCCGCCTATCTGCCTTATCCGGGCTTCTCAACAGCGGAAGGAGCCGTGGGCGAATACAATGGTAAATTCATGAGTGGGCAGATTGTGTTGCGTGGCGGCTCGGTCGCTACGCCCGATGGGCACTCGCGCCCAACCTACCGCAATTTTTTTCAACCTGACAAACGATGGCAGTACACAGGAATACGTTTGGTGAAGGGCTAACGGCAGAGGGCGAAGGGCAAACCGTTTCAGATACTGTCGAGGCTATCGATGCTTTACCCCCGGCCCCAACCCCTTCGCCCCTGGTGGAAGAAGTGCGGACGGGTTTGCAAAAAATGCCCAAGCGCCTGTCGTCGCAGTTTTTTTATGACGCCGAGGGAAGCCGCATTTTTCAGGAAATCATGCATGCTCCCGAGTATTACCTGACTCGGTCGGAGTATGAGATTTTGGATACGTATAAGGCTGATTTGCTGAGCCTTTTTTCGCCGGACTCTGACCCGTTTGAATTGGTGGAACTGGGCGCGGGCGATGGCCTGAAAACAAAAGTACTCCTGTCATATTTCAATGAACGAAAAGTTGACTTTACGTATGCGCCGGTAGATATTTCGGCCGATGCCCTCGATGGCTTGGTTGATGATGTACATCAGCAATGGCCGGGGCTAAAGCTTACTCCTCAACACAACGATTATTTCGATGCGCTCGAACAGCTCTCTAGAGCATCGGATGTTCGGCGTGTTGTTTTATTCCTGGGGTCTAACATTGGCAACTTTACGCCTAATGAAGCGGTCGATTTTTACCAGCAGCTTCACGACCGGCTCCAGCCCGGGGATCTGGTTTTGACCGGTTTTGATTTGCAGAAACATCCGGCTATTATTCATGCGGCCTATAACGACCGACAAGGGCTGACCAAAGCCTTTAACCTGAACCTGCTGCGACGAATCAACTCGGAGTTGGACGCTAATTTTGATTTAGCTGCTTTTGATCATTACGAAGTTTACAATCCCGAAACCGGTGAAGCCCGCAGTTATTTGGTTAGTCAGAAAGCGCAGACTGTGCAGATCGCTGCTTTGAATATGACCGTTCCGTTTGAGTACGGTGAGATAATTCACACTGAAATCTCCCGGAAGTTTACTCAAGCTCAGATCAACCAATTAGCGTATGCCACCGGGTTCACGGTCGTAGGGTCGTTTACCGATAGTAAAGGCTATTTCGCCGACGTCGTGTTCGCTAAACGCTAGGTTCGCTGCTGGGTTCTTAAACCCTGGATCACTATAAAACCCCTTTATTAGCCGCTTATACTTCGTTTAACTCCATTTATCCGGTTCGTTAGTGGATTCGGCACCTTCTATAAAATATTTTCATTCTGATTGCGACTACCTTACTGAAAGTTATTGGTAAGCTACCAATCAGCACGTGAATACAACCGCAATAAATGGCCCGGCAACTACTAACGCAACTGAACGCGACGCGTCTCAGCAGGTTGGTGAAACCGTCCGTAAGGAACGGAGTCGGCTGCTGGCGTTTATTCGTCGACGGTTGCCTGACCCCGACGAAGCCGAGGATATTTTGCAGGACGTATTCATGGAGTTAACCGAAGCGTATCAATTAGCGAAGCCTATCGAGCGCGTTGCGTCCTGGCTATTTGCCGTGGCTCGTAATAAAATCAGCGACTGGTACCGTAAAGCACGGCCGAACGGCGAACGTACGGTATCGCTGGATACGTCAGACTATAGGGACGATGGCGAAACGCCGGTTCTGGGTGAATGGTTGTCGGTGGCAGATGGTTCGGGACCTGAAAGCGAATTTTTCCGTGAGACGCTTATGGATGCCTTAACGGATGCGCTGGCCGAACTGCCTGCCGAACAGCGCGACGTATTCGTGCAGCATGAGTTGGAAGGCCGAAGTTTTAAGGACATGGCGGCTGAGTGGGACGTATCGGTTAATACGTTACTATCTCGCAAACGGTACGCTGTGCTGCATCTCCGCGAGCGATTACGGGACTTATATGATGATTTTTTTAATGAATGATCCTCCGAAACAACATCCTGCTGTTTCGGACATAAACACTAGAAGTCATGATGATCTTAAAAGGAATTGGGGTTGTCCTACTCGGTATCGGCGTATTTTTGTTGGCGACTTACGTTGTCATGCGGCTCTGGAACTGGCTTGTTCCTTCGTTGTTTAATGGGCCGCGTCTCCGGTTCGTTCAAGCATTAGGATTGTTTTTTCTGACCCGATTGTTGTTTGGTTTTGGTGGACCGTGGCGGGGTGGTTTCGGACACGGTAATTATTCCGGCCGACATAATCACTGGCACGAACACCGTCAACCCGATCGGAAACCTGAAAAAAATAACACGAGTCAGGAGCACGCGACAAGCTTTAAACTAAAAACAGTAAACGAATGAGACGTTTCTGGATTCGCCGGGGTTTACGTTTCCTTGCCTTCGCAATACTCTTCGTGGGGTTGATTGGGTATGTCGTTATGACGCTCTGGAATGCGCTGCTGCCCGCTATCGTAGGCGTATCGACTATTACGTTTTGGCAGGCGATAGGGCTGTTGGTCTTAAGCCGGATTCTGTTTGGTGGCTTCGGCTGGCGGGGTGGATACGGCTATGGCCGTCGTGGATTTGGGCCAGGCCGGGCCGAATGGAAACAGAAAATGGCCGAACGCTGGCAAAAAATGACACCCGAACAGCGCGAGCAAATGAAAGCCCAATGGCGTAACCGCTGTGGTGGCTGGGGGCGCGGGCGGTGGAACGAGCCTCAACCCAAACAATCCGATCAGCAAGGACCAACGACAACAGCGGTTTAGCTTGTATCCTGGCCAGGCTTGCGCTCAAGCGGCCAGGCTACGGCTTGCGCATATTTATTTTTTCCACGCCAACTGATTGATGTTGTTCCCAATTTTTCGGCCTTCGCTCAGGCCCGTTTCGTTGTCCTGCTGCGTATGAATGCCGCCCAGGATGCGCGACCAGCCCAATTCTTCGGCGGCTTCCCAGAACGAATTGAACGAACGGGCTTTGAACTCCACATTGCGAATGGCGTCTTTCGGGCGACCCACGTGCGAATCGTCCGTGAAGTGCACATTTGGTCCGAACAGATCCGTCAACACGGCGGCCGTGGCGGCTCCCTGCGTTGAATGCCCCGAAGAAAAACCTGGAAAGGGTGGCTCTGGCCAGAAAGGAAACCAGGTTCTGTCAATATTCGCCCGGATAAACGAAGAAGGTCGCTCGTTATGGTAGGTGTATTTCGTTTTGAAACAACAAATGAACGCGTCGGCTATAGCCATGCCGGTGCGGGCGTAGGCTTCTACCGCCTGAGCCAGGTTAGCCCTAGTCGTTTTAATCGCAATGCTGGCCAGCTTGTACGAATGCCCCGGTGGGGTAAACGTCTGGCTCGGGTCGTCGGCCCACCAAAGGGCCGCTTCTTTCTCGGCCTGCGTCAGTCGCTTATTTGTATCGTAAACAGCTTTATAGAGCTTGAAGTACTCCGAGTTAGGATCTTTTGAATACGATGCCGGTTTAGGAACGGCCATCTGGCTATTTCTTAATGCGAACGTTCGATTGTTTCCCCAGCGCGGATGCAGGGCCCGGGCAATGGCTACCTGACCGTCGGTTGGGGCAAACCACGAACCGGGTTTCGTAGGCAGCTTATAATCCAACGGAAACGGGTTCTTGTAACCCTCGTGTCCTCCATCTGTCTTCGACCATTCGTAAATAGCGGCTGCCACCGATTGGCCAAACGCTACCGACCGAATTACTACGTTACGGCTTGTCGTGTCACCATAGATAGATTGAACGGCTGTTTCCAGCGAATCGATAGCTGATTTGTTATTGGCTGCCGTATGCTCGTACAACCTCTTCAGTAGATAAGCCTGTCCGGCGTTTAAGGCCAGTGGCCAGTTGTAGGCACTGTCTGTCTTGGGAAGCGGAAGCCTGGTCAATCCGGTCAGTTGCCTAGCCAGCGACTTGTGATCTGCAATACCATGCACGGTTGTCTCGTACATGGCCAGTCCCAAATAGCCAAACTCCCGGGATGCATACGTGGGCGTATTGCCTGGTGTTCCAGCGGTGATCCGCAGGGCCATATCGCCCCAGGCAATGGCTACGTCAGCCTTGTACAAAGCTACGGGAGTTCCGGTGGGAAAAACTGGATCGGGTTCCGGCTCTTCCTTAACAAAGGGTGATGAACAACTATGCAGGGCGTAGAAGCCAAAAAGTAGCCACAGCTTTAGGAGTACTTGCCTGGATGTCATTACTTAGTTAAGTAGCTGGTTTCTCATAGAGTATGATGCGGTAAGAACGAAGTTAGAATCGTCTTTGCCTGATACTAAGAAGATTCCTTTATTCGGTTAATCGTTGGAATCTACTCTGTGAATCAGACAAAAAAATCAGCCCGGCATGCCGGGCTGATCAGGTAACAGAGTTAAAATAGCTGTAGTGTACTTATTGTTTATCCCACCATACACGGGTATCCAGGTTATCAGCGCCTTGCCGAGTAATTGCTTCCTGCCGGTTAATTGAGTTGACCGAATTCTCTGAATCCGGATAGCTCAATCGATTTATAAAGTTTCCGGTAATTTCCTTGCCAGGGTATGGATTTGGTTTCAGGGCTGGAAATTTACTACGCCGGAAGTTAGCAAATGCTTCGGGGCCGTTTAAAAACGAAGCGATCCAATACTGCGTATTAATGAGTTCGAGCGCATTAGCTGCCACATAAGGATTCTTCTGCAAATAAGCGGCAATGTTCGCATCTGACACTAGCGAGGTAGCATCGTAGTCGCCCAATTGCTTCATGTGCGCCGTAACGCCTGCATTGTAAAAGTCGGCAGGATTACCCGTCGTCCAGTTGCGCTGGGCCGCTTCAGCCAGCAATAGTTGAGTCTGAGCATACGTTACCAGGTAGCAGGGAGCATCAAACTTGCCCATCCGTGTACGGTCTAACTGCGTATAGTCGTAAAAACTAGCTAGTCCATCGGCTATGGCTTTGGGTTGAATCGTACCGTTATCGTAGCCCAGAGGCATACCAATCTGAACGGCCGGGTCGCGGTTGGCTCTGGCGGCTGTTTGCTCCGGACCACTTTTGGCCCCTACGTATCGTACTGCAATTGATGATAGCCGGGGATCAGCAGTGGATTTAAGGTAATCGACAAATGTACCGGTCAGGTAGTAGTTTGCGGCTTCCGTCGAGTTAAGCGTAGTGCCGACGGGGTTTTGGTAGTTGGCGTTGTTACGGATAACTGCGTTGTCGGCGTTAGACTGCATTAAACCACCCGCTACTGCTTTTTGAACGGTCGATTGGGCTAACGTTGGATTAACTCTCGACAGGCGCATACCAACCCGTAGCAGGAGTGAGTTACCAAACTTTTTCCACTTGGCAATATCACCCCCGTATGTAATTTCGCCAGCTTCAGTAGGTTTGGCTGCGTCTAAAGCTGCCGTTGCTTCAGTAAGCTCCTTGATGAGGTCGTTGTAAATGCTTTCCTGCGGATCGTACTTAGGGGTTACGTTACCCGCCAAATAGCCAAGGCCCGCCTGGCTGTATGGAATATCGCCGTGGGTGTCAGTAAGAACCATAAACACATATGCCTTCCAGATACGAGCCATGTTGTACAAGTTAGTCCGGCTGGCGTCGTTCTGGGTCTTGGCCACTACGTCGACCAGATACCGAATCACGTTCTGGTAATACTGCCGCCAGGTTCCGCCATTGGCGCCCGTTGGTCCTCGGTTATCGATGTTGTAATTACCCCCGGCTAATATGCCAGAATTTGGAGTAAAAATTTGCTGCACGATAGGGCCTTCAAAAATGAGCGTCGAGCCCTGGAAGGACGTGCCGACCATGGCATTGTTGAAGGTAAAAACTGGGTTCAGCGATGTGGCGGCCGTTGGGTTTGTGTTAAGCTGGTCGAACCCGTTTTCGCAACTGCTTGCGCAAACTAGTAGGGTCAGCAGGCCGAGGATATATCTTGTCTTTTTCATTGTCAATGTGGGACGCTAAGGTTAAAATCGAACGTTTAGGTTAAAGCCAATGCTGCGGGTGATGGGTAAGCCGGTTGACTCTAAACCGACCAAGTTATCGGAGCTAAAGCCAAACTGCTCTGGGTCGATGTTAGGCACCCATTTCTTTAGAACCGCTACGTTGTTTGTCACAGCGTTTAAGCGTATGCCTTTGATAAACAATGTTTTGGGTAAGAATTGAGTGAAGTCATAGCCAAGGCTGATTTGCCGGAGCTTCCAGAAACCAGCGTCGTAAACAACTTGCTCACCAAGGCTCTTCGAGCGTCCTACAGAATAATAATCTTGTAATGCTGCTGGAACGGCATTAACTTCTCCCTTATCGTTAACCCCCGATCCCACAATGAGTTCTCTACCTCTAGAACCATCGGCATTGGTTGCGTATAAAACTCCGCGACCTACTAACGTTTCTTTCTGCAGACCATGTCGGAACGCGTTCAGGTTGGTTCCGGAGATCATCTTACCGCCTAGCTTGAAGTCAATCAGAAATGACAAGTTGATGCCTTTATAATTGAACGAATTGGTAATGCCACCGACATATTTGGGCAGCGCTGAACCAAACGAGATAGGAGCAGAGGTACGGTTAGGAATACCATCACTGCCATGAATTATACGTCCCTGGGCGTCGCGCAGATAGCCATAGGTGTACAGCTGACCTAATTCCTGACCTACAACCTGGCGGAGTTCGCCCACGTAAATTCCATTACCAACAACGATTTGCTCAGCCCGCTCGTCCTTATTATAGTCTTTAGCAGGTGTGCCATCGTCGTCGGTGAGGAGTCGGAGCAGCTTCGTTTTATTATACGATCCGTTGAGGGTTACATCCCAAGAGAAATTTTTGGTGCGAATAGGGGCAAGATTGAGCAGCACTTCAATGCCCTGATTACGGCTCTGGCCACTGTTGATCAGGGTGCTTGTGTACCCTGATGCATCGGATGACTGCGCGGCTACAATCTGATCGCTCGTGACTTTGCTATACACCGCCAGGTCTAACCCAACGCGACTGTTAAATAGCTTCAACTCCAACCCTAATTCGGTTTCTGCTACCCGGCTGGGCTTTAACGTTGCGCTTGGAATGGTGTTGGACGTGATGTATCCTAGCGGTTGCCCTAATCCCGCTGGGTTCGGGAACAGGTTAGCGTTGACAGCGTAGAAGAGGTTATTGGAATACGGAGCCACATCGCCGTCGCTACCTACTTCGGCATAGGCTGCCCGAAGTTTACCGAAATTTACCCAACTCGGTAGGCTGTTAAACGCTTGTGAAAAAACGAAGCTACCGGTAATGGATGGGTACAGAATGCTGCGATTCGCGGGGGCCAGGGTCGAAAACCAGTCGTTACGCGTTGTTGCGTTGAGGAACAGAAAGTCCTTGTATGACAATTCTAAGGCACCATATAGCGAATTGACTTTGCGTTCGCTAAGGCCGTAGAGGGGGTCTTTAACGCGGCCATTCTGTGGTACGTAGAGCCCACGGACAATAAAATCCGTAGCCAGAACGCTGTTCAGATCACTTCGCCGGTAGAGCTGGTTACCTCCTGCCGTGAAATCGATTCCGAAATCACCAAACTTATGGTTTGCTCCCAAGAGGAAGTCAGCGTTAATCTCGCGGAACCGGCGGGCCTCCTGCACGTAGTTTCCGTTGACAAAACCTGCTGGCGCTGGGGCTAATGACGCCTGTCCCGTTGGAAAATTATAATCCTGATCCCGAGACCAGTAGTCCTGACCAACGCGACCCTGGATGTACAACCAATCGGTTAGGTTGTAACGAGCTGAAATATTGCCGAACAGACGGTCGCGACGGATGTTCTCAAACTTGTAATTCAACGTGAAATAGGGGTTGGTTCGGTTCATGAACCGCGACCAGACAAATTCATTACCAGTAGCCGGATTAATCTGATTCGCTTCCAACACATCTAAAGGCATTGAATTAGACATGGTATAGATTACCGTTGGTGTACTATTATCCTGCTGAGCGATTTGGGGAGGGTTTTTGTTGTACTCGTTCGAGTAATTGATAGTACCCGTGACGGTCAATCTAGGGGAAAGATTGTAGCTAAAACCGAGGTTGATGGTTTTTCGGTTGTAGCTGTTGTTGCGAGTGATGCCCTTGTTGTCCAGATTCGATAACGACAGATTAAACCCGCCCTTTTCTGTGCCAGACGAAACCGCAATCGAGTTTGTCCAGGTTGAACCGTCACGGTAGAATGTGTTGATCCGGTTACGTACTGGCTGATAAGGCACTGTAAGGCCACCAAAGAGTACCTGCGTCATTCCAGGCTGAAACTTTTCGCCAAAGCTCCATACACCTGATGTTGGGTTAGGAGCCGTCGGTCGTACACCGTATTCTCCCTGGCCGTACTCGTATTGGAAGTCGGTGAAGTCTAAAGGATGGTCTGTGGTGAAGTTAGTATTATACACCACGCCGATACCCTGACCAGTGCCTTTGGTCTTGGTTGTGATGAGAATAGCTCCGTCTTTAGCGCGCGAGCCGTAAAGTGCCGCAGCCGTGCCTCCTTTCAATACTGTCATGCCTTCAATATCGTCGGGGTTGATAGACGAGAGCCCGTCACCACCATCGGAGTAGTTGGCACCCCGGTTAGCGATTGAGTTGTCGCCCCCCGTGTTGCCATTATTTTGCCCGAAGTTTGTATTGTCAACCGGAACGCCATTAATGACAATGAGTGGGCTGTTCTGTCCCGAAAAGGACGACTGACCGCGAATACGAATTTTGCTCGAACCAGCGGCTCCGGTGCCAAGACTGGAAATATTTACCCCGGCAATTTTACCCTGAAGCGCGTTAATGAAGTTAACAGTTCGGTTCGTTGTAACTTGTTCGGGGTTAACAATGGCTGTTGCATAGCCCAAACGTTTTGCTTCCTTCTTGATACCTAATGCCGTAACAACTACCTCATTGAGGTTTTGCTCTGTCTCGCGTAAGGTAACATTCAGCTGCGACTGGTTACCTATCATTACTTCCTGCCCTTCAAACCCAATAGCACTAAAAACTAAGGTAGCATTAGGCAATACGTTTACCGAAAAGTTACCATTGGCATCTGATGTCGTTCCTTGTTGAGTACCCTTAACCAGAATATTCACGCCCGGAATGGCCTGCTGGTCTTTACCAGAAATAACCTTACCCGTCACCCGGCGGTCTTGCGCCTGAGCGATATTGGAAATCAGGAAAACTGCCCAGAGCAGAATCTTCACCACACGCATGTGGTCTTGTATACTTTGTTTCATTAGGCTGTAACGGTTTATTGATAGGATCGTATTTAAATAAGACAAATTAATCTTAACTCAGTAATAATACTTAAAAGATATGTTATCCTAGTATTTACCCTAGTACTGATTGTCTGGTGTTAAAAAATTTGGAAATTATAAAAACGCTATTCACCTTTGCCCATCAACCTGAACGAGTACTCCATTCTACCTCGTCATATCATGAAATCTGTATCGCTTCTAGTGGCTTCGTCCCACGTAAATGTTTCTTCTCTGCATAGCGTCAAGCCCTCAATGACGATGATGTGCTGTTGTTAATTGCCTTAAGCTTTCTCAAACGGCCCGTTGGTTTTTGTTAAAACACGCTTACCGCGTCGCCCAACTTCGGGTCTCGTTTCTACTGACGAAGACCAAATCAAATCCTGCTATTTTTTGAGGCACGCAAAAAAATCTTCTTTTTACTTAATTACTATACTTAATCCGTATAGTAGATATATTATGAGGAAAATAACTACCATCTTGTTAATAATCAGCCACGTATGCGTGAGTATACTTAGCTTTTCGCAAGGTTCTGTAATAACGGGTGCTGTAAATGAAGCTGAGACAGGTAATGGACTGCCCGGCGTAACGGTTGCCCTGAAAGGTACGAATCAGGGCACATCAACTGATGCGAATGGCCGTTTCTCACTTGCCATACCTTCAACAGGCGGTGTACTCGTCGTTAGCGCCATTGGCTACGTTACGCAGGAGGTAAAGGCGACTCAGCCAAACCTCAGCATTGTGTTACAGCCTGATGTAAAACAACTGTCCGAAGTGGTTGTGACGGGCTATACCGAGCAGAGCCGCAAGACACTGACCAGCGCGATCTCGTCGGTGAGAGGCACTGACATTAAAGATCTGCCGGTGGCTAGTCCTGATCAATTGTTGCAGGGGCGTACCACCGGCGTTCAGGTACAGGCTAATTCGGGCGTGCCGGGCGGAGGAATTTTTATCCGGGTACGTGGTACCAATTCGGTCAACGCCAGCAACGACCCGCTCTACGTGGTCGACGGTGTATTTATTAACAATACAAACCTGGTGGCTACGGGATTGGGTAATCAGGTACCCTCTAATCCGCTGGCTGACTTAAATCCGGCTGACATTGACCGTATTGAGATCCTGAAAGATGCCAATGCGACGGCCATTTATGGCTCTCGCGGAGCAAACGGGGTGGTGATCATTACCACCAAACGGGGCAAAGCCGGTAGCAAAACCCGCATTACGTTTGATACGTATCAGGGCTTGTCGAAAGCGGCCAAAACCTATAAAGTAGCTACCGGGCCGGAACTGGCTCTGTTAGAAAATGAGCGCTTCATCAACGATGGGGGTAACCCGGCCAATGTTCCCTACCGATCCATAGCGAGCGGAGGTCTGGGCCTGCCCGCCGAACAACCGACCTACGACCGCATTAGCGATCTGTTTCGGACCGCCCGCACGACGAACTACGAGCTTTCGGCCACCGGGGGAAGCGACAAAACGCAGTTCTATATCGGAGGGGGGTATTTTAAACAGGAATCCATTGTCCGGCCAACCAACTTCGACCGGTTTAGCCTGCGTATCAATCTGGATAACGCGGTTAATGACAAGTTGAAAATTGGGACGAGTACGGCTCTGGCCCGAACGCATCGGAACGTCAGCAGTAACGACAACAACCCCGGTGGCGTGATCAATTCTGCGCTGTACCCACGCTCAAACCTGCCCGTTTTCAACGCGGATGGGTCGTATGCCAAATACGGCAACTTTGATAACCACTTGGCGCTAATTGACAACCTCAATAACGACGCAGTTGGGACGCGAATCATCAGCAACGTGTTCGGCGAGTACAATTTTTCGCCCTCGCTAACCCTGCGCAGCAGTTGGAGCATTGACTTCAACGACATGTATGAGAACAATTACAATAATACGCTGTTGCTGGCTGGTCAGCCACGGGGCACTGCAACGTCGTTTCTGTCCCGCGATATTACGTTGCTCAACGAGCAAACGCTGACTTTCCGCCGGACGTTTGCCGATGTCCATTCGGTACAGGTGCTGGTGGGCAATACCATTCAGCAGAATACCTTCCAGCGGACGAGTTTGAGCGGGCAGCAGTTTCCCAGCAACGACCTCCAAACCATAGCTTCATCGGCCACGCAGACTGGTTCATCGAGTAAATCGCAGGCCGGGCTGGTGTCTTTCTTTGGGAAAGCAACCTACAACCTCCGTGATCGGTACTCGCTCGATGCGAGTCTACGGGCCGATGCTTCGTCACGTTTTGGCGTATCAAAACGGTGGGGCTATTTTCCATCGGTAGGCGCGGGATGGCGGCTTTCCGAAGAGTCGTTTGTACGAGCATTAAACGTGTTCGACGAGTTAAAACTTCGGGCCAGTATTGGGCTGACTGGCAATCAGGCCGGTATCAGCGATTTTGCGTCGCTGGGCCTGTGGCAGGGGGGAGCCAACTACCTCGACTTACCCGGTACGGCCCCGCTGCAGCTGGCTAACCCCGATCTGAGCTGGGAAACGACCCGGCAGTGGAACATCGGGGTAGATATAGCCCTGCTGAAAAAACGACTTTTTCTGGATCTCAACTATTACGACAAGTACACGTCGGGTCTGCTGTTAAATGTGCCTGTACCGCGCAAGCTGGGGTATTCGTCGGTCGTGCAGAATTTTGGGGCTGTCAGCAACCGGGGTTTTGAAGTGCTCATTACCGCCGACTGGTTTAACCGGCCTGATTTTAAATGGTCGAGTAGTTTTAACATCTCCCGCAACATCAACCGGATCGAGAAACTAGCCGCTCCCATCACGACTGGCTCCCGCGATATTTTTCGGCTTGAAGAAGGGGCTCCGCTTTATTCGTTCTGGCTGTATCACCAGACGCGCGTAAACCCCGAAACTGGTGACGCCGAATACCAGGACGTCAATAAAGACGGCGCCATCACCGTAGCCGACCGGCAGTTGGTGGGCAATGCCTGGCCGAAATTCTTCGGCGGGTTCAGCAACACCGTTTCCTACAGAGGTTTCGACCTGGGGCTGAACCTATACTTCGAGAAGGGCGCAAAGATCATGAATATGAACCGCTTTTTTATGGTACATGGCGGCACGCAACGGAACATCGGCTATTTTCCCGAGCAGCTCGACCGCTGGCAGAAAACAGGCGACCAAACCAGCGTGCCCCGCTTAACGACCAATCCGAACAGCAACAACTACGGCGGGGTTGTGCAGAACCTGAGCGATCGCTACCTCGAAGATGGCTCGTTCCTGCGTGTGCGTTCGCTGTCACTGGGCTACACCCTGCCACGCCAGTTGTTGTCGCGGGTTCGGCTGAACTCACTTCGGGTATATGTGCAGGCCACCAACTTACTGACCATTACGCCTTATTCCGGACTTGATCCGGAGGTTAATTCACAGAGCAACGTAGCTAATACTAAAAACTTCGATTGGGCAACCGTTCCGCAGCCGCGCACCTTTCAGGCGGGTTTGACTTTGGGCCTTTAAAACTGATCTTCATGAAAGCAATTCGATATATACTGATACTTCTAGTGGCGGCTTCCTGCAACACGCTGGAGGTGAAACCTTTTCAGCAGTTACCCGACAACGGAGCCATCACCGACGCGGGTAGCGCGCGGGCGGCTTTGCTGGGAGCTTACAGTAATGTTCAGAACTATTATCAGCTGAACTACCCGGTTTTGGGTTACCTACCCGGTGACAATGTTCGTTTCAACGGTACGTTAAACCAGTTCTTACAGGTAGATCAGAATGCCCTCAGCGCTGATAACGTGATTATTACGGAGACATGGACGCAGATTTATCAGGCCATTAATTCGGTCAACAACGTTATTGCCGCCTTGCCGGATATAACCGATCCATTACTGACGACGGCTGAAAAAAATCAGCTTCTGGGTGAGGCTTACTTTATCAGGGCGCTGAACTACTTTGACCTCGGCCGGGCCTGGGGTGGTGTGCCACTCGTGCTGAAACCAACCCGGTCGGTGGCCGATGGCAAAGGGGTGAAGCGGAGTACACAAGCCCAGACCTACGATCAGGTATTGGCTGATTTAACCCAGGCTGAATCGCTGCTGCCCGACGGCACGACGCGAAACCGGGCGGTTAAGAGTACGGCTCGGGCGTTGCGGGCGCGGCTGCATCTGTACCGCCAGCAGTGGGCCGATGCCGAAAGCTTTGCCACGCAGGTATTGACGAATAAAAACTATAGCCTCGTTACGCCCTATCGTACCTTTTTCACAGCTCCGTTTTTGAGTAGCGAATCAATATTTGAACTGACGTACAGCATTGCCGATGCCAATAGCCACTGGAATAACTGGTACCCGAGTGCGTTGGGCGGGCAGTACACGCTTCAGCCAACGCCTGATTTCATAACGCTCGTCAACCGGGCCGATGTGGGCGGGAGTCGAAACGCCCTGATCGCTACCGTAAAATCGGGTGGTACGGATTTTGTGTACGGAAACCTGTATAACCGGGCGGCTCAGCGCGATGATCCATATTATGTCATTCGGGTAGCTGAACTGTATCTGATCCGGGCGGAAGCGCGGGCGCAGCAGGGTAAGCTTGCCGATGCTCTGGCTGATCTTAATGCCGTGCGGACCCGGGCTGGTGTAGCGGCATCAACGGCCGCAACGCCTACCGAGCTGTTGCGCGCTGTTGAAAACGAACGGCGTGTCGAATTCGCGTTTGAAGCCGACCGTTGGTTCGACCTGGTCCGAACGGGCCGGGTGGGAGAAGTACTGGGCGTGACTGATCAGCGAAAATGGCTATTCCCAATCCCATTTAACGACATTGCCGCCGATTCAGACCTTGAACAAAATCCAGGGTATTGAATCTAAGCTTATTTTTGTCATGCTGACCGGTACGCCGGAGCGTAAGGAAGCATCTCCGTCAGCTGCAAGAAATGTTTCACTAGAAGATGCTTCCTTACGCTCCGGCGTACCGGTCAGCATGACAAAAGAGAATAACTAGGTATGTTTGATACACAAAAGCCAATTGGCATTTATTACGAGCACCCGGACTGGTTTAAGCCGCTATTCGCCGAGCTGGACCGCCGTGGGCTGCCTTACGAAAAAATCGACGCGGCTCATCACCAGTATGATCCGTCAGAAACAGAGAGTCCGTATGCGCTGGTCGTGAACCGAATGAGTTCGTCGGCCTATCTACGCGGCCATGTGCAGGGTATTTTCCATACCGCCGGTTATTTGACCCATTTAGAGCGTATCGGTGTGCAGGTCATCAATGGAACTGTGGCGACCAGTATCGAAACCAACAAGGCCCGCCAGCTGGCGCTGCTGTCGTCGCTTGGATTGAGCTATCCTAAATCGCGGGTGGTCAACCACGTGTCAGAAATTCAGTCGGCAGCGGCTCAATTGCAATTCCCGTTGGTAGTTAAGGTGAACATCGGCGGGGCCGGTGCTGGTATTATTCGGTTCGATACGCCCGAAGGGTTGCAATTGGCCATCGAGACCGATCAGATTGACTTAGGAATCGACTATACCGCACTCGTTCAGGAGTACGTGAAACCCAGTGGGGGCCATATCGTGCGCGTTGAAACGCTGGGTGGTAAGTTTCTGTACGCCATGAAAGTGTTTACCACCGGTGAAAGCTTCAACCTGTGCCCAGCCGAAATCTGCGCCATTCCTGAACAGCCAGAAGCTGACTTTTGCCTGACCGAAGCGCCAAAGAAAGGCATCCAGGTTGAAGCGTATACACCCCCGGCTGCGATCATCGCCGATGTAGAGCGGATTGTAAAGGCCGCCCAGATCGACGTGGGCGGTATTGAATACTTAATCGATGAGCGCAACGGCGACGTATTGTACTATGACATCAATGCCCTGTCGAACTTCGTGGCCGATGCCGTAAACGTAGTGGGTTTCGATCCCTACGCCCGTTTCGTGGATTATCTGGAAACACAGTTGGAACAGAATCAAACCTATAATCCGGAACGCCGGCCGGTTTTGGAAACCTTATAGGTTTAACCCATACACTATGAAATTTGGCTATTGGCTGCCCGTATTTGGGGGCTGGCTCCGTAACGTCGAGGACGAGAATATGCGGGCCGATTGGAATTACGTTAAAAAACTAGCGCAGCGTAGTGAAGACCTGGGCTACGACCTGACGCTGATTGCGGAGTTGAATCTGAACGACATTAAAGGGGAAGACGCGCCGTCGCTCGATGCCTGGTCAACGGCGGCTGCACTAGCGGCTGTTACTGAGCGGATTGAGCTGATGGTAGCTGTTCGTCCTACGTTTCATTCTCCGGCCCTGCTGGCTAAGCAAGCGGCAAACATCGACCACATCAGTGGGGGGCGTCTGACGCTCAACGTAGTGTCGTCCTGGTGGCAGGATGAAGCCCGCAAATACGGTGTTCATTTCGAACAGCATGACGACCGCTACGCCCGCACGGCTGAGTGGCTGCATGTGGTGGATAATCTCTGGAAGCGGGACCATTTCTCGTTCGAGGGCAAATACTACCGGGTCGATGATACGATTCTGCAGCCTAAGCCGATTTCGCAACCCCGTCCGTTTATCTACGCCGGGGGCGAATCGGATGCCGCCAAAAACCTGATCGCTGAAAAATGCGATGGTTATGTGATGCACGGTGATGACCCGGAAGCCATCGGTCGGCGCATCAACGACCTGCGCGAACGGCGTGAGCGGTTCGGTTTGCCCCCCATGAAGTTCGGGGTAGCTGCCTACTCTATTGTTCGCAACACGGAGCAGGAGGTAAAGAAAGAAATTGCCCGGATTACGGATGTGAACAACTCCGCGGCTGGCTACAAAAATTATCAGCAGTGGCTGGCCGGCACGCAGTTGGAGAAGCAGGTGTCGCTGGAAGATTATTCGGTGTCAAATCGTGGACTACGTTCTGGCTTAGCGGGTACACCCGACCAGGTAGCTGAGCGGGTAGCGGCTTTTGAAGCGGTGGGCGTCGATTTCCTGCTGTTGCAGTGTAGCCCGCAACTTGAAGAAATGGAGCGCTTCTCCGAAGCGGTGATTCGCGTTATCGCTTAATTTCTGACATCTAATCCTTACTGCTGAAGCCCAATGTGTAGCTTCAGCAGTAAGGTAAAATGACTATAAAACGGTAATTACCATTAACTTTTTACTATCATGTCCATTAAATATCTACAAATTCTATCGACTATATTACTTATAGCTTTTGGATACCCAATACAGGCCCAGAACAGCTATTACTTCTCGGGGTACAAGAGCACATTTGACACCAGTATTCCAACGCCAGAGCAATTTCTGGGCTATCCGGTTGGGTCGCATTACACCCGCTACGACCAGATTGTGGCTTATCTAAAGGAGCTTGATCGTGTATCGGACAAAGTGAGCCTGATTACTATCGGAAAAACCTACGAAGAACGGCCACAGGTGATCGCTTTCTTTACGTCTGCCGCGAACCAGAAGAATCTGGAGCAGATTCGCAAGGAGCATTTGCAGTTGGCAGACCCTAAATCGTCGGCACCGAACTACGGCAAACTGCCAGTGATTGTGCATCTAGGCTACACCGTTCATGGTAATGAGAGCTCAAGCAGCGAAGCCGCTATGCTAACGGCCTATTACCTGACGGCATCAACCGACGCCGAAACCAGTCGGTGGCTAAACGAAGCTGTGGTTTCACTCGATCCTGCCGAAAATCCCGATGGTCGCGATCGGGCTACGCAGTGGTTCAATCAGCACAAATCGTTTCCGCCCGTGGCCGACCCGCTCGATCGGGAACACAATGAACTCTGGCCCGGTGGACGGTTCAATCACTACCTCAATGACCTCAACCGCGACTGGCTTCCGCTGGCTCATGTGGAGAGCCGCAACCGGATGAAATTCCACCATGACTGGCTGCCGAACGTGATGATTGACTTTCACGAGATGGGTACCAACAGTACGTACTACTTCGAGCCGTCGAAACCCTACAGCACCGAAAACGACCTGATTCCCCGCGCCACGTATGAGGTGCTGAACGTGAAGCTGGCCAAGTATTTCGCCAAAGCGCTGGATAACCTGGGCACATTTTACTGGACCAAGGAGCAGTTCGATAACCTCTCACCCATTTACGGCTCTACGTACCCTGACTTCACGGGGGGCGTTGGCGTTACGTTTGAAGTAGGCAGTTCACGGGGGCTGGCGCAGGAGGGTACCAACGGCGTTGTTACGTTCCCGTTCACCATTCGCAACCACGTCTCTACTGGGCTGGCGGCTGTGAAGGGAGCTGTGGAAGAAAAGGAAGTGTATCTGAAGCACCAGCGCGATTTCTTTGCCTCGGCCCTGACCGACGCTCAGAAGTTTCCTACAAAGGGGTATGTATTTGGTAGCGCAACCGACGAAAACCTAACCAACCGCTTTCTGGAAACGCTGCTGCAACACCAGATTCAGGTGTATGAATTGCCCCAGCGGGTAACGCTCGACGCTAAGAACTTTAGTCCTGGTAAGGCCTATGTGGTACCAACGTCTCAGCCGCACTACCGCCTTGTTCATTCCATTTTTGAAGAAGTAACGGCGTTCCACGACAGCGTTTTCTACGACGTAACGGGCTGGTCGCTGGTGCATGGGTATGGACTGCCCTATGCTAAGCTGAAAGATGCTAACCTCATAAAAGGTACCCCAATCACGACAGTTAAACCGCTGGCGGGCAATGTTATTAATGGACAGTCGAACTACGCCTATGTCTTAAACTGGGCTGATTATCATGCGTCGAAGGCGCTGGGAGCTTTGCAACAGGCGGGTGTACAGACAAAAGTTGCTCTGAAGCCTTTCCGGGTAGATGGCACCAGCCGTACAGGGTCCGGACCGCAGAGTCTGGGTCCATCGCGGGAGGAAATCAACCGCGATTTTGGCTACGGTTCCATTGTTATACCGGTTGCTAATCAGACCCTTAGCGCCGATTCACTGTATAAGCTCGTCAGTAGCGTTAGTCGGCAGGCGGGTGTAACCTTCACGGGCGTATCAACGGGTTTTAGTGCCAGCGGTATCGACCTTGGTAGCAACAACATTCGGTCATTAAAAAAGCCCGAAGCGGCTATTCTCGTCGGCCAGGGCATTAACCCCTCGGAAGTGGGTGAGGTGTGGTTTCTGCTGAGCGAACACCTAAAACTACCACTTACCAAAATTGAGATCAGTAACGCTGGTCGCGCCAACTGGAACCGCTACAACACGGTAGTCCTGGTAGGTGGCCAATACGCATCGTTGGACAAGGGAGTAGTCGGCAAGCTGAAAAGCTGGATTGAGGATGGGGGTACGTTGATCACCACCAAAAACGCATCCGAGTGGGCCGTCAAACAAGGGTTGGTGAAGGAAAACCTGATTATTCCCGCCAATATGGCGAAAGCAGACACGGGTAAAGCAGCCGTAACAAACCGTCCAACTGACCGCGTTGATTTCGTCAATATCTCATCGAAAGAAGGCCCTCGTGCAGTAGCGGGTTCTATCTACACCGCCGATCTGGACATCACGAATCCGATAGGCTTTGGCTTTACTGACCGGAAAATCTTCGTGTTCCGCAACGGCACAACCTTCCTGAAGCCCAGTAGCAGCCCTTATGGAACGGTCGTTAAGTATGCTGCCAACCCTCACGTCAGTGGCTTTGTCTCGAAAGAAAACCTGAAAAAGATTGGTAATTCAGCTGCGGTAGTCGTCAGTCCGGAAGGGGCCGGGCGCGTGGTGCTGTTTGCCGACGATCCAAACTTCCGAAGCTATTGGCACGGTACATCTAAACTTTTCCTGAATGCGCTTCTTTTTGGTCAACATCTGTCGGTTCCGGCAAGCCAGTTGACGAATGAAGAGAATTAATCGTACGCTTATGACACCAAGTAGAGATCAGATAATTGCTCCGCTAATTCAACGGCTGACGGCCGAACAAACGGCTTTCTTTAACAAAAACGGATTTATTCACCTCAAACGCTTCGTTGATTCCAATACGGTTCAGCTGTTTCTGCAGGAGCTACAGCGGATTGAAACCGCGTGGATTGCCGAAAAGGTTGACAAAATCAACGGGACACCGATTAAATACGGACGCGACGAAAATGGTCAGTTGATTGTGCAGCGGTTCGCATTTACCTCGCTATTTAGTCCTGTGCTGAATGAGTTTTTACAAGACAATCGTCTCCAAGCGCTTACGAGTCTGCTCCAACCGTTCGACGGACGCATTGGCGAAGAAGAAAAGGACGGACTGGTCGTGAACCACTACGTTCGGACGCCAGAGAGCAATTTCTCCCGTATGGGCTGGCATACCGACAGCCCGCGCGACCTGTTTCTGGGTCACCGCATCCGGCCGATGCTTAACGTTGGGCTGCACCTGGACGACTGCCCAATGACCAACGGGGGGCTGCGGGTGCTGCCGGGTACGCACAAGCAGTCAACTCTGCTGACTCTGTTCCGGAAGAGGCAATTTATCGACCATCGCCCCGACCCCCGCGAAGTTGGCTTCGACATTGAAGCGGGCGATCTGACCATCCACAACGGAAGTCTCTGGCACCGGGTGGAGCAGTCGCCTTTTTTTGGCGCACAAAGCCGTCGGCGGGTAATGTATATACCGATTGTTACGGGTGATTACCAGCCCAAGAACGCGTCTAGTAAGACGCCGTTTTATCATCACCTGGCTCATAAAATCATCCGATAAACCCGCTACGGTATGCACCTCAACTGGCTGGCTTTTGCGATTCCGCTGTTTCTGTTCTTTATGGGGCTGGAATACCTCGTGGCGCACTGGCAAAAGAAAAAGTATTTTCGGTTCAACAATTCAATTGCCAACCTGAACGTCGGTATTGCCGAGCGATTGCTGGACACGTTTACGGTGGGGGCCTTCTATTTCGTCTATGATTACTTGCATCGGCACTATGCCTTGTTGGACATCAAAGCGAATGCCTGGGGTTGGCTTGGCTTGTTCATCACCACGGATTTCATCTGGTACTGGTACCATCGGCTGGCGCACGAAATCAACCTGTTTTGGGCGGTGCATATAGTGCATCATCAAAGCGAAGATTTCAACTATACGGTTTCGGCCCGCATTACGGTGTTTCAGGCTTTTGTCAGAACAGGATTCTGGTCGATTCTGCCAGTAATTGGCTTTCCGGCCGAGATGATTACGACCGTTTTGCTGATTCATGGTTTGTACCCGTTTTTTATCCATACGCGGACCGTTGGTAAGTTGGGCTGGCTGGAATACGTCCTGGTGACGCCCTCGCATCATCGGGTGCACCACGCCAGCAATCCGCAGTATCTCGATAAAAACTATGGCGATGTGCTCATCATCTGGGACAAACTGTTCGGTACGTTTGCCGAAGAGCAGGAGGAGCCAGCCTACGGGCTCACTAAGCCCCTGGATAGCTACAGTTTTTTATGGCAGCATTTTCATTATGTGCTCGAACTGTTTGTAGCCGTCCGTCGGACTACTGGTTTGAGAAACAAATTGGCGGTGCTGTTTGGCCGTCCGGACGCCGTTGACCCAACCATTCGGGAAGGGCTGGAAAAACAGTTTCTGTTACGTTCGGCAGTTCATGCCACGAGTCGGCAATTTCGCGGATACGTGGTTGGGCAGATAATCGGTGTCCTGCTGATTCTGTTTGGTTTCCTGTTGTTTGAACAATATGTGTCCGGTTCGCTGCAGGCTCTGACGGCGCTGTTCATTCTGTTGACGCTGGTGAACTGTGGGGCTTTGCTGGAGCAACGGCAGTGGGTTTTGTATCTGGAGATCGGCCGGGTAAGTGTGCTTTGGCTTGGTCTGTACGTTGCCCTGGGCGACCCCATGCTGATCATACTGGCCTATATAGGTGGCCTGTCGCTTTGGGCGTACTTTTCGCTCATCCGGAAACGCTATTTTCGGTTGGTGTACGGAGCCTGATAAAACAGACGCCTTTTAATCTGTGCATATTATGTTTAAATCTTCACGAACACATACCATCATGAATACTCTATCTCAAACATCATGTCTATTTGAAAAAAAAGCAGGTTGGGTAAAGCAGTCCACAGTTTATATATCTGGTTTTGGCCTATTGATGCTAACCGTACTTGTAAGCTTCCGACCGGTTCCCGATGAACCTAATTACAAAGCGCAACTGGAAGCCTGGCATCAGAACCGGGTTACCTCACTGAAAAGTGAAAACGGATGGCTGAATCTAGCCGGTTTGTTTTGGCTTAAAGAAGGGAAAAACTCACTCGGACGCGGATCTGATTTCGACATTGCATTTCCTGTTGCCAATGCTCCGGCTGATCTGGGCTTACTGTACCTGCAAAACGGCGACGTGCGCTTTGCACCTAAAGGGGGGGCTACCGTCACGATCGACGGCAAACCGGTTAGTGACCCGGTTGTCATCTTCTCGGCCAATAGCAAACCGACGGTACTGTCGCACGGCTCGTTACGTTGGTTCGTCATCAAACGGGGTGAAAAGTATGGCATTCGGCTACGTGACCTGGACAGCCCGTTTTTGAAAGAGTTTCATGGCATCGAACGATACCCAGTGAATGAAACCTGGCGGGTAAAAGCTCATTTGGAAAAACCGACTCAACCCAAAACAATTCCAATTCTGGACGTGCTCGGACAAACCAGCCAGCAGCCATTGGCCGGTACGCTTGTATTTGATCTACAGGGCAAAACATATCGGCTAGACGCCGTGGGCGAAGGCAGTAAGCTGTTTATCTTGTTCGGCGACGCAACGAATGCGCATGATACGTATGGGTCGGGCCGATTCCTATACGCCGACAAACCCGCTGATTCGCTGGATGGTAGTGGCACAACAGTTCTTGATTTTAACCAGGCCATCAACCCACCCTGTGCCTTTACGCCCTACGCTACATGCCCCTTGCCGCCGAAGCAAAACAAGTTGGCAGTGGCCATAACGGCCGGAGAAAAACGCTACGGTGATCACTAATGTATACTGTTTATGCAAGGAGAATGGGAAGCCAGAAGTCTGGCTCATTTTATCGCTTTGCCTTACCAAGACCAGTTGACGACGGTTTGGCAACGGGGAAAGCTGCTTGAAGCCCGGCGATTGCCCGGTTTCTGGCTGCATCTGTATGCGGTAAATTCATTTTTCGTAGAGATGTGGGTTTGCCAGCGTCGGTATGAAGTCACGCTCGTTCGGGCGCTGGCGAACACCGATGAGCTAGAGCCGTACCTGGACAAGGTATCGTTGGGCGAACTGTTTCCGAACTAAGTTGATTACCTATTTTTGCGAAAATCAGCTCACTAATGAACACGACTTTAGGAACCAGCCTCGTATCTAAACTGCCCAATGTTGGCACAACCATCTTCACCGTAATGTCGAAGCTGGCGGCCGACACCGGCGCTATCAATCTGTCGCAGGGATTTCCTGGTTTCGACTGCTCACCCGAGTTAGTGTCGCTGGTTGATCGTTATATGCGAAAAGGGGCTAACCAGTACGCACCCATGGCGGGCGTTCCGGCCCTGCGCGAAGCACTGGCCCAGAAGACGCTGGCTCACTACAATGTAGGCTATGATTCCGAAACAGAAATAACTATTACCTCGGGCGCGACGGAGGCTATTTTTGCCGCCGTGACGGCCGTCGTGCGCCCCGGCGATGAAGTGCTGGTGTTTGAACCGGCTTATGACAGTTACGTACCAGCCATTGAACTGAACGGCGGTATTCCCGTTTATGTCACGCTGACGCCCCCAGATTATAGTGTCGATTGGCAAGCTGTAAGTGAGAAGATTACGGATAAGACACGATTGATTCTGGTCAATACGCCCCACAACCCTACAGGCCGTGTCTGGACTACCGACGATTTATCCCAACTGGCTGGTTTAGTGCGGGACAAAGACATCTGGATCGTGAGCGATGAGGTCTACGAATACATTCTGTTCGATGGCCGGACGCACCATTCGCTGATGACGCATCCCGAACTGCGTGAACGGACGTTTGTAGTTGGGTCGTTTGGCAAGACGTATCACATCACCGGTTGGAAAGTTGGTTATTGCCTGGCCCCCGCCGATCTTACTGTTGAGTTTCGGAAAATCCACCAATACCTGACGTTTAGTACCGTCACACCGATTCAGTATGCGCTGGCTGATTATTTACAACAGCCTGATCATTACACTCAGTTGCCTGATTTTTACCAACGCAAGCGCGATTTGTTTTTAGCCGGGTTAGCACAGTCTCGTTTTCAGTTCAAACCGGCGGAGGGAAGCTTCTTTCAAACGGTATCCTATGCCACCATCACCGACGAGCCGGATTATGATCTGGCGGTGCGATTAACGCGCGAGATCGGCGTAGCGTCTATTCCTGTTTCGGTGTTTTATAATCAAAAGAACGATTACAAAATCTTACGGTTCTGCTTTGCCAAAGAGGATGCCGTGTTGGAGGAGGCCGCCGAGCGGTTGAGTCAGCTTTGAGCTAACTGAATTAACGCTACCTGTTGGTTAACTCACCTGGAGGCTGAGTACTCAACAGTCTTGTACAATGACCCCGGGGCCTGTAATGATCGGCGAATTACTAATAAGTTTTCAGATAACGTAACTACTTGGTAACTCCCTGCTATCTGGTCAATAACACGTTGATAAGTTGAGTCATTTGTCCTTTGAGCTGGCGTAAAGTACAGGGATTCTCCTTTGTTAGGCGCCTGATAAGAAAAGGCAAATGGCCGGTCGTTATCGTCGATAAAGCTTAACGTGCAATTGGTAGGGCTGCCGCCGTTGGCTGATGACGAACAGCGGTCGAAGACAAAAGCAGCGGTCTTAAATGATGCAATTGAATCGGCGGTTGTTCCGCCTGAGTAAGTAGCAGTTTTAATCTGCCAGCGACCATCGATAGTTTTGAGTAATTTTTTTGTGTTAGTGTCTTCACAGGCACTCAGGGCAGTAACAGCAGTAACAAATAGGGCAGTAGCGAGTAATTTTCTCATGGAACGTAGATGGTAGATGAAACATTTTTCACCAAAGAGATGAGCGGCTGCCGGATGGTTGGAAAAATAAATCAATAAATCTTGAGGTAGGGAGGGCGCTATTTTACACTCTATTTATCATAGTAAAAAAGCTCACTGGAATACTAAGTCGTTGAGTAGACAGAAGCTGTGTTATACGTAGTGAACCGCTCGATCTCTCCATCGGCGTGTCGGATGCTTAATACGTCGGCTTTCGGGACGACATAATCAGGGCTATCTTTCCAGTGGCATTTTTTATACCGAATCTCGTTTATGCCTATTTCGAGAACTTTGGCGTCAATTAAGTCGCCATTACGCATTACGAGCTGGTCGTAGGGCGCTTGAGTCAGTGCCTCGGCTGGTTTAGGTCTTTGGCTGGCTGATGCCGGTTGCTTTGGCACTTGTTTGGTGGAAGTTGGCCGCTTTTCCATTACTGGCTTCTTAGCCAGAGCCGCTAATTTGTTCGTGTCCTGTACAACTTCAACAATGGACGTATCGGGTGCGACGGTCGGCTTAGGCACCGACGAAAGGGGAGCCACTGACGGGCTGTTCGGTTTGTTCATCCATAAGCCGATGGCCAGTAGCAGCAAGGCTACAACGAGAATAAAAGCAATTCGTTTGGGTGTAAACAATGGTGTGCGCATCAGATCAAGCGATGTATGGCTAGCGAATGCAACTTACTAAAAGCTTCCTGTAAATAGTTGTTCTGACCGTCAGTAGTTAGCTACACGAATTAATCACGAAGGCCCAACGTTGTGCTGGGCCTTCGTAAAAACTGAGAATATGCTCTATTACGGCTTTGGCGCTCCGGATGATTCGCTGCCGCTGGCCGGAGCCAGCGAGTTGATCCAGGCAGCAATCTTAAGCGCGTCGGCCTTAGGAACCTGCGGCATGGGTGGCATTTCGGTAGCGTAATCTGGCCAGTTTTGTGGTTTTGGGTTATAGATTAACTCCACAATCTGGTCGTTGGTGTACTTGCGCTTGGCCACATCAGAATAAGCCGGTCCAACCTGGCGTTTGTTTGCCTGATGGCAGGCCAGACAGGTATGCCGAGACAATAAGCCCTTTACCTCGTCATAAGTTGGCGCTTTTGCCATTGTTACGGCCTGTCCTTCTACCAGCTTTGGTTTACCACCCGGCGTGGATTCGCCCGTTACGGGTTTCTTTGCGGGAGCCGCTTTTTTGGTAGTGGTTGGTGCCACAGTGGGTGCGGTTGCTGGAGCCGTTGCCGAATTTTTGGTGCTTGCTTCGCTTACCGCTAGTTTCTGGCCGTCTGGAATGTTGTTCAGCGTATAATACGCAATGGGATGAACGAGTGAATACGAACCCTCAACACCCCGAACACCGTCGAGGGTAAGCTGGTGAATGTAGTACTTCCGTAGGTTATCGACAATCAGACGAGCCTTCAGACCATCTTCTGATACTTTAACCCCTTTGATCGGAAGCGCTTCCTTGTTGATGGTTGGACTACCGTACACGGAATGATATTTGTACAGGAAACTTTCAACACGGTACGACGCCAGATCCTCCGCTGATTTGCGATCAACAGGCTTAGTGAATTCTACCTCGAAGCCATCGGGCATGGCTTTAACGGTACGCATTTCAAAGGGTACAGCGCCGTTCCAGACTAACCGTTGCAGACCTTCATTAGCCTCCCCGGCCGATCCCCAACCGCGGTTAGTTTCACCAACAAACAGCGAACCATCTTTAGCCCAGGCCATGCGGAGCACGCCCGACCGGAAGCCGTTCCGAAACTCAATAGCTCCCCCCTGGTACTCGCCATTTACTTTTTCCATAAACACCCGTGAGATTTTACTCATGCCCTGATCGCCCACGAGTAATTGTCCGGCAAACGGACCAAAGGCCCCTTGTGGGATTTCCAGAATTTCGGAGTTCGAAATGCCTAGAATACCATGTGGTAACCAAACAGCGGGTGTTTGAAAGTCAGCGTTGGGAAACTGATCTTTCATCGTGTATAAGAGCGTAGGGCTCTCGTTCGCGATATTTTCGGGTTTAATGGCCCGACCGTTTTCATCCCGGCGCCGACGTTCATCAATCTTGGCATTGAATTGTTCGGCTGTGAGCTTAACCGGCGAGTTCGCCATCCCCGTCCAGCGAAGACCGGCTGGGTGTCCAACGAAAGCTCCTTTCTTCACATGAACGACTCCGCCCGAACCCATCCAGTCGCCCTGGTTGTCGGCGTAGAACAGTTCCCCATCGAAGATGCCCAGTCCGCAGGGCGAGCGCATACCCGTAGCCCAGGGTTGCATAGTACCGTTCTCGCTGATCTTCATCGTCCAACCCCGCCAGGGGACACGGCTTTCACCCCGCCACCACTCTTCATCACCGAAGGCTACGTTACCCGTTACGAAAAACGAGCCGTCTGGCGCAATTTTAGGACCAAAGCTGTACTCATGGTAGTGGCCGGATAGGGGCCAGGCATACACCGTTTCAAAAACGTCGGCCTTTCCATTCTTATCTGAATCGATCATTTTGGTGAGTTCACCGCGCTGGGCGCAGTAGAAGGCACCATCTTTGTAAGTCAGGCCAAGAATCTCGTGCAGGCCCGTAGCGAACTTACGGAAGAACGGCTTGCGGCTGGTTGGGTTTTCAACGATCCAAACGTCGCCCCGGCGTGTGGCTACCCCCAAATCCCCATTGGGCAATACGGTCAATCCGCCCACTTCAAGCAGGGTGCCTTCTGGTGCGGTTACCTTTAAAATTTTAAAGAAGTCTTCCTCCTTGGGCGATTCCTGCGCCAGTGCGTTTATGGAAACGGCGGCAGCCAGTAATCCACCGGTCAGTAGTTTATGAATGTTTTTCATGAGTTTAGAATAGGATTGAGTACATCAGTTTACCGCTTTTGACCGGCACAATTAACTCTTGTCGGCCGTTGGCGTCGCGGATGGTGGCTTTGGCTCCGGCGGTATCGTCTAACCGGATATACTCCTGACCATCTACCAGATACATGCCGTTATCCATAGCACTGATGCTTGTGCCACTGGCTAACCGAGCGTATAAATCACCCGCCGGGTTGGTGACGACCACTTCGCGCTGAACGCCTTTTCCTTCGTCCAGCACCCGAATCTTATCATCTACACTAGCGCCGTAACTTTGATAGCGGAAAGTAGGGCGGTCACTTTCGTCCAGTACGTAACCTTTAGGCCGGTAACCCGATCCCGTGGTGTCGGCTATCCAGTTCGCCTGCGCTGACGGAAGCTTAGCCAGAAAGAGCATCGGGGCTCCCATGCGCTGAACCATGCCCATCGGACGCGAAGAGCCGTCGCCCCGGTCGTGCCACATGGGAGTGGCATCCAGGAACGAGCCCCGCCAAACCTGAACCAGCGCGCCTTTGTCGAGGTCGTAGGTGTAGTGAATTTGCTGAGGACTTCCTACCGATACGGCATGAACGACCCGGACTCCTTTCCCTTCGGTGCCTTTATCACCTGGTAAATCCATGAAGCTGCGCAGGATGGTGTTCGTTGGCGCATCGACAATAATTGGATCAACTTCTTCGCCGTTATCACCAACGGCGTTGGTAATAGCGTATTCGCGAATGCCCGGTCCAGCTACGGCCAGGCCCAGGGCAGGCTTAGTCCAGTCAACAAACTTAGAGTAAAATAGCTCAAAAGGAACATCGCCTTTGGGCAGGGTTACTTTGCCCGTACCATTCCAGCCACCGGGTGTGACTACGGATTGGTTGTTAATTTTAAGCATGCCGCCACCACCGGGAACGCCGAGGCTAAAGCGGTATTCGCCGGGTTCGACTACGCGTAACGTGCCGGTGTATCGAATCAAAAACTCATTGGGGGTGCGGCTAACGTCGGCTGATAAAACAGTAGTAGGACCTTCGGATTCAGGAGCCGTTTTGGTGTAGTCGGGCTCTTTTTCGTACTTCCCTTTATACACAGCGTACTTCAAATTCACCAGTTCGGGGCGGGGCTTATCGTAGATAACATAGCGGATGTTTCGGAACGCAACGGCACCGTGATCGCCCTGAAGCATGAGTGGTCCAAGTGCTTTCTCATCGTCGAACGCAGCCGAGCGGGTCGGGCCGGTCAGTTCAATGTCTTCGTGGATGACAACGCCGTTCAGCTCAACGCGGATCATGCGGGCATTTTCGGTCTTCTGCCCCTGTGCATTGAACCGAGGAGCCTGAAACGAAACTTTCAGATGTTGCCATAAACCCGGCGCGCGGCTGGCATTCTGGCGGGCAGGGTGAGCATCGTAGCCGTTCTGGCCTTCGGGGCGCTTGGGGTCCCAACGTTCATAGATGGAACCGTTGTCGGCGGAACGAGGAGCGCGAACATCCCAGCTATCGGCCAGCTGAACTTCGTAACGGCCTTGCAGATATACCCCCGAGTTCGATTTAGCGGCCATCATATAATCGAGCTCCAGATCCAGGTCGCCGTGTTGCAGGTTGGTCAAGAGGTTATACTTCCGTCCACTTTGTTCATTGGGTGGGCTGCTGGGAGGAGTATTTACCAGGACACCCGTGCCTTTATCCGTCGTAAGGGTGTTGGCCTTGTTGAGGTCGGCTCGGACAGCATTCACAATGCGCCAGTTCGAGGGCGGTGAAGCAAAAGCACTCAGGTCATTGAGCGGTAGTGGAGTGCCCGGTGTTGGGGCTGGTTGGGCGAGGGCCAGGCTAGTACTTAGGGTATACCCTAAACTTATCAGCCACCCAAGTCGGGATGTAATTGTTTGTTTTATCATGTAGGCAAGTAATTTTAAGGCTCGAAATTTACCATTTTTTCTTCCCAAACGGAGGTAGTTCATCATTTGCTCTATCTTTGAGCGTTTTACTGACGAATTAATTAACCCGCAAATTTTAGTATGAAAAACGTACTGTTCCCGCGTACATTTTCCCTTAGCCTCCTTGGTATGGCCCTGGTGCAGGTAGCCATTGCTCAAACCGAACCCGCCAAACAAACCCCTCAGTCCACCGAAATCTGGCAGCCTGTGCCTCCCGTCGTCACGCCAGGGACTACCGGCGCCAATGCGACCGGTATAACTCCTCCTTCGGATGCCGTCGTGCTGTTCGACGGTAAGAACACCGACGAATGGGTGGCCATTAAAGGCTATTCGCCTTCGGATTGGGAAAATAAAAACGAAGGACCGCTGAAGTGGCCTGTTCAGGAGGGCGTTATGTATTCAACGAAAGGTTTCTCGGCTCGCTCGAAGAAGGAGTTTAACGACTTTCAGCTGCACCTTGAGTTCAAAACGCCGGAGAAGGTAGAAGGCAGCAGTCAGGCGCGGGGCAACAGTGGTGTCTTTTTGCAAGGTCGTTATGAGTTGCAGGTGCTCGATAATTACAACAACCCAACCTACGTAAACGGAATGGTGGGCTCGATCTATAAGCAGGCGATTCCACTGGCGAATCCAAGCCGGAAGCCCGGCGAGTGGCAGACCTACGACGTAATCTATCAGGCCCCACGTTTCAACAAAGCGGGCTTAATGACCGAATACGCGTATGTGACGGTATTGCTCAACGGAGTATTAGTTCAAAATCACGTCGCCATCCGGGGCACAACCGAGTATATCGGCTACCCTAAAGTGCAGGCCCACGGAGCTGGTCCCATTCTGCTTCAGGACCACGGTAACCCGGTTGGTTTCCGGAATATCTGGGTTCGGGAGTTATAAGCTAGTTTAGGCAATTACTGATATTTATTGTTATACGTACTGAAGTACAAATAGAGCGCTGCCTGACCTGGACCACCCTGCCGGTATTACAGCGGCCGAAGTTAGTACGTTGTCGGTGTTGAACCTGTCCGGTACGCCAGTGTTTAGTCAGCCGATACAGGCACAGCCTGGTCTCAACGCGTATACCTCGAATTGGGTCATTTGCCATCGGGTACGTATCTAGTGCAGTGGAAATCGCAAGTCGCCAGTTGACTGGTTGGCTTGTAGTAGTGCGGTAGTCTTAGGAACAGCAATCGGCGTGATTAACCTTCCCAAAGGTTAATCACGCCGATTGCTGTGTATAGAGGTAGGTAATTTACCACTTAATGCTCTGCTTGTAACCCTAACGACGGCCTAGACCGTATTAAAAGTAAGAGGAAGGAGGAGAAATTTGGAACACAACCTTTTAGGTAATCTGTTTGAGTATAAACGACAAGGCATTCTAACCCAATGTAGGTAGCCTTTAGCAGGGATATCAGGGCATTCCCCCTTCACAAACGACTATTCAGCTTCTTTAACTTGATTAGTCAGCCTCCAGGCTCGAAGTTAGGAGCCTGATGGATAAACAAATAGACAAGATGGTATACAGTCGAGAAGTTTATTTTGATGGGGCTATACCTTCCATCCCTGACATCATTGAACGGGTGCGTCAACGTACTGGCATTGAGGCTAATTACTTAGCCAGCAAATGGCTATTAACCAATCCACTTGATTCAAACGATGTTTTTAGTTTGTACCAAGAGGGAGAAAGTAGCCTTTTACTGCTTAATGAGGGAACAGAAACGGCTCTTCTGCGAGCAACCTTATATACTCTGCTTGAACTGGGAGGCTACTATCATGATTGGTATGAGTAAGGCATTATATAAGGGTTAGGCCAAAAGAAGTTGATTACTGGCAGCTCTGTTACATGAATAACTAAAACAACCTGTTAAGCTTTTCGACGCCTATTATCTGTTCGTCAACCTGGTAGCTTTAGGAAAGAGGCTCCCAATCTTCTCAGGCCGAACGAATTTTCAACTGGTCGAAGCCAAAGCGTTTGCTTGTGGCATTGTCGTTCGGCATTTTCAGTCAACAAAATAGCTGTGTCTGATAGCCCCGGCAGGCATGCTTCATGAGGTATCAATCGCTTCACTGACCCGAACAGACGCGACAAAGGTAGACAACCTCCATCGACCAGCCTTTGTCGACGTTACCCACCGACAGACTGATCTGCGTTCGTGGCGTTAACCAGACGGTATTTCGAACGTCGCCCACCAATGCTGATTTGCCGGGGCCGTATTGCTTCTTTAACATCGCTTCAACGTCGGCCGAGGCTGCAAGGACATCCGCTTTGGTAATGGAGACGGTCGTGTAATAGAAATAGGAGGCCGACAGCAGCGAGTCGCCGTTGAAGTCGTATTCTAGGCCAACCATGCGGTCGACCAGAGGAATTCGGCTGTAGATTAATTTTTCCTTTTTGACAGAAGTCGGTTTCCCGGTTTCGGATTCTCTAACCTGTTTTGGCGTAAAACCCCAACGCACATTTCGAACGTCAGGCGTTGATTGGGCTACGATGTTGCCGACGCCCAAAGAAAACGTTACAAGTACCAGAAGAAGGCTTCTACGAACAAGCTGCATAGGGTTTTATTGAAAGAAAGTTTCTCGAATTGGTGAGGTGAATGCATGGGTAGGGGTATAGGCTGGTCGGGGTTCGCTACCTGGGCCAGCCTAGATTTTATACCTTGCTTTCGGGGTACATCTTCTTGTGGTTAGCGACTAAAATGTCGTACTGCTCTTTGGTCAGAATGGCTTTGTAATCGTGTACTTTATCGGTTTCCACGGCTATGGCCAGCACACGTAACTTTTTCTGATTCATGCCCGACGCTTTTAGCTTCTTGACGCCCTCATTATACTTTACCGTAGCGTTCGTAATAATTTCTTTGGCTTTGGGTAGTTGCTGGTCGGTCAGTTTAAGCCGTTGTTTGTCTGCCTTCAACACAGATTTAACAATCATGCCGATGGTCACGCCATTATTCAGGAAAACAAATTTTTCATTTTCTACTGATTTAGTCTGGGCGACGGTGAGGTTAGAGAATCCGATCAGAAAAGCTACGAGTAGACTAAGGGTTTTCATGCGGGTTGATTTAAATAATAAATAGGGTGATGGTCTGTGCTAATATACGACGATTTCGTACTGGCTGCAGGCTCAACTAGCCAGTCCGGTCATTGACCTATTACCGTAACGCGGTGATGAAGCCTTTTTTGTATCATTGCGCCAGTTATTCTTCTCTGGTATGCGCTCACTTTACTTCTATAGCTTTCTACTAGCCTTGTTGGCAACGGGCTGTTCGACAACCACCGTCTACATTGTTCGCCATGCCGAAAAAGTAGATGAGACCGATTCCACGGACCTCAGTACGGCGGGTCGGCAACGAGCCATTGCCCTGGCCGATGCGTTGGCGAACCGGGGCACTGATTCCATCTTCACAACCCCTTTCCGACGCACCCGTCAAACGGCCGAACCGTTGGCTAAACGGCTTGCTCTCCGGACCGCCGATTATCCGTCGCAACCCACTAAGGCAATCACAGAGCGAATCGGGCGAATTCAGAACAAAACGGTGCTGATTGTTGGGCACAGCAACACCATTCTAGAGATTGCCAAAGGGCTGGGTGCCCGGCCAACACTGCCAAAAATTGAAGCGGGCGATTATGATAATCTGCTGGAAGTTCGCATCAAACGGGGGCTATTAGTAAAATCGGTACGTCTATCGCAAACGACTTACGGGCAGCTAACACCGCCGTAAGGTCAAAACTTTTGTGTGCCTCATTGGCGCCGTTTTTATTCAACTGATAGCCACAATGCTATGGCTTACGGTTGAAACCAACTATCAGCCGCTTGAGTAGGCTGTTTGATCAAATCATACAAATAGAGTATTGACGACGTTAGCAATGGACCCTACATTTGCCAGCGTCGTCATTTCGTATACACATATGCAACGGCTATTCCTATCCTTCCTTATTACAATGGTAGCGCTCGGTTTGACGTCCATCGGACAAGCGCAAACGGCAAACCCAGCTGCTGAATCCAGACCAATAACGGTTCGTAAGTCGGCTAGCGGTAGTACGCCGGCGACTTACAAGGGACGCCAGATTCTGGTCGGAAGCGGTGGTGGCTTCACGGGGGCCTACACTACGTATTATCTGTTGGATAACGGACAACTGTTTGGTCGACGTGGTCGCGATACTACGTTTACGTTTATCGGGGAGCAAACGTCTGTCAATACAAAACGTGTCTTCACGGCCCTTGAACAGGCCTGTAAGATCAAAACAACCCGGTTCGATAAACCTGGTAACCTCTATAAGTTTGTTGAATGGCGCAAAGGTAAGCAAAGCTACAAAGTAACCTGGAGCGCTTCTCAAGCGGAAGCTTCTGGAGTGACTGTGCCCGTCAATTATCCCGCGTTTTATAACTCCTTTATGAAAATGATTCCGGCGGCTGTGCGGCTCAACTAATCAGCACACAAACGCGCTGACTCACCACGAAGACTATCTACCCTTATGAAAACATCTCTCCTCGTTTTATCCGTACTGCTAACGTCAGCCGCGCTGGCGCAACAGCCCGGCGTCGGTTTTAGTCGTAAGCTCAAAACCACAGCACCCACAACCGGTCTGGCGGAACGATTAGGCGCAACCATTATTGATAGGCCTAAAGGGCGGTCCGGCCAGCAGGGACTGATCTCAACCGGCCAGCCGAAGCTGACGATGGAGCCGTTACGATTGCGGGTCGTGCGCGATTCGTCGACGAGCCTGCCCATTTACATTGAACGGAAGCTGACCAAGCGGGCAACTGCGGGGGCACTAGCCAAGCGAGGGGCGCGACTGTCGGCGGCTGGCGCTGCGACTGCTGCGTATCAGTTCATGGGGCAGGTGCGCGGCTTACTCAAACTTAATAATCCGGAAACTAGCTTCGCCGTTTCACGCACCCAAACCGATGAGCTTGGCCAGACGCACATTCGGCTGATGCAAACCCACCGGGGGATACCAGTATTGGGTTCTGAATTAGTGGCTCACCTGACGGATGGCGACGTGACGCTGCTGAACGGCCGATACAAGCCCGTGCCCGAAGCTTTATCGACAACGCCTACACTCACCCTCGATCAGGCGGCTGCGCTGGCGCTTAAGGACGTTGGCCAAACATCGACGGTGGTGCGCTCTTTTGGCGATAATATCTTAAAATTGAAACAGTCGGTAGGAGAGTTGTGCATTTTGCCGACTGTCGACCAGGATGCAAAGCTCGCTTACCAGGTTACGGTTCGACCTAACATGGTCGAACGTTGGGAATACGTTATTGATGCGCAAACGGGTGATATTCTTGACAAATACAACCATACCTGCACGTTTGCCGGTCCGATGAAAGCGTCGGGCCGTGACCTCAACGGTGAAATGCGTTCCTTTCAGACGTATCAGCATAGCAACAATAAGTATTACATGATCGATGCGTCGCGGCCTATGTTCAACGCGGCTAAGTCGACTATGCCTGATAAACCCGTTGGAGCCATCATGACGCTGGATGCCAAAAATGCCAGGGGGAACACGGTTATAAAACCGCAACAGATTGCATCGAATACAAATAATGACTGGAATGCTACGGCCGTATCGGCGCATTACAACGCCACTGTTGCCTATGAGTACTACAAGAATACGTTCAACCGGAATGGGTTGGATGGAGCTGGAGGAACGATCATTTCGGTCATTAACATAACCGATGAGGACGGCAAAGGGCTGGATAACGCTTTCTGGAACGGTGAGATCATGGGTTACGGTAATGGTAAACTCCTGAAACCGCTGGCCGGAGCACTCGATGCGGCTGGCCACGAAATGACCCACGGGGTTATTCAAAGCACGGCTGGTTTGCAATACAAAGGCCAGTCGGGAGCCATAAATGAATCCTTCGCCGACGTATTTGGGGCCATGATTGACCGCGACGACTGGACAATTGGCGAAACTATAGCAACTCCGGCGGTATTACCGTCTGGTGCGCTGCGCGATCTGTCGAACCCAAACCAGGGCGGAAAAGCCAAAGATCCGAATGGCTATCAGCCCGCCACCATGGCGCAGTACGACAACACGACCCGCGACAACGGGGGCGTTCATATCAACAGCGGTATCGCCAATTTTGCCTTTTACAAATTCGCGACGGCAATCGGCAAAGACAAAGCCGAAAAAGTGTATTACCGCGCTCTGACAACGTATTTAGTACGTACCTCTCAGTTTCTAGATCTACGTTTAGCGATTATCAAATCGGCGGGGGATCTCTTCGGTGCAACGGGTTCCGAGGTGACGGCCGCAAAAAATGCTTTCGATGCCGTGGGCATTACCGAAGACACGCAGTCGAATCCGGGTAAGCAGCCTGATCTGCCGGTGGCTTCGGGGAAAGACCTGATTCTGTTAACCGATACCGAAGAGTCGAAGCTCTTTTCGACCGATATGAGCGTAACTCCGGCGAAGTTTGATCAGAAAACAACCACAAGCCTTTTGCACCGGCCAAGCGTTACCGACGACGGGCAAACGGCATATTACGTATCGTCCGACAAGCGGATCCGTTCGGTCAATCTGACGGGCACACCATCTGAGTTTGTTGTGTCGAACGAAACCGTCTGGGACAACGTCGCTATCTCGAAGGATGGCTCCAAACTGGCCGCTCTCACGGCCGACCGTGATGGCTCCATTTACGTCTATAGTTTTACTAAGAAAAAGTGGGCGCATTTTAAGCTGCACAATCCAACCTACACGGAAGGCGTTGAAACCAGCAATGTTTTGTATGCCGATTCCTTCGAGTGGGATTTCTCGGGCGAAAACATTGTTTATGACGCCTACAACGCCATTGACGATAACAGTGGTTACTGGGACGTAAGCTTCATTAACGTGTGGAACAAAAAAGCAGATGACTTTGCCGATGGCAACATTGAGCGACTGTTTGCTGATTTGGAAGATGGTGAAAGCATTGGAAATCCTTCGTTCTCCAAAAACTCGCCCGACATCATTGCCTTCGATTATGTGAATGATATTGATCAAACGTACAGCATTGTAGCGGCTGATTTAAGTGTGGGTAAGGCTAAAGTTGTATATGAGAACAATACCCTGGGCTTTCCGAGTTATTCCCGGCTCGATGATAAGCTGGTCTTTAGCCGCGAAGCCGATGGTAGTGAAAACGTTTCAGGTATTGTCCTGGGGGCTGATAAGTTATCGTCTACGGGGGAGGCCACAGTGTTCTATACGGGAGCGAAATGGCCGGTATGGTACACGCAGGCCACGCGAAATGCACCCGCTAAAACCGCCCAGACCATTACGTTTAACACCATTGCCGATCGTTACGCTAATCAGGGCGATATGACGCTGAGGGCTAGTTCATCAGCTAATTTGCCGGTTAGTTTCCAGGTGCGTAGTGGTCCGGCTACGTTGACGGGCTCAACGCTGAAGTTTACGGGACCGGGCACGGTAACGGTGCGGGCGTATCAGGATGGTAACAATCAGTTTGCCGCAGCGACGCCCGTCGACCGGACGTTTCAGGTGTTGGTCGTAACCAGCACCGAACCAACCTGGGCCGATGCCCTGGCAGTGTACCCAAACCCGGCTAACACGTCGTTGACGGTTGAGCTACCCGAACGTGAATTTATTGAGCAGTTGTCGATAAAAACGCTGACCGGTGCTACGGTGCTGCAACCTGCAATTGGCGCTCGTCAGCGCAGCACGACGCTGGATATACGTCAGTTGCCGAAGGGTATGTATTTCCTGCAAATTCAAACGCCTAACGGTGTTACCAATCGGAAATTAGTGAAGGAGTAAAAATTCCCGGCTCGGTGAACGACAACTAATGCCCACCGAGCCGGGAATAAATTATAGGAGATTACTTTGTTGTGACGGCCACTCGGCTTTCGCCTGCTTCTTTAAATACCTCAACCTTAGCTATTTTGGAAGGTGCCAGGGCCTCTGCTTCTTTTTGGGTTGCTTCTTTACCGTTGATGATAAAACGTTTTACCTCGCTAAGGGCATTTGAACTGTTTGCCTTTGTTGAGATATAGATGGTTTGGCTAGCCGGGTCTGCCTTAATTACATTCCAATTCTCTTCTGATTTGGAGCGTTCAATGAACTTGCTTTCGCTTATCTCGTTGCCATCAACAATGAAATGCTTGGGATGAGTTAACTGGCTGACGTCGACCGGCTCACTAATTTCTTCCTCCAATGTGAAATTAATGGGTACATTATAGCGCACATTCACGGCTTTACCATTCTGTCGGCCGGGTTGCCAACGGGGCATTGCCTTCAACACCCGAATCGCTTCTTCATCGGCACCGAAGCCAATTCCCTTCAGGAGCTTAACGTCAGCTATGTCCCCTTCTTTTGTTACGATGAAACTAAGAAACACCCGGCCCTGAACGTTCGCTTTTTGAGCAGCCGCTGGGTAGCGCAGATTCTCTTGAAGATAATTGCCTAGTTTCTTTATGCCACCTGGAAACTCAGGTTGGTGTTCAACTACAGTAAATATTTCGCCGTCGATACCAGCCTGACGAGCAGGTTGATTAAAGGCGGCTGGGCGTTCGATGCTAGTGACGGGTTGATCAGGTTGCGTGCACATGGTCAACAGGGCGGCCAATGGTAAAACAAGGGTGTAGGCAAGCAATGCCCTGCGGTTCGATGCGGGTTTCTGGAGCATAATGATACGTTGTTTTAGGGTTGAAACAGAAACAAAAGGGGTGGTTAGGGTTGTGGGGGATACGTTGAGTGCGTAAGCGACGAGTTGCTGAGCATAGTCAGGCTGCGCTGTCTGGCAGACGGCCTGATCAGCGAGGAATTCGTGAACCTCCTGCAACGACCGTTTATACAGCCACAGCACCGGATTGAACCAGAAGGCAACTCGGGCTACTTCCACAAACAAAACGTCGAGGGTATGACGCTGACGAATGTGCGCTTCTTCGTGGCGGATTAATGCTGCGGGCTTTGTCAATGAATCTACTTTGTTCAGAACCAGGTAGCTTCCAAACGAGAACGAGGGGCTGGAATCGTCAGGTAACTGCACGAGTGTGTAGCCCGGCTGAGGCTCGTGCTCGCCCTGACGAATCAGGCGATAGACCGCCCGCAGATTCAGCCCTAAACGAGCCAGCATGACCACAACCCCAATGCTGTAGAGCAGCCAACCCCACTGAGCCGTTGTTAGCTCGTGCGACGACGTTGTATTGGTACCAACCACAAAGGCGGGTAAGTTGATGGTGTTGATGGTCGTGGGAGCCGTGTCCGCCCACCGCGTTGGTAATTTCAGAGCAGGTAAGGTAACGGACAGGATAATCGACCCCAACAGATACGTTCGATTCAAACCGAAAAATGTGTTCCGGCGGAGGAACAGCCAGTAACACCCGTAGAACAGCAACAGGTACAGGCTGGCGATGAAGAGATAAGGAAGGGTATTCATGACGTAATGAGTTTAGGTTGTTCCTTTTCCTGAGCGGGCGGTTTAAACCTTCCCGCTCAGGAAAGGCGTCTGTAACGTAGTACTTTGGAGAAGTCTAGGGTTTATTTCCTCTTGAAGAGTCGGCTTCGGCAGCTTTAGCTTTTCTGGTTGTAATCAGGATCACCCCATTTCTGCCCTTTTCGCCATAGGTCATAGCCGATGCATCTTTCAGGACTGTAATACTTTCAATGTCATTTGGATTAAGACTACTGAGCGATCCTGAGGCAGAATTTTTGTCTGCCCATTGTACACCATCGATAATGTAAAGTGGTTCTTCCCCTAATTGGCCGAGTGGCCCATTACCCCGTACGTGTATGTTTACATTTGGCTTTATTAGCGTATCGGGTGGGGAGGATCGATCTTCGCGTTTTAGGCCATTATCTATATCAATCTGTCCGGTTCGCTTGTCTTGTTTGGGTTCGATTATAAACTCAACCGGTAGAACGTACTGCACATCTATCGCTCGACCGTTCTGACGACCGGGTCTCCACCGAGGCATTTGGCTAATGAGTCGGGTCGCTTCTTCATTGCAACCGCCACCGATGCCTTTCTCAACAAATACGTCGTCGATGGCTCCATCGGCTGTAACCGTAAAGCGAATCAGCACACTGCCCTCGATTTTATTTTGCCGCGCTTTGCCCGGATAGCGCAGGTTTCTTTGCATATATTGCCCCAATGCCTGCATACCACCTGGATACTCCGGCTGCTGCTCCACTACCGTAAAAACTTCACCCCTCGTCTTGTGCACATCCGTAGATGTAGTTGAGGGGACTGTTGAAGAGGTGGGCTTATTATCGTCGGCATAACCGACGACAACGATTTCACTCAGCCGATTACCCGTTCGGGTCATACTGACGTTGACGGCTTTGCGGCTGTTCACCTCCACGTCCAGTGTCGTAAATCCGACAAAACTGAATACCAACGAAGCATTCTTAGAAACGTTATGGAGAGTATATCCTCCGTTTATGTCGGTAGTCGTTCTAGTACGGCTATTCTTAATAACAATAGTGGCACCCGGCAGCGGTTTGCCATCGGCAGCGCTTGTCACCCGACCTGATACTGTAATCGTTTCTTCAGTGGTTTGCGTAACGGCAGCTTTGATGTCGTCACGCGCCGTTGTCATTGCCAGCAGACCGAGCACAAGCGGCAAAACCAACACGTATTTGCCTAATGCCCAACGCGTGGTTGCGCTTTGGTGGAGCATAGCGATGCGTTGTTTTAGTAAGGATGGACTGAAAAAGCCGTTGGCCAGCGTATCGGGCTGAAGACCAAACGTGTACTCAATTAGAAACCGGGCGTAGTCAGTGGGCTGATCAGTTTCCCGGTCGGCCAGAAATTCGTGAACCTGCCGTAACGCCCGTTCGATTAGCCACAGCACCAGGCAAGGCCAGAATAAAGCCCGCAGCAGGGCCAATACCATCACATCAATACTGTGGCGTTGACGAATGTGAACTAACTCGTGCCGGATAATGAGGTCGTTGCTGGCATCGTTTGGGTTAAGAACCAGGAAGTGAAAAAATGAAAACGTGGGGACGTTTGGCGTGTTCGGGTACACCCATATGCCTTCCTGGCTCTCCCGACGTACGGACTGGCGAATGAGCCGCAAGAGACTACCCGTCCGAACGAGTAGCTTCCCTAACAATGCTACCGAAATTAACCCATAAACCCATAAACCGATTCGTTCCCAATCTGGTGGCTGCGAAGTTTTCGTTTCAGTGGGTGTGGTAGTAATAGTAGCCGTTGGTAATACAACTACGTCGGTTGGGGCCGGAATAAACACCGGAACGGCAATATCTACCTTTGGCAGCGTTTGAACCGCTTTAGTCGGTAGCGTCGCTACTGGTAAAGTGAGCGAGAATACGACCGAGGCCAATAAATACGCTCGATTTAAGCTAAAAAACGTGTGTCGACGTAACAGGAACCAATAACAACCCACGAACAGCAGGCCGTACAGGTTTGCTTTCAGAAAGTAGTCCAGAGGGTTCATTGGTCTTTCTTTTTGTTGAGAAGGTTGATGATCTCGTCGGCCTCAGACAGGCTGATGTTTTTGTCCTGCACGAAAAATGACACCAGTTTTTTAAGCGAGCCGTCGAAGTAGTTGGTCATGAGCTGCTCGGTCTGAAAACGGCGGTACTGCTCTTCGGTAATGAGCGGATAGTATTCATGCGTTTTTCCGTACGCCGTGTAGCCAACCAGCTCTTTCTTTTCTAGAATCCGGATGATAGTCGAAACGGTGTTGTATGCTGGCTTAGGCTCGGGTAGCTCAGCCAATACGTCCTTGACAAAGCCTTTCTGGAGCTGCCATAGTACCCGCATTATCTCTTCTTCGGCCTTAGTGAGTTCACGCAATTGCATAAATGGTAAAGAGTACAACTAATGGTCAATGAAAGTTATGACTAATCATTTAGTTTTACAACTAATTCATTAGTTATTTATCAGAAAATATTTTTTCGAACTCTAATTCACCGGTGTAGTTCGTATGTATCGGAACCACTACACTTATTACTACATGACGCCTACGCAACCGATTAAAGCTCTATTTCTAGATATTGGCGGAGTCCTGCTAACAAACGGCTGGGATCGGCACGCCCGCCGACGAGCCGCTGAATTGTTCAACCTGGATTACGCCCAACTCGATGAACGGCATCATTTGACGTTTGATACGTACGAATCTGGCAAGCTCAGCTTAGATGATTACCTGAAGCGAATCGTTTTCTACGAGAAACGCCCGTTTACACCCGCAGAATTTAGTCAGTTCATCATGGAACAATCACAACCGTATCCCGATATGATCGAGTTGATGCGTCAACTCAAGCAAATATATGGGTTGAGATTAGTGGCGGTGAATAACGAGGGAAGCGAAATTAATCGGTATCGCATTCGGCAGTTCGGCCTCGATACCGTATTCGACGCGTTTGTATCGTCGTGCTACGTGCATCTACGAAAGCCGGACGTTGACCTGTTTCGAATGGCGTTAGACATAGCCCAGGTTGAACCCGAGCACGTTGTTTATGTCGATGACCGGCTGATGTTTGTGCAGGTCGCGCAAACGTTAGGTATGCATTGCCTGCATCATACGGGGTATGAGTCGACCAAGAAAAGGATGGCGGATTTAGGGTTATCGCTGAACAATGAGTGATTTGGTCAAGAAATAGTCAGGTGTAGTAAAATGTTGTCAGGTGTGGTCAGAAAGTAGTCATAAATTGTAAGACGCTTGACTCTACCTGACTACTTCTTGACCATTTCTGACGCCAATGACCACTCCTTCAATGCATCTCTTTTAAGTTGACCCAATATAACCCGGCGAACAGCAGGCTGAAGAATACACCAAATGATGTATTGAGGGCGCCAAAACCCGCCAGAATAATCGGCAGTATGATGCCGACAGCAACGCCCACCAAGTAAATCCAGAAGCCAACTCGGCGCAGTCGGAACATCAGCACGGCCCCAATGAGGGTCAGGAGTGAATACAGAAACTGAGCTACCGATAGCCTTCTAATTTCGTCGGGATCGCCAGGCATAGGCTCGTCGCCCGATGCGCGGTCCTCAAAATATTGCTTTGGCAGGCTCTTACGTTGCTCGGCCGTATACGTACGTTTGATGTAAGGCGTGTTCGAGACGGCATCCGTTTGAATAAAAGACACAACCGCGTCAGATAGCCCCCAGGCGCAACTAAGAAAGGTAAGAATGCAGAGTAAGGTTAAGAATTGAGATCGCATAGGTAAGGCGAGGAGATTCCCGCTTTTCAACTTTTAAACATAACGGAATTCCAACGATACGTCCGATCGTTGCCATAAGGCGTGGTCCGCGCTACTTAAAACCTTATTTTCGCGGCAGAGTTTCCTAACTAATCAACGAAACCCAAACACTATGACCCTGCAAGAATTAACCGAGCAGATCAGAACGAAAGCAACTCACGCTGACAGTCTGAATGCCACGGCCAAGATTGTCACTGATCAAGGCGTTGTATTTATTGATGCTACTCAATCGCCCGTAGTCGTATCCAACGATGATAAACCCGCTGACTGCGATTTGCACGTGAGTGTTAACGACCTGGTGCGAATGGGGACCGGCGATCTGAACCCGATGATGGCCTTTATGTCGGGCAAGCTGAAAGTAAAAGGCGATATGGGCATTGCCATGAAGATGGGCCAGGTGATGGCCTGAGATAGCACCCAAAGCGCCAGTAGTTGCCGCTAAGCTTATAAACAAAAACGCCCTGAAATTCGGGGCGTTTTTAGTGAATTACCAATATGAATGCTTGTGAAGAGCGGTTCGCAATTGTTGCTTACGCGCTTAGAACGAGTAGCGTAAGCCCAGCTGCATCTGCCAGCGGGAAGCCAACTGGTCGATGGAATAGGCCGCGGCCGGTTGCGAGAATGAGAACGTTGGATCGCTGCCCGGAATATTAGCTGGATTGTATGCCGGATTACCATTGCTCAATCTCGACAAGCCAATCGACGCCGTTGAGTTAAACGTATTCGGCGAGAAATAGAAGTAGCCAAGCTTGTTGTCAACCAGGTTCAGGAAGTTGAATATGTCGTAGCTGATCTGCAGCGAATGACGGCCAACAAAGCGGATTTCGTGAATGATACGAAGGTCAACATTATTGTTCCAGGGCGTGCGGGCTGCGTTGCGCTCGGTGAAGTTCCCTTTGCGGCTGCTCAGATACTCATTAGTGTTAACGTAGTTCCAGAAATTCTGCGCCTGGGTAGCATCCGGAATGAGCCGTTGCGCTTCGGCGAGGTCACGCGGAATGTAAGCCAGGCCTACCGACTGCGCTGTTCCCTGAATGTTAGCGTTCACGAATCCGTAGGTGAATGGGCTACCCGACTGGAACGAATAGAACATGGTCGCCGTGGTCGAATTCTTTGGATTCCAGTTCAGGCGGTAGTTCAGGTTACCCACAATCCGGTGACGAGTGTCGAAGTTTGAGTAAGCCAGCGCCGGGTCATTGGGGTTGAGCGCTGGGTTCAGCTGCCAGTTCGATTCCATCGAGTTCCGAATCCCGTTCGAGATGTCGTACGCTTTACCATAGGTGTAAGCGGCTGAAAAGCCAAAACCGCTTTGCACGTTGTGCTGCACCTGGAACGTGAGGCTATACTGGTAGCCTTTGTTCGTGTTCTGTAGCTCGTAGGCATTGGCAAAGGTTGAGTTGATGCGCTGCGCACCCGCCGAACCGTTTCTAGCCACATAAATCGGGAACTGCTGATTGGTGTCGAAGCTGTAGTAACGAACTGTATCCCTAGTATTCACCTGCTGGAATTTGACGTCCTGCACAACTTTCGTGTACAAACCTTCGACGGTGAATTTGTAGGTACCAACCGTGTAATCAACGGCCAGGTTATTACGCCAGCGGGTTGGTTGCTTGAAGTTGTTGGCAATCAGGTCAACCTGCGTAGTACGTGTCGCGCCCGAGTTGGCTGCATTGAAACCAGCCGCACCCCCAGTCGTCGGATTCAGCGGATCACCCTTCGGACGGCTGGCCGCTGCTGTCGACTGTATGTTGTTGTAGTCGTAGAAACCGTAGCCTACACCGTCATTGTAATAAGCATAGCCAAGCCACGCAAACGGAATCCGGCCGACGAACGTACCCGATCCACCACGAATAATGAGGCTACGGTCCCCCTTGACGTCGTAATTAAAGCCTAACCGGAACGAAGGCTGCACAATATTGAGGAAGGTATTGTTGACCTGGTTAATCGGCGTCTGCGACGTATAGGTCGTGCCATAATTCTGGTTGAGCACGGTTGCTGGCACCTGCGGGTTCAGACCGGGGTGCTTGGGTAAGCCCGTGTAATCGATCCGTACGCCCGGCGAAATCCGGAACCGGTTGGTCAACTGAATGTCATCCTGAAAGTACAGACTCAGCAGGTTGACATTGAATTTAGCATACGGATTGTTGAACTGGTAGTCGCGGTTGTTTTGACCGTCGTTAAAGGCGTAAGAACCCCGCACCCGCGTGGGTAACTGAGCCAAAAAGGCATCGACACCACTCGTATTCGCGCCCAGCGAGTTTAGAGCATTATAGGCAACCCGGCCGTTGAGCGAGTTCACAAACCCGTAGGTAATGCCATACAGCTCATTGTGCGTGCCAAGCGTGAACGAGTGCTTACCTTTGAAGAACGACAGGTTGTCGGTAATCTCGGTTGTGTTCTGACGCAGGTTGAACACGGTAGCCTCGCGGTCGTTACCCAGGAAGATTGTACCACCGTTGTAAGCGATTTCTACCTGTGGGAACGACGGGTTGTTCGACAACGGCGTGCGATAGTCGTGAATAGACGAATAGCCGACAATCAGACTGTTTGAGACATTGAGCTTACCACCGAAGCGGCTTTTTAACTCGGCAACGGTGCTGCTTTGGTTATTATTCTGACGGTAGTCGATACTGCTGAAGCGGAAGTTCAGGGCGTCGCGTTCGAGGTTAGTTGCCTCTGAGATAACCGTGTTGTTCCGGATCGTTAGCTGGTGCTTATCCGAAATATTCCAGTCCAGGCGGTTGAAGAACTTAGTACTCTTCGAATAAATGCTGTAGTCACCCGCATACGAACCAACGTCAAAACCATACTGCTGCTGGGCAAAATTAGCGATGTTCTGGGCAACCGTTACGTCTTTGATCAGCGAAGAAGACGTACCCGCCTGGAAGAGTACAGGATCGCGACGGTTGGTAATCTCTTCGTTAGTGAAGAAAAACAGCTTGTTCTTAATAATTGGAAAACCAACCCGAACGCCCGTCTGGTAATCGTGAAACGAGCTGGGCAGCTTGTTCCTGGCGTTGTCAGCACCGCTGTACTGACCCACGACGGTTGCGTTCCGGCCATAAGCATACACCGATCCGGTCACGTCGTTGGTACCGCTACGGGTAACCGCGTTAATGGAGCCGCCAAGGAAGTTTCCGACTTTAACATCAAAAGGAGCCAAGTACACCTGTACGTCCTGAATAGCGTCCAGTGAAACGGGATTCGTGCGGGTACTCGACCCCGGCTGCCCTGACGAACCGGTAATACCACCCGTCGACGGGCTGAAACCGATGGCGTCGTTATTGATCGTACCATCGATCGTGACGTTATTATAACGGAAGTTGGTACCGGCAAACGAATTCTGGTTGCTGGCCTGGGGAGTCAGGCGGGTAACGTCCTGAAAACTCCGCGACAGCGTTGGCAATTGCCGAATTGCTGCTTCGCCGATGTTGATACCGGCACCTGTACGATCGCCCCCACGCGTTGCCTTCACCACGACTTCCGAGAGGTTTTTACTTTCGTCCTGAAGAACAATATTCGGGCTGGTATTCGAGCCCAGACTCAGGTTGATGTCCTCTCGTGTTTGGGTAACAAACCCTACATACGTCGCCTGAAGTTGATAAGGGCCGCCGGGGTTCATGTTATAGATCCGATACCGGCCGTCTACATCTGTAACGGCCCCGTATTTTGTACCGGTGGGCACATGAGTAAGCTGCACGGTTGCCCCAATTAAGCCATCACCTTTTACATCCACAATGCGACCGTCAATTGAACTAGTCGTTACCTGCGCCCAGAGGCACGTAGTGGCAATGATTGATAATAGAGTAGTAAGTAAAAGTTTCATAGAGTGGCGTTTATTACCGCGGCAAATGTCAGGCGGCAGTGTTAAAGCCGCGTTAAAACGGAGTTAAACACCGTTGGTAGTTACATTATGATTGTGTTAAGTTAAAGGGGTCGATTTTCACATAGGCGAAACACTAAATTCTGGGCAGACGCACGACCCATGATCAACAGAATTGTTTGAAAACGGCCTGCGTCCGGCTAAGAAATCAGGTCATGCGTTACCCCCGAACGACCCGGATCAGTACGTTGCTGGTAACATAAGGCAGAGCTTTGTGGCCTTACCAGCTCCTCGATTGTCTGACCAAATGCGTTGCTTCAGAGCGAATTAGTATCTACCTTAGTTATGATGTAATCAGTGATGAGATCATTTTCGCAGGTAGTATTGTTAGTTTGGATTGGGTGTTTGGGGGCATTACGCCTGCCAGCGCAGTCGTTGCATGACCCATTGCCGGCTGTGTTAGAGGGCCATGAACAGACTGTTTCGCTCGAGGGAAAATTAGCTTATTTCATTGACTCTACGCGCTTCAGAGCCTTAGGGGATATTAGCCGCCCAGCTAATGATGCCGCTTTCCGGCTGGTTACCACGCCCGTTCCTAACTTTGGCTACGTCAGAGGCATAAAAGCGGCCAGGCCCGTCTGGCTGCGTTTTCGATTGCAAAACGTTACTAACCAATACCAAACATGGTTGGCCGAAATTGACTTCTGGTGTTTCGATGAGCTTCAGCTTTATGTAGTCGATAGCCAAAACCGGGTGCTATCTGTATCGCCAGTAATTGGCTGGAAAACGCCCGTTTCTCAACGGTTGAGGCATCACCGGCATTACTGGTTTCCATTCACGTTGCCCCCGCAGCAGGGAGCCACGGCTTATCTGCGGATGCTTAAGCACCGGGGTACCCAGATCGTGCCCCTTGAGCTGGTCCATGAATCAGCCTACGAGTCGGCGGTTCAGAAAGGCTATCTGTTCTGGGGAGGCATTCTGTTCACGCTGGCGTTTGTGGGCATCATGAGCCTGTTTTTCTTTCTCACTACCCTCGACCACATTTACTCAAAATACATTTTTTGCTTACTGGGCCTGGTTGGGTTCTTCTTCATAAATGATGGTTTCATGAACCAGTTTGCTTTCGATGAGCAATTTTGGTTGCCCCGGCAGAATGTGTATTTTCTGTTTCCACTGATTCTGTTCTATTCACAACTGACATTTGTCCGCACGTTTTTATCCGTACGTCACACGCCCTCACATCGCTGGCATACTATCGGGACCGTAGTGCTCTGGTGCGGAGCTTTCTGCCTGCTGGCACTCACTGCCGAGCGGTTTGCTCCTTTGTCACCCGCTACCGAGCTGGTATTGATGCGTATTTTTTCGGTTTTATACTGGTTTCCGATGCCTGTTATTGTGGCCTATATCATCATAAGTATTGTTCGGCGGTATCATGTTCAGGAAGCCTGGTTGTACCTGATTGCCGTAACGCCATTTTACACGCTTAACTTGGGGCAGGTTTTTGCCAACTTTGGCCTACTACCAACCTACGAACCCGTGGCTAATTTCACCTATTATGCCCTGGCCGCTTTGTTTGAGGTACTGGTGCTGACTTTTGGGCTGGCCTACCGCTACAAAGTAGACCGCGACAAAACCGAACAATTGATGAAGGAACGTACCCTTCAACAGCAACGTGCCTACCAGGTTGAAGTACAGACGCTTGCCCTCAAGAACAGTTTGCTTGTTGAAAAAACGCGCATCGCCCGCGACCTTCATGATAACGTAGGGGCGCATCTGGCCTTTGTCGTCACGAACCTAACGCACATTAGCGATCAGGCCGAAAATCAGCCTATCACCGATGGTAAGCGATGGGCAGGGCAACTCCGCTCCATCGTCGCCCACACCCGCGATGCTGTTAAGCTCTTACGCGAAACCATCTGGGCGATTCATCAGGAAAGCTTTACGGTAGAGGAGTTCAGCGAGCGTCTGACGCAATACATCAACCGCTACTTTCAGGAGATCGATGGGTTGCATGTCGATGTGCTGGTGACAGGTTCACAAACGCAGCAACTTACGTCCACGCAGGTGCTAAACCTCTTTCGTATTGTGCAGGAAGCGCTCAGTAATGTGATCAAACATGCCAGTGCCACTCAGGCAACGGTCCGGCTGCATGTTTACCAGGAAGGGCGTATCAACTTACAGATTCACGATAACGGGTGTGGCTTTACCTGGGCAAATGGAGCCGTGTCGGAGCAGCACTACGGCCTACAAAACATGCAAACCCGCGCGCAGGAACTCGGCGGAACATTCCGCGTCTTCGCCGATGAGGGCACAACCGTAGAGGTTGAGGTAAGGTAATAGGGGATTACATCAAAACTTCAGACGAAGTTGACTGGAGCAACCAATACCCACCGCCTGTCAATTGGTCATAATTTAACGCGAATAATGGATGCCTTCTGCTGGGGTAGACGCCTAAACTAATCTTTGAATAATCAACATTTTATTGATGACACTACCCAGTTTTCGCGTTCCTTAAGGCAGGAAGCTTCCCAGTGCTTTAAAGTATTGGTCTGGTACCTGAATGTGCGGTATATGACCGACACCCGGCAATTCAACCAGTTTACTAGATTTGATCTCTCGGGCTGTTTGCCGTCCTAATGCCGGGTATTGGCCGTATCGGCTCTGTTGCTCTTTTGACAGTAATGCTTTACCCACTATAGTCCGGTCAGCCTGCCCGATGATTAGTAGGGTTGGAACCGTAACGCGGCTAAATTCATAACTAACCGGTTGCTCGTAAATCATCTGATACGTAACGGCGTTCGTCCAGGCAATGTCTTTAAAGTCCGGCTTTTGTAAGTCGCTGGCCTGTACCTTCACCAGGGCTTCGTACTCCGGCTTCCAGACAGGATAGTAGCTATGCTGGTATTGTTTATATGAGGCATATGTTGCCTTTAATTCTTTTTGGTACTGCTGCTCGATGGTCTGATAAGGAACGAACGTTTTATAATCTTCCAGGCCAATTGGGTTTTCCAGGACTAGTTTAATAACCCGTTCGGGATACATCAGCGTCAGTCGAGTGGCTAACATGCCACCCATTGAGTGCGCCAGGACAAACGTCTGCTTGATACCTAGTGTATCAAGCAGATGAATCGTGTTGGTGGCCAGCTGATGAAAGCTATAGTGCAGATTCGGGTGCGACGATTTACCCCAGCCAATTTGGTCGGGCACGATAACGCGGTACCCCCGATTGCTTAACCAGGAAATTACGTCTTTCCAGTAGTAACCATTGAAATTTTTGCCGTGCAGTAACAGAGCCGTTTGTCCGTTGGGCTTAGCTGGTTTTACATCCATATAGGCCATCCGAACCGGTTTGGCTTCAACGGTAAGTGAGAGGTAATGAACCGGATGCGGATACTGAATAGAGTCGGCGGGTTGGGCTGTTACCTGAGCAGGAAGCGCACACCAGCTTAGTAGCACAAAGCAAATTAGGAAATACAAACGCATGAGCAGATAACGATAGCCTCGTTACGACAACCCGGAACAACAGCTAATTGTTGATTGCGTTTGATACGCCTTGTCTAGAAAAGAAGGCGTGTAAAATAAGGGCAGTTCGCTCTCTAAATAGGTAACTGCCCTTAGGTTTAAACTTCCCGAATTAGCCCTTTCAGTTGTATGGCCAGTTCTGGTGTCACGGTCACTCCGTGCACAGTTTGAGCATGTTCAGCGGCCTGGGTCAATACTTCATCATCGGTAGACGCTTGAATGACGCCTTCGCAGTCGAAGCCAGCGTCGCGGCAGTGCAGAGTTTTCATAGGTAAAGATTGGGGTTTAGCTTGTTAGACTTCGTATACGATCATACGAGGCTAACAAGATAAAAGTTATTTATTTATAATTGTAAATGAATGAGTTAACAGTAGTGATGCCTTAGGAAGTTTATTCATTAATAGGCTGCTCATGGGTTGGTCATAGCTGGTAATTATTTAATTTAACAGACAATGAGCCTGCTCAGGTTTAAGAAGGTATTAGCCACATTTATTATGGTGATTATCTGGGGCATTACATGTACCCTGGCCTTTGGTACAACTAATCCCAAAGGGTTACTTTCAATAGTGGGGACAGGCCTATTGATTAACGTAGCAATAGCAATCTACTACAGTTGCCTGGAGCGACGACCCGGTAGTTTGCGGGAGTGGTTTAGTGGCTAAACTCAAGAATATGAACTGCTTAAAACAGAAGCGGGCCTAATAGAAACCTCCATCAAGCCCGCTTCAGCATTGCTTGTCCTATTAAAGCAGTTTATTAAGCTGTATTGGCATGTCGCGCACTCGCTTACCAGTCGCGTGGAAAATAGCGTTCGCAATGGCTGCGGGCATACCCACAATGCCAATTTCGCCCACGCCTTTAATACCCAGCGGATTCACAATATCATCGTATTCTTCTACGAACACGACGTCCAGATCGTGAACGTCGGCGCAGACCGGTACGTGGTATTCGGCCAGGTTATGGTTCATGATACGTCCATACCGATGGTCCATAACGCTTTCTTCTTGCAGTGCCTTACTGATTCCCCAAACCATACCGCCAATAATTTGGCTGCGCGCCGTTTTAGGGTTTAAAATGCGCCCGGCCGCCACCGCCGTTACCGCTCGGGTTACTTTTACGGTGCCCAGGTCTTCGTCAACCTGAACTTCTACGAACACCGCCGAGTGGGCGTAGCGCGTATATTTTGCTTGCTTCAACGTATTCGTGAATGAAGTAGCAGTTTCGGTAAGGGCCCGGCCGCCGTTTTGATCAACAAGCTGTTGGACCGGGATCGACACTGCCGGATTCTGCTTCAGCCGGATCTGCTTATCGATAAAAAAAACATTCTCAAACGTAGCGTTGGCAAACGGAGAATCGGGCATTTGTTGAGCCAGCTTCAGCAGGGTTTTACCCAGTTCTTCACAAACGATTTTCACGGCTGAGCCAACGGTACCCGCCGTGAGCGATCCACCCTGAAACGGCGCGAGCGGCATTTCCGTATCACCAAGCCTGAACACTACGTCTTCGAGGGGAAAGCCGAGCGTCTGGGCGGCTATCTGGGTCATGATGGTGTACGTGCCCGTGCCAATGTCAGCGGTAGCGCTGCTTACCCGTAACTTACCATTAACGGTGAGCACAGCTTCAGCTCGGGCCGGTAGCTGATTGGCATCCCAGGCGCCGGTGGCCATGCCCCATCCGATCAGGTTATGGCCTTTACGCATCGAACGAGGTTCGGGATTGCGGCCCGACCAGCCAAAGCGTTCGGCGGCCTGTCGGTAGCATTCCTGAAGTTGCTTGCTCGAAAAGGGCCGTTTTTCGTTAGGGTCGGTCTCCGTGTAGTTCTTCAGACGAAGCTCGAGCGGATCGATATCAAGTTTATACGCCAGTTCATCCATGGCGGTTTCAATGGCCGTAACACCCGTAACGCCCCCCGGTGCCCGCATGTCGAGCGGGGTATAGGTATCTAAGGAGACCAGTTTATAGCCAAACGTGGCATTCTCCGCATTATATAAGGCACCCGACCAGTTGACAACCGTTTCGATATAATCTTCAAATTGTGAGGTTTGAGAAATAGCTTCGTGGCGCAGGGCATCGAGTGTGCCGTCTGGCTCTGCTCCTAGGTCAACGTATTGAATCGTAGCCGGTCGATGCCCGAACGTAAACATCTGCTGGCGCGTGAGCGAGACGCGCACCGAGCGTTTAAGCTCACGAGCGGCCAGCACCGCCATAAACAACTGGTACTGCGGTCGTAGTCCCGAGCCAAACCCACCGCCCACATAAGGCGAAATAACCCGAACCTCTTGGAACGGTATGCCAAACACCTGCGATACGTACAACTGGCTATTGGGCGCGCCCTGCGTTTTGTCGTAGATGGTCAATTTTCCGTCTTTCTCGTAGACAACGGTTGAGGCAAACAACTCCATCGGATTATGATGTTCGAATCCGTGGATGTATTCTGCAGAGAATTGCACCGGAGCCTTAGTGAAGGCTTTTTCAAAGTGGCCCCGCGACGTGGGTGGTGGTGGCTTCAACAAAGTAGCCAGACCAACTGCCGGCTTATGCGCTTTGTCCTGGTGCTTCTGCAAATCCGTCTCGTGTTCGTCTTCCTCATACTCCACCCGAACCAGCGACGATGCGTACCGGGCCAGTTCAAACGTTTCGGCGACAACTAAGGCAACGGGTTGACCATTGTACTTGATTTTATTGTCGTGCAGCGGCCGAAAGGGTGACCCCGGCGGAGCGTCTAAATCTTTATAGTTCATGTCGAACCACGCCAGATTTGGTCGGTTTTCATGGGTAAACACCTGCAAAACGCCGTCGAGAGCAAGGGCATCGCTCGCGTCAATGCTGGTAATCTTACCTTTGGTGATGGTGCCGGAGACAACAACACCATACGCCAGGTTAGATACGTTGAATTCAGCTGCATACTTAGCCTCTCCCGTTACTTTCTCCCGACCATCAACGCGGTTAATGGGTTTTCCTACTACGTGACTCATACGAATGTCAATTATTCGGTTGGTTCGAGTTTAGCCGCCTGGCCCAACGCTCGCACAATGGCACGCTTGGCGAGCTCTATTTTAAACGTATTGTGTCCGTACCCTTGAGCACTTTCCAAAAGAGCCTCTGCTGCAAGTGCAAATGTTTCCTTCGTAGCTGGTTTGCCAATCAGCAGATCCTCGGCTTCGGGCTTGCGCCAGGGCATATGCGCCACGCCACCGAGGGCTATTCGGGCATCAGTAATTGTATCGCCATCAAGCTCCAGGGCTGCGGCTACGGATACGATGGCAAAGGCGTATGAAGCCCGGTCGCGCAGTTTGAGGTAAATATGGTAGTCCGGAAAACCTTTTGGTGGTAGATCAATAGCCGTTACGATTTCGCCATGCTGTAATGTGTTGTCCTGCTGCGGTCGATCGCCGGGCAAGCGGTGAAAATCAGCAATGGGTATCGTGCGGTCGCCGTTTGGGCCCGTTACACGGATGGTCGCATCCAGAGCCGCCAATGCTACGGCCATATCAGAAGGGTGCGTAGCAATGCAGTGCACATTACCGTCCGAGGCTTCGGTGCCTAAAATAGCGTGAATACGGTTATAGCCTCCCAGGGCTCCACAACCCGATGGCCCTTCGCTGGGGCCGGTGTTGCGTTTGTTGCAGGGCATCGAGGTGTCGTAAAAATAATAGCAGCGGGTGCGCTGAAAGAGGTTTCCACCGTTGGTCGCCATGTTCCGCAGTTGCGCAGAAGCCCCTGCCAGTATCGTTTCCGATAAGAGCGGATAGCGCTGCTCAACCAAGGGGTGGTAAGCTGTGTCGGCGTTGGTTGCCAATGCTCCGAGCCGAAGGCCACCGTCTTCGAGTTCTTCGATAGTAGTTAACGGCAGTCGATTGATGTCAACGAGCTTGACAGGCCGTTCTACGTTCTCCTTCATCAAATCGATGAGGTTGGTGCCGCCCGCAATGAACTTGGCGGGAGCTGGATTGCCGTTAGGTTCAATGGCTAATAGCTCATCTACGGCAGTACTGACATCGTGAGGCCGAGTATATGAAAATGGGTTCATGAAAGCTCAGGATTAGGGGTCAACTGCATGACTTCAGTAATGGCGTCTACGATGTGCGGATAGGCTCCGCACCGGCAAATGTTTCCGCTCATTAGTTCTCGAATGTCGGCTACCGTTTTGACCTTGCCTTCACTCATCATACCCACGGCGGAGCATATTTGGCCCGGTGTGCAGTAACCGCATTGGAAAGCGTCGTGGTCAATGAACGCCTGTTGCATGGGGTGCAGTTGCCCGTTTGCGGCCAGCCCTTCAATGGTCGTAATCTCGTGGTCGTCGTGCATGACGGCCAGGGTCAGGCAGGAATTAATGCGCTTGCCATTCACCAATACGGTGCAGGAACCGCATTGGCCGTGATCACAGCCTTTTTTGGTGCCAGTTAGGTTGCAATATTCGCGCAGAGCGTCCAGTAAGGTGGTCCAGGGAGCAACATTCAGCTGTTTGCGTTGGCCATTAACGGTTAGCGCAACAGGGCCGGTCGGCAAGGGAGTAACGGCCGAATGGGTGTGGGTAGGAGCTTCGGTCAGCATAAGGTTAGCTTTCGGGTTAATATATCCTCATGCGTAAACCAATGCCGTTTGGTTTGTCTGTTAAAAACAGTAGTATATTATTCTACGGGACTACTGGTATTTAAGCGGAACGAGTAATGTAACTAGGCTGCTTCCCACAAGGCCTTTAACTTGCGCAAATCCCGTTTCATAGCCTCAAAGACCACCTTCTTATCGATCGATAGACTTGTAGCACCATTTTCGGCTCCTCCCAGCGGATACTCAAGATGCACCGAGACAGGAACGTTCAGGTCGTATTGTTTCAACAACTTGAAATAACTCGTGAAATCAACCATGCCTTCACCAATGGGGGTGTTCTCGACGGCCCACCGGCCATTGAGCTTAGCCCACCGGAAGTCCTTCAGGACGATTGTTTTAATGTGAGGCCGCAACAAACGCAAGCCGTTTTTCCAGGATAATCCCCCTTCTACAGTTGCGTGCCGGATGTCGTATTGCACACCTGTGTGTTGCAAATCGGCGTTCTTGAGCATTTGCCATAGCTCCCAAACTGAAGCGCCTACCAGCTCTCCCGCATGATTTTGGTAGCAGCCAATCAGGTTAAGCTCTTTGTTCAGCTTACCCAGGCCGATCATTTTTTCTTCATACATGCGTAGCGCTTCCGGCATTGATTGGTTGGGGAGATACCGGTACCAGTTCATGCGATAATAGCGAAACCCCAACGCTGCCGTCGTTTTCAATAGACGTTGGTCGGTGGCATCGGTGCTGTCGCCAACGGCAGTTGTCATTAATAGGGGCGATAGGCCAGCACGTTTCAGGGCCTCTACGGCTTTGGGCAAGTCAGTCTCGACACGTTCGGGCAAAACGTGACCGTTCGGACGTACCGACCAGTCAACACCATCGAAGCCCAGTTCGGCGGCTACAGATGCAGCATCGGCATAGTTCAGAAACTGTAAGTGCTTCGAGAAAATATGAAACTTCGGTAGCTGGCTTGGTTGAGCAGTCGCTGCAAAAGGGGCCGACACGAGCGGTAAGGCACCCGCGGCCAGCAGTGATTGTTTGAGGAAGCGCCGACGGGAGTTGTTTTCGCTCATAAATGACACCGCCATTGGACTACACCAGCGACGAAGAATTAATGAAGTTCAGGAAAGCATGTTGCTGCTCGCGGTATTTTTCTTTATCGAGTGAATACAGCAGTCCTTTTTTGGTGACCGATTTGTCGTCTTTTTCGCCAGTTCGAATTAACAGGTTTGTTGACAAGATCTTGCGACTAAAATTACGGCGGTCCATGGGCGCATCGTAAATGGCTTCATACAGTTTTTGGAGCTGAGGAAGCGTAAACTTCTCGGGAAGTAGTTCGAAGCCAATAGGGTGCAGGGCTGCTTTGTAGCGTAGCCGTTGCAGGGCGACGGTAACCATTTCGTCGTGGTCGAAGATAAGCTTCGGGTGCTGACCTAAGGGTAGCCAGTAGGCATTGTTCCGTCGTGCCAATTCTGAGTTATGCTGCTCGATATTGATCAGCGCAAAATACCCTACCGATATGGTTCGTTCGGCGGGGTCGCGGTCAACCCGGCCAAACGTCTGAAGTTGCTCCATGTACACGTTCTCCAGCCCCGTCAGTTCGTAGAGGATACGCCAGGCGGCTTCTTCGAGTCCTTCTTCCCGGTCCAGGAAGCCGCCCATCAGCGACCAATTGCCGCGCTCCGGCTCAAAATTACGCTTTACAAGAAGCAGATTCAGGGTCTCGCCATCAAAACCAAAAATAATACAGTCTAAAGCAACCGGGATGCGTAAGGAGCCAGAGTAGGGCATAATTGCGGATAAATGAACTGGCTAAATGTAGCAGATTTTCGGGAATGAACGAAAATGCATTCCTGAAGCTAACTGCATACCGGCCCATCCTCACCGCTTGCCACTGAAGAACTGGTACGTTCCCAGCAGAAAATCTGTGATGCCATCGCCGTGGTCTTTACCCTCCAGCGTGAACAGCTCTACGTTGGTAGCTCCTCGTTTTTGCATAGCGTTGTAAGCGTCTACCGAGTTAAAGTAAAAAACCTGCTGGTCGGCATTGCCGTGGTATAAGTGCGTGGGCGTGCGCGGTTTCCAGTCGTAGATGTCGTTATCCTTAACAGCGTTGATGAACTGCGTATCGGTACCGTCATTCACACCTTTGCGAAATGCGTCGGTAATGGCTTCGTTGAAACTGATGGGAATGTTACTGCCAAACGGGTCGCGTTGCACGGCTGATGCGTAGGGCTCTTTAAAATAATACGTCAATGGGCGGTTAATGCCGTATACCCGGTTGAACGTAGATAAAACCATAGTATACAGGCCGTTATACGACGCGTTGCCGTGTGTTTTCTGGTTAAGCAGGTAGTTCATAAAGGCGCTTGTGTGATAAGCCCCAGCCCCACAACTCGACGCTACCAGATTGAACTCGTTACCCGTTTCTTCCTCAATCTTTTTTTGCAGAGCCATGGTCGCATAGCCGCCCAGGGAATAACCGGCGATGAAGAGTTTGCCGTCCCAATTTACCTGCTCCTGTTTCAGAAACTCCCGCGATGCCCGAATCATATCCAGCGACGAGGATGCCAGCGTGGCTCTATGCTGATAGGGGTGTGGTAAATTATTCGATTCGCCATACCCAATAAAATCGGGTAGCACCATAATGAAGCCGTTGGATGCGAGCAACGAACCAATAAAATAGGTCTCGCTGCCTTCCCCGTTGTAGGAAGGAGCCGCGGCATCAGTACGTATGGTGCCGTGCTGCTCGCTAACCATGGGGAAGCTTAGGCTTTTATCGGTTGCATTTGGCACAACAATCGCCCCCGACGCCCGAACCTCAGAACCGTCTGTATTCTTCGTCTTATAAACGAGCTTATAAACTTTTATTGGGTTACTGAGCAGTAGCGACAAAAAAGCGCCGGTTTGTCCGGTCTGGCCGGTACTGTAGCGAGTTGTGAGGTCGCTCTTTGAGTACTCTGCAAGTAACGTGCTGCTAACGAGATATTGATTGGTAGAAACAGGTTCAGGATCAGTCTGGCAACCTATGAACCAAACTGACCATACCATGAGTAACGTAAAGCGGAAGGAGGAGCGGAGCAAATACATGAAGAAAGATTGGCTAAACAGTTCAAAGTAAGTCAATTACTTACTTCACTAACGAATGTAGCTATTATTTAATTTTCTCGTTACACCCCGCATCCTGTTGCTTTCTATGACGCGCTATCACTTTACACCGAACATCTCTTCACTTGTCAACCCATACCGTTTTGATGTTGACAAATTCTTTGATGCCCGCTTCGGAGAGTTCGCGGCCAAAGCCCGACGTTTTAATACCACCGAAAGGTACTCGGGCATCGGAGCGCATCAGGCCGTTGATAAAGACCGAGCCGGCTTCAATTTGTCGGGCAAGTCGGTCGGCCTTGTCCAGATCGGTCGTCCAGAGAGCCGAGCCCAGTCCGTAGATAGACTGGTTGGCCAGTCTGATGGCGTCAGATTCGTCTTTCGCTTCAACTAACACCGCCAATGGGCCAAACGTCTCTTCATCAAAAGCGACCATGCCTGGCTTGACTTTATCCAACAGTATGGGTTGAACATTGCAGCCCAATCGGTTGCCGCCGGTCAAGAGCTTCGCCCCTTTGGCGATGGATGCGCGATACTGCCGCTCGATGTTATCAGCCAGATCCATGCGGGCCATTGGACCCATGGTTGTGGCCTCGTCCAGCGGGTTGCCCTGACGCATTTGCTTGATTCGTTGGAGCACCAAGTCCGTAAACGCTTTCTTGACCGACTTGTCAACAATGAACCGCTTGGCCGCAATGCAGCTTTGTCCAGCGTTCTGCATCCTGGATTTTACAGCCACCTCGGCGGCTTTTTCAAGATCGGCGTCGGCCAGCACAATCAGGGCATCAGAACCGCCCAGCTCCAGTACCGATTTCTTGATTTGACCACCCGCAATACCGGCTACCGATGCGCCGGCCCGACCACTGCCCGTTAACGTAACGGCCTTCACACGTCGATCTTTCAATAAATCCTCAACGACCGGAACATCGACGATCAATGATTGAAAAACGCCCGATGGTAGTCCAGCTTCGCGAAACGCTTCTTCGATGGCCAAGGCACAACCCATCACGTTGGGGGCATGCTTGAGTAAGCCCACATTACCCGCAATCAAGCCGGGAATAGCGAAGCGCATGGCTTGCCAAAATGGAAAATTCCAGGGCATAATGGCCAACACAGCACCAAGCGGCTGGTACGTAACAAAACTGTTGGCAGCATCTGATTGAATAATCTGGTCGGCCAGAAATTCGGCGGCATGATCAGCATAGAATGTGCAGGTGGTAGCACACTTTTCTACTTCTGCCATAGCTTCTTTGAGCGTCTTACCCATCTCGGCCGTAATCAATTCGCCGTAACGCTGCTTGTTGGCCGTAAGATACGCCCCCGCCTTACGCAGGTGCTCAGTTCGGTCAGATAACGACAAAGCCGACCAGTCGGCAAAGGCCCGGTCGGCTTGTTTTAATTTGCGCTCGATAACACCACGCCCTTCAGCCCGGTAGATTTTGATTGTCTTCTGATTGTAGGGATTTATAGACTGGAAGCTCATAGGAGAATGCACGGCGTGTGATATAAGGTGTTTAACAAAAACACGGCACCGTACATTTTATATCATACATCCTACTTACATTATTGTTCTTCTTTTTCCAGCTCGGTAACCAATTCAACCATGGTGTCAATTACCTGCTCCATGCGGTCGTGCCCCACAATAGAGTCTAATCTGTCGCGACTCTGTTGCATACAATCACGAAGGGCAACGAACAACTCTTTACCCCGTTCGTTTAAGAATATGACGCTGGAACGAGAATCATTCGGGTTTTTCTCAGTATGTATGTACCCATCTTTCTCAAGCAGACTCACAATTTTACTCATCATCTGCTTCGTTACACCGGCTCGTTTCGCGAGTTCGTTGTTTGTTGTGCCACCTTCTTCAATGTTACTTAAGAACATTAAGTAGCTCATCTTAAAGTCGGTGTAACCCAACTCATGTAAACGAGGTTCAATAAAATTATCAATATAGCGCTTTAAGCGCCACATAAGCTTACCTATTGACCTGCTCCGTAAAGCCCGAAACTGGTTAAAATCAAAGGAATCTTTGTCCGTTTCCACGATCATACACGCAAAATAAAAATTTATAAAACAATTCGTGGCAGAATAGAGTACAAATATAGTCAATAAGGTTGACTTTATAGTCAACTAGGTTTACTTTTGCGGCATGTTTACCAAACGAGCTGGTAAAATGAATTGTTTTTCATCAACTGAATTAATTATTACAAAATTTATATAAACAATGGCAACCACAACCGTATCGGGAGTAGCAGATACAGAAGAAAAAAGTGCAATTCGTACGTATCTACCCCGGATCATCATAGCGCTTGTGCTATTAGTTGGGGGGTATTTTGGTTATCAGGCGTTTCGGCATAGTCAGCAGTATGAGTCTACTGATAACGCACAAATCGAAGGAAATTCAGCTCCTGTATTAGCCCGTGTTGCTGGTTATGTGCAGTCGGTCAGCGTAGAAGATTATGCTACTGTAAAGAAAGGGCAACTTCTGGTAACCATTGATCCACAGGAATATGACGTAGCCCTGGCGCAGGCCGAAGCCGATTATCAGCAGTCGCAGGCCGACCTCGAAAACGCTCGTGCCGACTTGCAGAATGCACAGGCTAACGCCCGTAATGTGGCTCAGAATGCCCGTGTGGCTCAATCGAATGCCTCCGTACAAGCCGTTCGGCGCGATAAAGCGCAGCAGGATTTACAGCGTGATCAGAATTTGTACAAAGAGCAGTCGTTGACCAAAAAGCAACTCGAAGATTCGCAGAACAACGTAGAGGTGCAGTCACGTCAGTATCAGGCCAACGTCGAGCAAATCAACCTGGCCAAAACATCGCAGGGTGTAGCGCAGGCTGGTATCGCCAAGGCGCAGGCTAACATCCAGAAAATTCAGGCGGTGTTAAAAGTAAAGCAGGCCGCCATCGATAACGCGAAGCTGCGGGTTGGCTATGCCCGCTTGACGGCCCCCATCGCTGGTAAGATTGGCCGCAAAAACGTAGTCGTCGGCCAGTACGTCCAGCCCGGACAAAATCTGTTCACAATCGTAGCCGATTCAACCTTCTGGGTGGTGGCCAACTTCAAGGAGACACAGCTTGAAAAAATGAAGCTTGGCCAGGAAGTAGAGATCAGTGTGGATGCCTATCCTGATCTGAACATCCGGGGGCGAGTGGCCTCGCTTTCAGAAGCTACCGGCGCTCGTTTTGCCTTACTACCGCCGGATAACGCATCGGGTAACTTCGTAAAAATCACCCAGCGCGTACCGGTCAAGATTGAGATCATCAATCCTGAAAAATACAAGAATGCGTTACGGGCAGGTCTGAGTGTTGACGCCGAAGTACGGGTAGCCGATTAATAGTTGTAGCGTTTTAAAGTCATGCAGTTATAAAGTTGGTTACAGCGAGAATCAGCTCTACAGCTCTAGTACTTTACAACCCTACTCCTTTACAACTTCTTTCATGCAACCAACAGGTTTCCGCCGGTGGATCGTGGTGATCACGGCCATTTCGGCAGCTATCATTGAACTGATCGATACGTCTATCGTAAACGTCGGGCTGACTGACATTGCGGGTAACCTCGGGGTTACCATCGAAGACGTATCCTGGGTCGTGACGTCCTACGCCATTGCGAACGTGATTGTCATTCCGATGACGAGCTTTTTGCAACGGTATTTTGGGCGTAAAAATTATTACATCGGCTCCATCATCCTCTTTACGCTGGCATCTTACGGCTGCGGCTTTGCCGATAACCTCTGGGTATTGGTAGCCTTTCGATTCTTACAGGGCGTGGGTGGCGGTGCCCTGCTGTCGACTTCGCAGGGGTTAATGTACGACGCCTTTCCGCCGTCACAGCGCCCGGTCGCGTCGGCTTTGTTCGGTATGGGCATTGTGCTTGGCCCCACGCTGGGACCAACGCTGGGTGGTTACATTATCGACAACTACCACTGGAGCTGGATGTTCTACATCAACGTACCGATCGGTATCATTGCCGTGTTGCTGAGTTCGGCTTTCATTGACAAGAAAGAGGACGAGCTAAACATAGACCGCCGAACCATACCGATTGACCGACTTGGGATTCTGTTGCTGGCGGTTGGGGTTGGTAGTTTGCAGTACGTGCTGGAACGGGGCGAAGCCGACGACTGGTTCGATGATCAGGCCATTCGTTACCTGACGGTGGTTGCCATCATCGCTATTCCATTCTTCATCTGGTGGGAACTTCGCGGCTCGAAAGAACCGGTGGTGGATCTCCGAACGCTCAAAAATCGAAATTTAGCCGTTGGCTGCGTTCTGATGGTGGTAGTGGGATATGGTCTGTTTACGTCGGTACTGCTCTACCCACTGTTTGCCCAACGAATTGTCGGGATGACGGCCACCCAGACGGGTAAGCTGTTGATACCGGGTGGTATAGTCACCTTGCCGATGTTTGCCCTAACCGGGCGACTCCTGGCTAAAGGGGTTTCGCCGAGACTAATTGTGCTCGGTGGCTACGTGGCCTTTGCTACGTTCTGCTTCACGATGTCGACTTACAACATGGATGCGTCGAATGGCGATTTCATTACGGCGCTGATTATTCGGGGCATTGGGCTGGCGTTGGTCAACGTACCGCTCATCAACCAATCCGTGGCGACGCTGGAGCCACGGCAGTTGCCCACCGGTATTGCCATCGTGAACATGATGCGGCAAATTGGCGGAGCGTTTGGGGTAGCTATTACCAACACCTACGTTACGCAGCGGACAGCCTTACACCGTAATGATCTGGTCTCTAACCTACAGCCCGAAAATCCATTGCTAACCGAACGGATCAGTGCACTAACGCAAGGGCTGGCCGCTCGGGGCGTCAACGCACTGGATGCGGTCAGTGGGGCCTATAAAAGCCTGGATGGAATCATTACCCGACAGGCCCTGATGATTTCGTACCTGGATACGTTCCGGCTAGCGGGCCTGTTCTTCGTGCTTTCGTCGCCGTTATTACTCTTACTCAAAAGTAAAAAAATGGATGCTGCTACAGCGAAAGCGGTTGCCGATGCAGCTCACTAAAATAGGGTCGTGGGTCTTGATTTAGGGCTGCTACAACAATATGGAATTGACTTAGCCCAAACCGTGAACCGAAACTTAATTGACTATGAAATCAAAACGTCTAATCGTCATTGCTATGCTAGTGGCTGGGGTTGCCCAGGCGCAGACTCAGTCGGCACTGATACCAGATGATCTGCGGGCGCTGGTGCAACAGGCAAACGCCAACTATCCAGTATTAAAGCAACAACAGGAGCAGATCAAAGCGGGAGAGCTGCGGGTGGATATTGCCCGCACAGCGATGCGTCCGAACGTAAGTCTTAATGGTAGTTACAGCTACATAACGCCAGTTCCGCAAGTTACTTTCCCTATCAACGGACAGGAAGCTAATCTTAAGTTAGCGCCTAATAATAACATTAACGCTAACGTCTCGGTTGGGCAGACCATCTATGATTTTGGTCGGACAAATGCCGCTGTTCGGCAAGCTACCGATAACGTACAGGTGCTACGCCGGAGCTTAGAGATAACTCAGCAGACACTGGATTTCCAGGTAGCAGCCGCCTATTTTGGTATTGGCTATCTGCAACGGAGCCTGATCGTACAGGATTCAGTGATCAACACTGCTGGAGCCAATGTGCGGTTACTGACAACGCGTCTGCAGAATGGCGATGCTCTTGAATACGACGTATTGACACAAGCCGTGCGGGTTAAAGTCGCTCAGAACCGAAAGATAGAGATACAGAATCAGCTGGATCGTCAAATTGCTTTGTTGGCCTATCTAACCGGAAACACCAACCCAGACGTCAGCCGGGCTGTTAACCAGTTCAATTTGGGCGTAACTGGTAACGCAACAGCGCAGCCATTTAACCTGGACGGTAATATTCAGCCCGCCCTGGCTGGAAACAAAGACGTTTTGTTAGCGCAGGATCGGTTGAGGGCCGCTGAAACCGAGATTTTGGTGAACAACCGGGCTGGTCAACCCAGCATTGGCTTCAGTGGACAAGGGGGTTACAAAAATGGTTACCCACTGAACGTAGAACAGCCCAGGGCGAATATGGCCGCTGGGGTAAGCGTTGTGGCACCACTCTATGCTGGTAAGCGGTATCGCTTGCAAAACCAGGTGGCGCAACTAAACTTGAACGCCAGCCGATATGCGGTCGAGAACGCCAACGCTCAGTTACGGCAGAGCATCGCACAGCTAAACGCCGACATTCGCAGCAACCAGACTCGCCTTGCTAATCTGGAAACGCAGGTGTTGCAGGCACGGAAAGCACTCGACATTGCCAACGCCCGCTTACGTAATGGCGTGATCACAAACGTTGAGCTGCAAAGTGCCGAAACAGGCGTAGAAGAAGCCGAGCTAGGCCGACTGACGTTCCAGTACCAGCTTTTGCTGAATCAATTAGAGCTCAAGCGGCTTCTGGGCGAGAACTTATAACCTCAAGAAACAAAGCAGGCCGCTAGTCATAAAAGTACCAAACTGGTATTGTACGACTAGCGGCCTGCTTTACTTCTGGTGGCTATCCTTCCATACCGACCAGGGCATTCCCGCGCAGTACGGGTATTACGTCGTACAAATCGTGTTGTAAGCAATAGGTAATGTCTTTTTGAATACCCAGGCGTTGTAGGCGTCGGATGTGGGATGCATTCGACATATAACCAATCAAGTTATCTTTTCCCTGGCCATAAAGCCGCCAGGCCATAATGGCGCTATCTTCGGCCATGGCATAATTATCTTTCAGACGATCAACCAGGGCACCGGCAAAGAGGGTATCCTCCAGGTTAACGCGGCCTTTCCAGCCGGCACACAGCACCATGACGTCGTAAGGCTCGGTTTTTAAGAAATTAGCAATCGCATCCAGGTTAAGGAACGAGCCAACGAGCACCTTGACGGCTCCCCGCGACCGGGTGATGGCCAATGTCCCGTTGGTGGTTGTCATGGCTATATCAGCCCCTCGGATCTGCTCGTTCATGTAGGTGAATGGCGAATTGTCAAGCTCGAAGCCCTCAACTTTGCGGGCGTTGCGCTCCGCTGCGGCCATGTAACCGCGTTCCTGTAGCAATCGGCATTCGTCGATGGTTGCTACGGGCGTAATACTCTTAACGCCGTAGGCAAAGGCCGTTACCATGCACGAAGTCGCCCTGAACACATCTGCGACAACGACAATGGTGTTTTCGATGGTGTGGAGGTGCAGTAAATCAGGTGTAAAGCAAACGTCAATTTGTTTCATAGAACGGTGTCTGAACCGGGATTGAGAGGATTTGAAGGATTAAAATGATTTTGTTGGTCGCTACTCGCTTTGTCAAAAAGCAAAATCCTGTCAATCGTTTAAATCCTCCCAATCCCGGTCCGGATTATTTTTTTACGAAAGGAAGCTTCACTATTTGCGCTTTGAGGAGCCGATCGCGCACTTTTACAAAGAGTTCGGAGCCGGGTTTGCTACTAGCCGTTGGCACGTAGCCCAGGCCAATACCCTTGCCCAGAGTGGGTGACTGCGTACCAGAGGTTACTTCACCAATTTTGTTGCCATCGGCGTCGGTGATTTCGTAATGACCACGCGGAATTCCCCGGTCAATCAGTTCAAAACCGACCAACTTCTTCGAAACGCCCTGCTCTTTCTGCTGCTTCAAGACGTCTGCATCGATGAAGTTGTGGGTGAACTTAGTGACCCAGCCCAAGCCTGCTTCAATAGGCGAAGTTTCGTCGGTGATGTCGTTGCCGTAGAGGTTATAACCCATCTCTAGCCGTAACGTATCGCGTGCCCCCAGACCAATGGGTTTAATGCCGTATGGTTTTCCGGCTTCCATGATGGCGTTCCAGACGCCTTCTGCCTGATGGTTAGAGACGTAAATCTCGAATCCACCGGCGCCGGTATAGCCCGTAGCCGACACGATTACGTTAGCGTAACCGGCAAAGTCGGTTTTCTCGAAGGTATAGTAATCCATCGAATCGAGCTGGGCAGGTGTCAGGGATTCAAGCGCTTTGACGGCCAATGGTCCCTGTACAGCAAACAGGCACATACCGTCGGAAATGTTAACCATCTCTACATTGTAATCTGCTGCGTACTGGCTGATCCAGTCCCAATCCTTTTGTGTATTCGACGCATTGACCACCAGCATGTATTCGACCTCGCTGATGCGGTAGACGAGCAAGTCATCAACAATGCCACCGCGTCCGTTAGGCAGATAGCTGTACTGCACTTTGCCGTCGAAGAGTATGCTGGCGTCATTGGCCGATACCCGTTGAATCAGGTCGAGGGCGCCTTCTCCTTTGAGGATGAATTCGCCCATGTGCGACACGTCGAAGATGCCGACACCATTGCGAACGGTATTATGTTCATCCAGGTCCGAGGTGTAGCGAACGGGCATCTCGAAGCCCGCAAACGGCACGATTTTCGCGCCCAGCTGTTGATGAATGTGATGGAGGGGAACTTGCTTAAGCGACATTTGCGCGGAGGTTATCCCGCAAATTTACAAACGTATCCACGGGTTTCAACCCTCATCTTATAGAATAGTAAGAACAAACGGGTTACAAGGCTTCATCTGGGCTGGTGTAACCTTGTCAGATTGGTTACGCCGGATATAACGGCAAGCAGATGTAAACAGCATTGGCATGAGTTCTATTTTATACCAAATCGGTAACCGAGGCCTACGCCCGCCATGCTGCTGATTTTGCCAGCCAGATTGGCCCAGCCGATACGTCCGTTCAGAGAGACTTGAGGTGTTATCAGGTACTCATACTCGCCGGTAAGGTGGTAACCGATGGTAACAGCAGCTACTTCTTCCCGCTCGACGGTAGCTGCGGCCAGGGTGCCGTCTGGGAGTCTTGTGGTGCTGAAGCTTCTTAACAGATCGTCCCGCCTATACCAGGCAGATGGTCCACCCCCAATTCGCAGGGCCTGATGACTCGCTTTTACCAAATCAAACAAAAGAGTTAGATCCGCTGTCAAGCGTTTACGCTGATCGGTTCCGAGGGGAAACGTGGTTTGAGCTTGTCGATTCTGCGAGGCTTGCAGATACCCGGCGCTCCCGGCCACCACAAGCCGGTCGTTGAAAAAATGACGCCCTAAGCGTAAACTATACCGAAGCCCCGTATCGTCGGGGGCATCCAGCGTCATGTAATCAATCGTTACCAGCACTGAATTTCGGTACGTAGGCCCCTGGGCATAGGTGATGGATGCAAGACCCGTCAACACAATAAGTAATAGGTATTTCATAACGTGATCAATTGACGCCCCATTTGATAGAAAGATTACCGGTGGCTTTCTTGGGAGAAGTGACTACCAACTCTAACCTATCGGAGCCGTAGTAGTCATTACTGTAGACTTTGTTGATGTAAGTGCCAGCTTGTAGATTGATCGGTTCGGGCGATCCTACCACTACCCACTGGTTGTTCTTATCTAAACGACGTATCGTTAGTACGACTTCATCGCTGATTGTACCACTTACTTCAATTCTGTATGAGCTAACGAATCTATCTTTAGTGGCGTCGAAGGTGAAAATTCTGTCTTCTGAAAAATCGTAGACATAGGCCTGCTGATAGGCAGATCGAATAAGGTCATTCTCATGACAGCCGGTCGTGGCCAGAATGGCGATTAGGAAAAGAAATACATTGAAGAGCTTTTTCATAACGAGTTTAAAAAACTGTACGCAGGTAAATGCCAAACTTAATTTTTCTCGATGCACTCAAAACTAACTGTCTTGATACAGCTATTGCAGGGTAAAATTGATGGGCATATTATACTTCACCCGGACCTTCTGCCCGCGTTGCATACCGGGTTTCCATTTTCCGCTCATGGCCTTCACCACACGTAGTGCTTCCTGATTGATGGAAGAGTCAAGGCCTTTGAGTACTTCATAATCACACAGTGTGCCATCTGTACAAACCACGAAGCTGATAAATACCTGTCCCTGGATCCCACCGCGCTGGGCTTCGGCCGGATAACGTAAATTCTGCGCTAAAAACTGCCCCAGGCCTTGCATACCTCCCGGAAATTCAGGTTGCTGCTCTACAGCTATATAGCGTAGTGTATCACCCCCGTTTTTTTGGGCCTTACCGTTCTGGCAAACACCTTTTTCGTACTGCTCCTCATAGAAATAGGAACCGTCCGTATAACGGCCTGTCCAGGTGCCTTGCTTAAGACCGTTTTCATAAACGCCCTGTTCTATATACGTTGTTTTCTGGGTAGTGTCCGCATACGATTTTACACTGGTCGAGGAGGTTAATCGTCCACTTCCTTCTACAACTAACTGATGGCCAGTACTATCCCAGAATGCCAGAACGCGTTCCGGAGAGGCTGGCATTAAGGGCTTAGCGGGATAACTCGCCCAGATTTTCCTGATTTGCCCATTTGGATACCAGGAGGTTACGCTATTCATCCCCTCATTTTCTTCTTTCCGATCAGCGACTGCTCCGTTAGCATGATAGGTTATTCCGGAGCCGGTGGGGCGGCCGTTGTCATAATAGGTCCTGCGAAAAATGGTTCCTGCTTCATCTACGGTCAACACTTCGTTTTGCCATAGCTTAATGGCATTTTGAAAGCCGACCAGGTACAGTTGTTTTCCCGATGAACTACGTTGCCAATCTTTTTGCCGGGCAAAGGGAAGTCGGTTGTATTCTTTCCAGTTAGAGTGCTTTCGTTGATAAACGATTAGGTCGCCGTTAGGTATACCATTCGTATCTAATGGCATCAGCTGCTTATAAAGGGCTTGTTCACTGCTGTCTGCCAAGGGTTTACTATCCGCGTCGAAATAGCTCACCCGAGCGCCATTAACGTATGAGAAAGGTGGGTTGGGTCTAAACATCACGGGTATTACGATCAACTGTCTAACGGGGTGGCCACCCTTCTGAGCGGGTTGCCAGGCATTGAAAAGTTTAAAGACTCGTAGAGCTTCCCGGTCGCAGTCGGGGCGTAAGCTTTGCATGATGGTGGCGTCGGTTACGTGGCCATCTGGTTCAACTACGCCACTCACAATCACTCGCCCACTCACACCTTTGGCTTCGGCCAGCAGTGGTTTGCGTAGATTGGCCTGCAAAAAAGTATTGAGGTAGCTCATGCCACCGCGCGGCTGGGCAGCACTATCAACGTCAAATTCTTTGTAAATAGGCTCTTGGGCGAAGGCTGAGGTGCAGACAAGGAGCGTTAGTAAAAAGAGAAAGGGGTTCATAGATGAAGGCTGATATAAGTGCTTCTAAAATATAGATTAGGTCACTTATTGCCAAATTAACTTTACCTATCTATTTAATCGGCTGCGCCAAGGCCAGTCGCTCGACGCCCGCCGACACCAACTGCTCCATGTCGGCTTCTGTGGCACCGTCAGCCACGATTTTTACCCCTACTGATTTGGGTACATCCTGCCGGAACAGCAGGGCGTCTTTCAACGAAAAGTCCGCTTGACGGCTTCCCGTAACATGCTTGATGAAGTCGGTCCCCGCATCCGTCGCGAGTTTTATCATCTTCAACTGCTGTTCGCGATCCAGCAGCGACGATTCCAGTATAACTGTAAAAAGCTTTTCCTGGGCGTGTGCCAGGGCAATCAGTTTAGCAAACTCAATCTTAAGCCAAACAGAGGTAGGGGAGAAGAGCGCCGACGTATTGAGCACAACTTCTACCTCATTGGCTCCATCTTTTAATGCCCATTCGATTTCGGCTTGCTTAGCTTCCGTGCGCTGATACCCGTACGGATAACCTACTACGCTCGATAGAACGGCTGGATGCGTATCGCCCAGTTCCCGCCGAAACTTCTTAACCCAAAATGGCGCGACCGTCAGCCCGGCTAGTCCGAGCTGGGTTACTTCATCAAGCGCTTCGTATTGCTCGTTGATCGTTACGCCTGGATGCAACAGCGTCCGTTCGATGTAGGGAAAAAGATGGTTCATAGCAAAAGAGTGAAAGACAAAAAGAGCGAAAGAGCGAAGAACCATACGGTAAACGCTCTTTCACTCTTTCTGTCTTTCACTCTTTAAGAATTAAAATATTTCAGCTTCACGACTTCTTTGGGGTCCAGGAACCGCCACTTGCCGCGGGGCAGGTCTTTTTTGGTCAGACCCGCGTAGGTAGTACGGTCCAGCTTGGTTACTTCATACCCGAAGTTCTCGAAGATGCGACGGACAATCCGGTTCCGCCCCGAGTGAATCTCAATCCCAATCACGTGGGCGTCCGGCGTAACTATGCTTAGGGCATCGGGCTTAATGGGGCCATCTTCCAGCTCAATACCTTTCTGAATGGCTTCAAAATGCTCGTCGGTAATTGGCTTATCCAGTTCAACCTGGTAAATTTTACGAATATTATGCGATGGGTGAGTCAGCTTGTCAGCCAATTCGCCATCGTTGGTCAGGAGCAGGAGACCGGTTGTGTTACGGTCGAGTCGACCAACCGGATACATCCGGAAATTACCCGCGTCGGCAACCAGTTCCATAACGGTCCGGCGTTCGTTCGGGTCGTCCGTTGTGGTGATATAATCTTTCGGCTTGTTCAGGAGCACGTACACAAAACGCTCCGGGTTCAGCACTTTGGTGCCGTATTTAACCGTGTCGCCTTCTTTCACTTTGTAACCCATCTCGGTTACAATTTTGCCATTGACCGAAATATCACCCCGAGCAATGAGTTCATCGGCTTCTCGACGCGAGCATACGCCCGAGTTCGCGATGTAACGATTCAGGCGCGTTAAGCCATCATCGGCGGCTGTGCGCTTCGGCTTTTCGGATTCGTAGCGATCCCGCTTTTTGTAGGGTAACGTTTCGCGCATTTGCTCCAGATTGTAGTTTGGAGCCTTGTCATAACGGCCTGTACGCCGATCGCCCGATTCTTTACGTTGTTCACCCGAGAACCGCGACGACGCGTCGCGGGGACTTGAATTCCGTTTATCGTCGCCAAATCGATTGCGCTCGTCGGCATCCCGATTGAAACCGCCTACCCGTTTGAAGGAAGGCTTATCCGACCGGTCATTTCTATCATTGCGATCCCGCGAAAAGCCAGAATCTCTGCGTCCAGTGTCCTGACCACCCGTGTTTCGGCGATCATCACCCCGGCGCTCGTCGTTCGAGCGATCAAACCGGCGCGGACCGTCATTGCGGTTATCATCTGAAGTTCGGTTGAAGCGGGGCTTATCATCGCGCGGGCCGCTGTTGCGGTCAAACGAAGGGCGACGGTCGTTGCGGTCCGAAAAGTTGGTGCCCTGCTGACGCGGCTTGTCGCCAAACCGATCATTGGAACGGGGCTCACCCGGGCGGCTCCGACGGTCGTCTGGGCGGTCGTTGAATTTACGGTCGCTGCCGAAGCGGTCGTTGCTCCGCTCGAAGCGCGGTTTATCGTCGGTACGGTCACGATCAAAACGGGGTCTGCGCGGTGCTGAATCGTCCGAGCGATCGGTTCGTGGACGGCCAGCGGCATCTCCGGTACTGCGGTTAAAGCGTGGTCTGTCCGAATCTCCGTTTCTATCAGACGAAGGGCGACGATCGCTGAACCGGTCTGGGCGGTTGTCATCACGATTACGTGGTCCTTCCGATCGAGAAGGGGCACCGCTGTTACGGTCGCGATCAAAACGAGGCCGTCGATCATCAAAATCTCTGGAGCGGCTGTCGTTATTCCGATTGGTTGGCCGCTCAAAGCGAGGCCGGTCATTGTCTCGGTTGAACCGAGGGGGCGCGTCATTTCGACGATCATTATCCCGCGCGTTGTTATCCCGATTAAAGCGGGGCGGGGCGGAATTCCGGCGATCTCCGCGGTTACGGTCGTCATCCCGACGACCAGATGAACGACCATTACCGTCTCGGCTGTCGTTCGAGTCAAAATCCTGATTCATGGAATAATCCAGTAAGTTGTACTGCTATGCTTTTTTGAAGTGCTGATTGTCAGCATGTATGCTGATACGTAGGCGAAAAGGGATGCAAAGTTAAGGCTTTTGCCAACAACCTTGCTATAGCTACCGTGACCACAACGCTTTTTATTGGAAAAACAATCCGTAGCCAGAAGAAATCGTTACTAGTTGGTCAGTTAGTGCTTTAGCCGGTTGATACGCTGGTAAAAACCGTTGTTGACTGTCATTACCGAACAGGCAACCGACTGACGCCTGAACAGGTTGATTGACCCTCTGACTTATGCCCCGCCCTACATTAACACCCTTGTATACGCCCGACCGCCGAACCACCGAGCAGTCGTTGATGAAGCAGTACATTAACTGGTTGTTCGTTAAGAAAGGTTTGTACTTCCGGGACTACGACGACCTCTGGGATTGGTCGGTAACGGATTTGGAAGACTTTTGGGAAAGTATCTGGCAGTTCTTCGGCGTCCACAGCCACACGCCTTACCACCAGATCGTTTTTCGTCCAAGTCAGCGCGATATGATTGGTACCGAATGGTTTACCGAATCAACGTTGAACTACGCAGAGCATATTTTTCGGCATAAAAACGCACAGCGCGGACCGCGTAACGACGGCTCTCCTGCCATTATGTACGCCAGCGAGCGGCACCGCCTGACGAGCATTTCGTGGGATGAACTGGAGCATCAGGTCGCGGCCGTATCAACGTATTTAAAACTACAGGGCGTAGGCGTGGGCGACCGGGTCGTATCTGTACTGCCTAATAGTCCCGAAGCGGTTGTTGCCTTTTTGGCGACGAATGCCATTGGGGCTGTCTGGTCGAGTTGTTCGCCCGATTTTGGTACGGCTAGCATTGTCGATCGATTCAGACAAATTGAACCAAAGGTGTTGATTGTGGCGGATGGCTACACCTACAACGGCAAGGCGATTGATAAAACAGATGCAGTTCGCGAACTGCGCATCAGCCTGCCAACGCTCCAGCATGTGGTGTGGGTGCCGTATCTGAACGCCGATAGCCGGCTCGAACGGTCAACGCTCTGGCAGGAGGTTCTCGATACGCCTGCGCCCGAAGGGCTGGTGTTTGAAGCAGTTCCGTTCAATCATCCAATCTGGGTGTTGTATTCATCGGGTACCACCGGAAAACCCAAGGCGATTACCCACAGCGTTGGCGGCTGTTTACTCGAACACCTCAAAGTGCTGGCTCTTCATCAGGATGTGCGCGTTGGCGACCGTTATTTTTGGTACTCTACCACGGGCTGGATGATGTGGAATTTCGCCGTTGGTGCTATGTTGGTTGGTGCCACATTGGTGCTTTATGACGGATCGGCTGGCCACCCAGACCTCAACAGGCTGTGGCAATTAGCTGATGAAGCCCGGATCAATCATTTTGGAGGTGGGGCCGCTTACTTTATGGCTTGCCAGCGGGCGGGTTTAGAGCCTGTGAATACTACTAAGCTAAGCTCATTGCGAACCATTGGCTCCACGGGCTCGCCATTACCGCCGGAAGGATTTCGCTGGATATACGAGTCCGTAAAATCGAACGTCTGGCTGATTTCGTTCAGTGGTGGTACGGATGTGTGCAGCGGCTTTGTAGGTGGGAATCCGCTGATGCCGGTTTATGAAGGTGAAATTCAATGTCGGTTATTAGGCGCTAAGGTGGAAGCTTTTGACGCTACTGCCAAACCCGTACGTGGCGAACTGGGCGAAATGGTTATTCTGGAGCCAATGCCCTCCATGCCAATCTATTTCTGGAACGACCCCGGAAATGAACGCTATCAGAAGAGCTATTTTGACGAATACCCCGGCATTTGGCGACACGGCGATTACATACGAATTACCGAACGTAACGGCGTTATCATTCATGGCCGTTCCGACGCTACGCTTAATCGCGATGGAGTACGCATTGGCACGAGTGAGATTTACAGTGCCGTGGAAAGTCTTCCCGAAATCGCCGACAGCCTGATTGTAGGACTGGAAAAACCCGGTGGGCGTTACTTTATGCCTTTGTTTGTGGTGCTGCGGGATGGATTTACGCTGAGCGATGACCTGGTGTCACGCATCAAGCAGAATCTGCGGAGCCAGTTTAGTCCGCGGCATGTTCCCGATGCCATTTATCCGGTCGCTGAAATACCGTATACCATCAGCGGTAAAAAGTTGGAAACGCCCATCAAAAAAATTCTGTCGGGCGTTGATGCCTCGCTGGCTACCAGCCGAGATACGCTCCGTAACCCGAGCGCCCTGGATCAATTCACCAACTTTGTGATTGATAATTGAGGAAGCGGTTTGTGGGTAGCCATGTTGAGCGAAGTTTGAGACTACCGCATCGGCGGACCGACTCAACTGGGGGCAGTTTTGTGCCCAGGAAATGCCCTTCAGCATTACTCAAAAAAGCTGACGGAAGCATCGTTAATGACTAATTAATTTCACCAAATACCCTTCAATTCCGTTGTTTTCGAACATTCCCTTTTTTTTTATCCCATACACTCCTTTCCGGCAAACATTTCGCTATCTTCCAAACGTTTAGGGGTATATACGAGATGAGCTAAGGAGGAGATAAAAACGAATGGAGGCAGGACAACACTTCAATGACGAATCGGCCCGTCGTGGATTCGACGAGCAAAAAGGCACCGGGCGTACTACCGCCAATAACCGGATTCAGAACGACAAAGCAACTGTGCGGCTACCCATGCTGTTGGGTGTCACACTGGCGGGAGGAATGCTCGTTGGAGCGACATTCTTTGGAGGCACCAAGAGCTTGAACAATATCGGGCGCGGCTATACCAAATACCGGGAAATCCTGCAACTGATTGAAAACAACTACGTTGATACAGTCAACACAGACGAGCTAGTAGACTTTTCGATTGAGAAAATGCTTCAGAAGCTCGATCCGCACACGGCGTACATGAATCCGCAGGATGCCATTGCCGCCCGGTCGCAACTGGAAGGCGGTTTTGATGGTATTGGGGTGGAGTTTAATATTTACAAAGATACCGTTTACGTAGTAACACCGCTGGCCGGTGGTCCATCAGAAGCGGCTGGTATCCAGAGTGGCGATAAGATTATTAAGGTTGACGATACGCCCCTGGCTGGCGGAAAGATTGAAAATAGTGCCGTTTTTAAAGCACTACGTGGTAAACGAGGTACCGAAGTGAAAATGACGATTCTGCGCAAAGGCGAAAAAGAACCCAGGTTGTTTACCGTCACCCGCGATCGGATTCCTACGTACTCTATAGATGCCGCATACATGGTTGATGGCAAGACGGGATACATTAAAGTAAACCGCTTCTCCGAAACGACGTATGATGAGTTTAAAACGGCGCTGGCATCCTTGAAATCTCAAGGCATGACGCAGTTGATGATGGACCTGCGCAACAACCCGGGTGGCTACATGGACCGGGCCACGAGCATTGCCGACGAGTTTATCTCGGGTAATAAAATGCTGGTGTACACCGATGGTAAAGACAATCGGTACGACCGGCAAACGTATGCCCGTATCGCCGGTCAGTTTGAAGAAGGAGCCCTGGTTGTGCTGATGGACGAGGGGAGCGCGTCGGCGTCTGAGATTGTAGCTGGTGCTCTGCAGGATCACGACCGGGCGCTGATTGCAGGCCGACGATCGTTCGGTAAGGGCTTGGTGCAGATGCCTGTACAGCTCTCCGACGGTTCGGAATTACGCCTGACGATCTCGCGGTATTATACGCCCAGCGGCCGGAGCATTCAAAAACCTTACGTACCCGGTCAGGAAGGCGACTATGAAAAAGACCTCGAACAGCGGTCGAAACGAGGTGAGTATTACATTGCTGACTCGATCAAAAACGATCCCAAGCTGAAGTTCAAAACTGATGGTGGCCGGGTGGTGTACGGAGGTGGCGGTATTACGCCTGACTACTTCATTCCCCGCGATTCGAGCTGGCAGACGCCCTATCTGGTGCAACTGTACGGTAAAAACATCATTCGCGAGTTTGCCATGGAATACGCGAACGACAACCGGAAAAAGCTGGAGAAAATGCCGTTCGATGAGTTTAACCGAACGGTAACGATCAACGATGAGCTAATGGCTCGCCTGGTAAAAGATGCTACTTCGGAGGGAATCAAGTTCAACGAGAAGGAGTATAGCCGCTCGAAGAATTATATCCGCACCCAAGTTAAGGCACTGGTAGCCCGCTACGTATATCAGAAAAATAACAAAGCGGGGCAGAACAACGAATACTTCAGGGTTGCTGGCGAAGCAGACGACACGTATCAGAAAGCATTGAAGCTTTTTGATCGCGCTAATAAGCTCGAACATGGCATGTTTACGTATAACCAGCCCGAGCGAAAGTAAAGCTGGTTATACGTAAAAAGCGGAGTAGGCGGAGCGAGTGCAGTAAGGTAGTCGATACTACGTATTGTATTCACTCCACCTACTCCGCTTCTCTTTTTGGAAGCTGTTTGCCAGCAATTTGGAGCGAAGTTTTAAACTTCGCTCTAGCGTTATCCGCCGGGTAGCCGGTGCTATTTGTGACCGGTCATAAACAGCACCGGTCACAGACCGGCGTAGGCTTCAGGCTACACCGGATTAGTTAAATAATAGCAAGCTACTCTTCTTGCTTTACTCTTTTGGCTTTTTGCTAAACTGGTACACTAAACCCAAAAACGACTGTAGGTTGCCTGTTTTGAAGTCCTTTCGAGAATAGGGGGCAAGCTCAAACGCGACTCGCAGGTTTGGTACAAACGGAATGGGCTTTATCCGGACGCCAACGTGCAGCGAGTATCCTTCCAGCGCGCTACGGTCGTCTAAACCGTTTAGAAAATTGAATCGAATGCCTAAGCTGGTGTAATAATTCACCTGCGATTTCCGGGCGACGTTCACCATCGGGCAAAACGTACTGCTCAGCGACCCAAATACGGTATTGGTCTGAACCCGGGCGTCGAGCCAGAAGGCACGGTCGGCGTTCGTGCTGACGGAAACGACATTGTTGAACGGATAGTAAGCTACTGACGCCTGCCCAAAGGCAGAGACGGCAAAGAAGAAAAGGAAAGCGGTTAATATGTGTTTCATGGCCGCAAAGCAACAACTTTCCCGATACAAACAAAGCCGGAGAGGTCGAAAATGACCGTCCGGCTTTGTTTTTTGTGAATAAAACCAATTCACAGTGAGACCAGCTAAATTCACATTAAGCTGAATTGTCATTTAGAAGAAGCCTTTTTTTGCGTAACGATATAGACGACATGAAAAAGGCTATTTTATTCCTAATCATTCATTTACTCACATTAGCAACTGGTTATGCGCAAATAATTTGGGATGATTATTCGCAAAGCTATACCGAAGGAGCTATGAGTAACTCACCAACTGTTGGGTTGATCGTAGCTCTGCGTAAAGGCAATGATTTTATGTGGTCGATACGGGAAAAAAGTAAGCATTTTGATACGCTAGATAAAGATGCCAATTTTAAGCGGGTGCGCCCTAAGGACATCATAGCCCGCACGACCTTCGATACGGCTCGGGCTCAATTCTTTTTGTCCGGAGTTGGTCCGCAAAACGCGCACCTGTTCCAGTTTCGGGTTATTGAATACCCCAGTAATCGGGTCTTAGTACCTTGGCGTACGATCAACCAGTTTACTGATTCGGCTCTGATCAAAAGTATTAAAATGCCCAAGATGGCTTATCTGGGTGGTTATAAAACCAGCTTCGGTAATATGTTGATTCTGGATGTGAGGAAAACAGAAAGTAATCGTATTATAGCTACCTCACTTGTTGCCTGGGAGGTAATAACCCCTTCGATAACTAGCATCTACACTTCCGAAAATATTGACCAGTTTTTTAAGAAACTGCAATACCCTTGGGCGAAGGAGAAACAGCCGACCGACCAGCAATCACCAGTTCTTACAGTTCCCTCCACAAATACCAACCTTGTATTTGTCCTCAGGGGAACTATCTTTTACAAAGAGCAAATACAATACGAACTGATCCGAAACGGTAACGTTTATACGCCCTGGCGCTATAATGATTACGACAACAGTTTCGTCTGGATTCAGGATTGCCCACCGGGCAGCTACGTAATAAAAATACGCTTCTCGTCGCAGCCTTCGACTAATGTGACCGAATACCGCTTTGACGTAGAGCCCGCCTGGTACCAAACTAACTTGTTCCGCATTGTTGTGGGAATTTTTGTGGCGGCTTTACTGGGTGCCTGCGTATTTGGGCTATTGTTTATTCGGCAACGACGAAAGACTCAGCAGCAGGAATCTGATAGAACCAAGTTACAGCTTGAATTGAAGGCCATTCATGCTCAGCTCAATCCTCACTTTGTTTTTAATGCGCTCAGTTCAATTCAAGGTTTGATTAATAGACAGGATATTAAAGGAGCCAACAGTTATCTGTCTGACTTTGCCCGGCTTATGCGCGAGTCATTAAATTATACCCATAAAGATGAAATAGCCCTTCAGGAAGAAATCAAGACGTTAGACACCTATTTGAAGTTAGAGCAACTGCGGTTTGGCTTTCAGTACGCCATCAATGTGGATGCTGCCATTAATGTATATGAAACAAATATACCCGTGTTGCTTTTACAGCCTTTGGTAGAAAACGCTGTGAAGCACGGAGTCGCCACCTTACAGGAAAAGGGGGCTATAATTATTAACTTCAACCGGGCGGACCACAACATGATCGTTACTATAACTGATAACGGCAAAGGGTTTACCAACGATATAGCAACGACTGGTTTAGGCTTACGGCTAACCCGTGATCGCATTAACCTATTGAATAAGCTTCATCCCGAGTGGCAGCTAAGTTTAGATATTAATAACACCGTACCATCTGGAACGCAAGTTACCCTTAGCTACAAGAACTGGTTTTAATGAAAGCGAAGGCTCTTTTGATTGACGACGAGCAACCTAACCTGGATAACCTGCAAGCGCTGCTTCAAACGTATTGTCCACAGATAGATGTATGCGGTACGGCCCTAAACGTTGAGGCTGCTAAACGTTTGTTGTATGTTCACCAACCTGATTTGCTATTTTTGGACATACAGATGCCGGGGCAAAACGGGTTTGACTTACTGCGCAGCCTATCTACTTATAATTTCGATGTAATCTTTGTGACGGCCTATGATCAATATGCCATACAAGCTCTGCGGTTTGCTGCGGTTGATTACCTGCTAAAACCGGTTGCTATTGATGAGTTGCAGGCGGCAGTGGAGAGAGCCCATAAACAGCGCCAGTTGAAGGAGCAAAATCAACTCCTTCAAAACTTGATGCACGTATTGAAGGCTGGCCATCAGCAGGCAGAACAGCGAGTTGCTCTGGCAACGGCTAAGGAGACGCGTTTTGTAAAAATCGGCGAAATCATTCGATGCGAATCGTCTAATAATTACACAACCTTCTACCTGACCGACGGCGAAACCCTGCTAGTCTGCAAACCCATTTATGCATACGATGACTTGCTGAAGGAGTACGGGTTTATACGCTGCCACCAGTCGCACCTGGTCAACAAACAATTCGTTAAAAGCTGGAAAAAGGACTATGGTGATTTTTTGTTATTAGCTGATGGTTCAGAGGTGCCTATATCCAGAGCTAAAAAGGACGATCTGAAAAAAGCGCTACGCTTATAAAAATAGAAAAGAATTCAACGCCCAGTTCATAGCGGAACCCGATCAGTAACTCTGCTTAGTTGAAGACCCCAAACGCATTACGTCCACCACCTACTGGAAATAAGACTTCGAGTAGGTGGTGGACGCAATACAGAATGTGAATGGTTGGTGGGTTACTTATCGATCATGATGTTAGCGGCACCGTTGGCTTCGAACGTGTTGGCAGTGGCGGCATCGGCGTTCAAAATGCAGTTGTAAGCTACGTAAATACCGTGCCCTGCACTACCGCTGATTTTGGTGTTTTTGATGGACATCGCTGCTTTAGCACCATGAACGGCAATGTTTGTTTTCTTCCCTGATACAAGCGCGTTGCTGCCGGCATAACTAACTTCAGCGTTTTCAATAACGTTCTGCGTACTGGTAGAGTAGCAGATCAGTCCCCGCCAATAGCCGGCTGTGCGGGCGGCACCCGTAATGGTGATCTTTTCTGTTGGGGTACCTTTCGCCGATAGATACCCCGCGCCGTTGATTCGGATGGCGGCATCCCGGCTTACTTCAACTGTAACCCCTGGGTTTAGTTTCCAGCCAGTATCAACTGACAGGTCGCCGTTGAGCCGATACGGAGTTTTGTCGGCAAAGCCGGGCCAAATAATCTCGTCTTCTTTGCCTTCTTTAAGTGCTGATGAACTTACTTCAACCACGTTACGGCCGTTGCCTCCGGTGAAGGCTGAGGTCGCATCCAATTTCACTACGTTCACGGCATCAAGCAGAATGCCCGCATCGGTATTATTCTTAAAGCTATTAGTAGCGAACTCCCTCAGAATAGCACCATCCTGCACAAATAAGCCATAGCCGTCGTTTTCGGAGAACTGACTGTTTCGGATCGCTAGTTGGGCTTTGCCGCCCCCAAACATGCCCATGCCAGCTTTCACGCCACTTAGCAGTACCCGGCTACCGGCATGAAGAAGCTCGATGTTTTCAAATACGTTAGCGTTGCTGCCCGAATAAACCATAATGCCCACCCAGTAGCCTTTCGTTTTCTGAACGCCAACAAAGCGAATTTTTTTGTCGGCTTCTCCTTTGGCAACAATAACAGCATCGCTGTTGATGTCAAAACGAGTATCCCGCTCGAAAGCGATCACAACACCTGGATTAATGGTCAGCTCCGAGGTAAGGGCAATACTCTTTGTGACGATATAGTCAGGCAGATTGGGGTTGGTAACGCGGTCATTCAGCACCGTTTTGACGGTAATGTTCTGCGTGATGGCTAAGGGTTCGGCGACCGAAGCGGTTATCAGTACTTTGTCGGTGCTGCGACCGTTGGCGTTAGAAACGGTTAATTCAAACTCGTATTCACCAACTTCGTCGGGGGTGAAAGCTGGTTTAGCCGCTGTAGCGTTGGTCAATGCTACCGTGCTTTTAGCGGGTTTGCGGGTCATCACCCACTGAAACGTGAACGGTTTGCTTTGGCTATCGGTCGAAGCGCTGCCATCCAGCGTAACAACTTGTCCGACCTGAACCGCTTGGTCGGCGCCAGCCGCGGCTGTTAACGTATTGTTGGGTGTGACTTCGGTTTCTTTTTTACAACTGGTCGTTAAAAACGCAAGCGAAAAAAGGAGCACAACGAGCCGGTTGGTTACGGTAGCTACCCGTTTAGCCGTGCGAGGAGTAGTAGGGTCCGGGAGGAAGGAAAAAATAGAGTTCATGAGTTTTGTTATGAGCAATGTTTTTTGGTTTAACTGGCTCAAAGTTGAGGCAGAGTGCCGCCAAGCCCCAGTTGAAAAGCGGTGAACTGGTTAAAACACTATACTAACCGTCATATTAAGTTGACAAAGCGATAGATATTGGTCTGTTTCTTTTAACTCGTCCACCTAATTTTCTTCGTACCTTTACTGCCCGTTTGCATCAACAAATGTGGCACCGCAAACGAAAGGCCTGCCTGACGGTAGGTAGGTCAACACTTGTACAGGAAGACTATGTCTTGGTTTGTCAGAAAAGATAAGGGCATTCAGACCCCAACCGAAATGAAACGGGAAGCCCCCGACGGTCTGTGGTATCAATGTCAGAACTGCAAAAAAGTGATGCACACCCGCGAGCATAAGCTCAATGCGTATACCTGCGTTCACTGTAATTATCATGAAAAAATAGGGTCTGATGCTTACTTCGCCATTCTGTTCGACGACAACGAGTTCACCGAACTCGACGCTGAGATGGCATCGGCCGATCCGCTGGGGTTTACCGACACCAAGCCATACCCTAGTCGGGTAAAAGCCACCATCGCAAAAACGGGTCTGAAAGATGCTGTTCGGACGGCTTATGGCACCATGAACGGTATTCCGGTCACTATGGCGGTCATGGATTTTAATTTTATTGGTGGCTCAATGGGCTCGGTCGTAGGGGAGAAGATTGCCCGCGCCATCGACCACGCAATGCAGGCAAAAACGCCTTTCCTGATGATTTCTCGCTCGGGCGGAGCGCGCATGATGGAAGCGGGCTTCTCGCTGATGCAGATGGCTAAAACGTCGGCTAAACTGGCGTTGTTGTCGCAGGCCAAACTGCCGTATGTGTCTTTACTGACCGACCCAACTACGGGTGGTGTTACGGCGTCTTATGCCATGCTGGGCGACTTTAACATTGCCGAGCCCGAAGCTCTGATCGGTTTTGCAGGACCGCGCGTGATCCGCGAAACCATTGGTAAAGATCTGCCAAAAGGTTTCCAAAGCGCGGAGTTCGTGCTTGAACACGGTTTCCTTGATTTCATTGTCGACCGTAAAGATTTGAAAGACAAATTGGCCAGTTTGTTCAAAATGCTTCAGTAATATGAAACACTACCAATTCACTATCATTGTTCAACGTGATGAGGAAGGTAATTATGTTGCTATTTGTCCAGCCCTGCAAGGTTGTTATTCGGAAGGAGAGACGCCAGAAGAAGCAGTCGCTTATTTGAAAGACGCTATTCAACTGCATATTGAAGACCGGCAAGCGCGTAACGAACCAATCTACGAAGAACTGTTTTCTCAACGACTGGATGTTGCCGCATGAGCCGAAAACATCTAAAGCTCAATGCTAACAGCTGATCAAAATTTTAGAGCAGAAAGGGTTTAAGCTTTCGCGGCAAAGTGGTAGCCATGCCATCTATATAAATAGCGACGGGTTACGAACAACTGTGCCTATTCATGGTAAAAAGGAACTAGGTATCGGCCTGCTTAGACAGATCATGAAAGATACAGGTCTATCGAGCGAAGATTTAGAAAATGCTTAGCCTATGCGCCTTGTCTCCCATCCTGTTCTGTGCAACTACTACGTTACGTACCGCTGCAACGCGACCTGTAGCTTTTGCGACATCTGGGAGCGCCCCTCGCCCTATGTCACGCTCGATAACGCTCGTCAGAATCTGCGAGACCTCAAAAAGTTAGGTGTTCGGGTGGTGGATTTTACGGGTGGTGAGCCCTTATTGCATCGGCAACTGCCCGAGCTGCTTGAGGAAGCTAAACAGCTGGGGCTCATCACCACCATCACCACCAATGCCCTGCTATACCCAAAGTACGCCGAGCGGTTGCAGGGGCTAGTCGACATGCTTCACTTCTCGCTCGATTCGCCGATAGCCGACGAGCACGACCAGTCGCGGGGGGGTCGTTGTTTCGATAAGGTAATGGAGTCGATCCAGATTGCCCGGAAGCTGGGCGAACGACCTGACATTCTATTTACAATATTTGAGCACAATGTGCATCAGATCAGGCAGATGCACGAGAATATCTGTCTCCCTAACGATCTGGTACTAATTCTTAACCCTGTTTTTGAGTATAATACGGTGGAAACGGGCGACCGTTTTTCGGAGGATGCCCTGCGCCAAATGTCATGGTGGGGTGGCCAGAAAAACGTGTATTTGAATGATGCCTTTGTTCAGCTTCGGCGCGACGGCGGTAACCATGTTGAGGATCCGGTTTGCCGGGCGGGCAGCACAACAATCGTTATTTCGCCCGAGAACAAAATTGTGCTACCCTGCTATCACCTTGGTCTCAAAGAATTCGCTATCAGCGATAAGCTATACGATCTCTACCGGTCCGACGAAGTACAAAAACTGGTGGCGCTCGAAGGTCGTTTGCCGGCCTGCGAGGGGTGTGCCATCAACTGCTACATGCAGCCGTCCTTCGCCGTCGAGGTAAACAAATACTGGTGGAAAGCGCTACCCAGTACAATTAAATACAACTGGATAAAAGGCACCTGGAAGCAGTTGTTGTAAGTTATTTTTTCACCACTTTGCGCACCAGCGATCGGCCGTTCACCTCGGCACGTAGCATGTATGTACCTGCCGACAAGCTTTCCATGCTGATCACCTGCTCATGCTGGCGGGCCATCCGTTTGAACGTTAGCTCGTGCAAGCGTCGGCCCGTTGCATCCAACAACTGAATCGACGCCACGGTCTGGCTTGCTGTCTGAATCACAACCTGCAAGCGATCTTCTACCGGATTTGGAAAAACAGTGAGTGTTACGGCCTGGTCATTATATTCTGGCAGAGCCGTAATGACTTGCCCGTCGGAGGCTGGTTCGTAGGGCGGAACAACCCCTGGTGTGCCGGGCTGATCGACCGCAAATACTACAATTTCTTCAATCGTCCGGCTAATAAGAGCCCCGTTCCGGTATTCGTTGACTGTCACAGCAATGCTGTAGCCCCCTTCTTCGACGGGGGTATTCCAGACTATTTCCCCGGTGCGGCTATTGAGTTTGAAGGTACCACGACGCGTTAAATCGTTGGGAAAAGAAAAGGAACTGGCCGGTTGAGGACTACATTGATTTGTAGTGCTACTGGTGAGTGATCTTGCTAAGGTGTAAACCAGACTGTCGCCATCGGCATCCGTTGCCGTAAACGGTATAATGGCCTGTTGTCCAACACCAACGAGAAAGCTATTCGGAGTAGCGTTAAACGTTGGTGTGTGGTTAAGAATGGATGAATTGACAGAAATTGTAGTCGTTAGGGCGAAAGCAAACTGGTCCGCATTGACTAGATTCCGGACAGCAGTTCGGTTCGCTATTGAAGTAGCTATTACATACGTGCCCGGACCAGGGTACGTATGAGCGATTCGGTATGTGTTAATGGTGAATCGTCTGTCTGTGCTTGCCACAGCAGCTGTTCGGGTCGCCGAGGCAGAAGTCCCGTCGCCAAAACAAATTGATATTGATTCTATGTTACTGGCAGCAGCCGCGCCAGCTACTCCGTCAGTGTAAAGCGTTATTGTAATTTCTTGTGTTGTTGACGATGTAGAGGTAGACCGTGCCTGAATGTAGCCGCCCCGCAGGTGGGAGCCATACGTTACCTGAATGCTCAGCAGAGCCAGACAAAGCAGTAGAAGCGTTTTCATAACGAATTGACATATAAAGGTCTAGGTTCGTCTGAATAACTGCAAATGCCTATGTTACCGTATGGGGGTGATAAAACATTTCGTAAATGGTCAGATACAGTCGACAGATGACTGTATTGAATGGCAAAAGACCGTGTTTGCAACCTACCACTTGCCTTAGTAAGCTAGTTGACCGTCAATTCTAAGCTTTAGGCTGAATGAGGTCTAGCCTAATCCGCTAACCCCTGCACGACCTTGTTTAAGAGTTTATTCTGCTTTACGTCGTACATATACTCCCAGAACATTACCCCGGCCAATTTCTTTGATTTGATATAGTCCATTTTGTAGCCAAACGATTCTTCATCGGCGTAGGAGATAAAAGTACGTGAGGTTGGATTCCATAGATAAGGCGCTTTAGCCTCCGCATCCCAATACCGGGTAAAGCCGTTTTTATTGATGTATTTATCAACCAGTTCGTCGTGGCTGATAAACGAATGCTTACCGGCGGCTGGCTGATACAGGCCCTTATCTTTGGGATTGGCATCGGCCCAGCCACGCCCGTAGAATGGAATACCCAACACAATTTTGCTGGCTGGTACGCCCGCCCGAATGTGGCCATCGACGGCATCGGCCGAGCTGTTTCTCGAATGGTCGCCTTTGGCCGACTGGTATAAAGGACTATGATGCCCCGTTACTTTATCGTTGCCGTGGTAGAGGTCATACGTCATGATGTTAACGTAGTCCAGGTAGCGTTGGGCCTTACCCAGCTCCGTATGATTGACGAAGGCGGTATCTCCTCCGGTAGCGGCCGTCAGTAAGTAATGATTTGCTCCGGTGCGCTTGTCTTGCCTGCCTTCTTCATCGAGCCGGTCTCGTATAGCTTTCAGAAACAAAGTAAAGTTTTGTTTGTCGGCGGGACGGTAAATGTTGCCTGCTCCAACCTGGGCAGGATACTCCCAGTCAATATCTACGCCATCGAGCTGATGTTTTTTCAGTAAATCCACGGCACTGTTGGCAAATTTCTGACGGGATGCATCCGTCAGGGCTGCATCGGAAAAATACTTGCAACCACCCCAGCCGCCAACAGAGATTAATACTTTGAGATTTTTATTGACCTTCCTAAAAGCGGTCAGCGTGGCCAGATTGACGGAATCTTTGCGACTCAGAGGAGCGAGTTCGCCGTTTTCGGCCGGAACGGCAAAGGCGTAATTGATGTGGGTGAGTTTATTGGGGTCAATCTGCTCTTTAGTCCAGCCGTGGTCAGTTACGTAGCCGATGATTACGTAAGGGTGGGGTTTAGCTGTAAGCTGAGCCAAGACGGGATGTGCATGTCCGATCAGAAGCAGTAAAGTAATAATTGTAATAAGGCAACCAAATTGATATTTCATGGAGTGAGGTGTAAGTGGCTGATCGCCGACCATTGGCAGCACGTGATTTAGTCAACGATGTATGATGCTGAAAGAATCGCAAATATAAGGGCCCATGCCAGATACGTCAGCGTGAACTGTTAACTGTTCAACCAGACGTCAACGCTAATTAATGGTGGTGCTATTACTCAGTTTGTTCAGACGAGGAACCGTATTTATCATTCCGGATTTTTATCCATTCTTTAACTGTTCCTCCGTTCATAAAGTGATCATCTTCATCCTGGATCTCCTGATCCCAAGTAAATTCGGCACTAGAACGTCCTTGTGCCGAGATTGTGAACGCTAACGAATTGGCGCGCGGTTTTCCTTCGCTATCCCGAATGGTAAACAACTGCTGAACAGCTTCTACAATTTCAATTGAAAATTCGGTCGGCAACTGCCGGGCTTCACCAGTCGAATCCAGATAGGTCCCTTCAAACTCAACTTCATGGCCCGAAGCGAGGTAGTAAACGTTGAGTTGGGCGATTGTCCAGGGCTCAGCGATAACTTCTTCGATGGCGGTCGCTAGTAAGGTATAAATTGTGTCAGCATTCATTTGGTACCAGTCCTTTTAGATAAATGATAATCAGGTAATCTATCTGATTACGTAACAATGGCTGTCATTTTGCCTGCTTTGAGTTGAACTATTTCAAGTATATACGTTCTAAACTAAGTTTATGATGACGTATCCACTAAGGCTTCCGATATTACATCATTGGCCGGACAGTAATTAGCGGGTCTTCACACATTCTGCTCTGGACATTATACCCCAAAACACCCGTACTTATTGTTCTTTATACTATGAACGTCAAAAATTACACCTCAATACCGCCCACCACTGACAACACGTACTGGGAAGTCAAATCGTCGGACGGGAAAACAAGCATTTTCGTACCACGGGACAGAGAGCTTGATCGAAAATTGAAGATTAAGTTTCAGGCGGAGGTTGCCGCCAGAATGTCGCCTAAACGGAAACGATAGTGATTAGCTGATAGATGATTAGCCATCTGCACACAAAAAGCTCGGTCCGAACGTCCGGGCTTTTTGTGTGTTTTAGCCTTTGCTAAACACGCTTATTTATGTTTTCAACTAGTACTACCTAGTATGCATCTAAAGGTGGCTCTGGTATGCGGTAGCCAATAGTAGTGTAAAACTAAACATAGGTACTTCGTTTAAGGAATACGTAGAACGAGTTAGCCGTGGAGAGAAGACTCATCGATCTACGTTAAATTGCTTTTTTAACAGCAATAGCACTTTGCCCCTTAGGCGTCATTTCGATTTCGAACGTTACTTTATCGTGTTCTTTAATTGGGTCAATAAGACCGCTCATGTGCACGAAAATACTGTCCTGGTTATCCTGATCTTTAATGAAGCCATACCCTTTTGATTCGTTAAAGAAGGTAACCACTCCTTTTCTGGTAGCATCCTGTGGGGTAGTTGCTTCCTGGCGGGACACACCAATCCGAATGTCTTCTGTGTTTATCGATTTCTTTTTGTTCGGATCTGGCGGAGCGGACGTTATGTTGCCGTTCTCGTCGACGTAAGCGAGCATCTGATCAAGGCTTTGCCCTTTGCTGGCACTAGCTTTTCGCTCTTCTTTTTTTTCTTCTTTATCCTTTCTCTTTTTCTGCTTGACCTTTTCTTTCTCCTTTTTACTAAACGTTTCTGTCGATCTACCCATATACCTATCAGTGTTTTAGTGGCGTACCCTATCTATATATGTTATACAGCGCACGTGTTGAAAAAAAGTGGCGGGATTATCTGAACTGCTGATTACCAGTGTACAGATACCCCGCCACACTTTTATTCAACCATAAGCGGTTGAAATAAGTTGTCTGGGTTATTCTTTTTATCAGGTAAAGTCAAGTAACGTTTAATTTCTTTAGTTAGACCTCGCCCAACTCAGATATTCTGTTGATCGTTAGGGCTAGCATATCTATATATCTTAGAGGTTTTGGTAAGAGTATTTATTACTAAGTCGGCGATGATGAGTGGAGTTAATTGAATTTTAATTTATATTATGGGGTACATTTATAAAATTTTTTTAAAATTAATAATATATTTGCCCGAAACACGAGTTGGCAAAATAATGTAAGAAGGTAACTAACGTTTTCAAACTAAAATACTGATTTAACACAAATGCCACTTTTAGTTAATTATCTACGTTTTGCATTATCCTGTGAATATTTTTAACAAAATACCCGCTCTTTTTGGTGACAAATGAGGGGAGCATCCGTCAGTAGCTAGTAATTACTGCATGATGCCTCTCCAACGGATATAAGCAGTTAAGCGTCAATCTTGATTCACTATTTTGTAAGTGCTGTTGTTTTTATATAACCTACCAATTTAAACCTATGAACGAAAAATTACGAAAAGCTTCCAGAAGGGTTGCGCTATTGCTTGGAGCCTGGATGCTAATCGCTCTGTCGCCGTTGTTCGCTATCGACAAAGAGATTACCGGTAAGGTGACCGACGAAAAAGGCAATGATGTTGCCGGGGCAACCGTGACTATTAAAGGGACCACCCGAGGTACCAACACCGACGGAAGTGGCCGATTCCGGCTGACAGTAGCTGATGATAATGCGGTACTAGTGTTCTCCTACATAGGTTACGCCAAACAAGAGATTGCAGTAGGTAACCGGTCGGTTATTGACGTGAAGCTGGTTCCGGGCGAAGCGGTGCTGGATGAGGTGGTTGTAACGGCCCTCGGTGTATCTAAAGATGCTCGCAAGGTTGGCTATGCAGTAACCACGGTTGATGGAACCGCCTTCACGAAAGCGCGCGAAACCAACATCGGTAATTCTTTAGCTGGCCGGGTAGCGGGTCTGAACGTGAAAGGTACGAGCAGTGGTCCTGGTGGAACAGCTAAGATTCTGATGCGGGGCATGCCCAGTATGAACTCAGCTGGTTCGCCATTGATCGTTATCAACGGCGTTCCTATGGACAACACCCAGCGGGGTAGCGCCGGCGAGTGGGGGGGAGCCGATGGCGGTGACGGGTTAGGTAACCTCAACCCGGACGATATCGAAACGATGACGGTCTTGAAAGGACAGTCAGCGTCGGCGTTGTACGGCGCACGGGCTTCTAACGGGGTTATTCTGGTAACGACCAAGCGAGGCAAAAAAGGTGATTTTGCTGTAGAGTATAACATGAATCTCACCGCTGATCAGCCCGTTAATTTTACAGATTTTCAGTATGAGTACGGCCAGGGAGTAGGCGGTGTTAAACCAGCGACGATTGCTGCTGCTCAACAAACAGGTCGCATGAGCTGGGGGGCTAAGCTGGATGGTTCGATGATCACCCAGTTCGATGGTAAGCAGTATCCTTACGTTGCTCAGAAAGACAATATCAAAAACTTCTACCGGACGGGTTCTAACTTCACCAATACGGTTTCGGTCACCCGGGGAGGTGATAACGGAGCCTTCCGTCTCTCGCTGTCGAATCTGGATAACAAGTCTATCATAGAAAACAGTGGCTTGGGCCGGAAAACCATCAACCTGACCGTTGATCAGAACATTACGTCTAAGCTGAGCTTTAGCGTTTTAGCCAACTACATCGATGAGCGGGTCAAGAACAAGCCCATCCTGAGCGACGGTCCAATGAACGCGAACAATGGGGTGTTACTAGCCACCAGCATTGACCAGCGTATACTGGCACCAGGCTACAACACAACCACAGGGAGGGAGATCATTTTCAGCGATGACGAGTACGTAACGAACCCTTACTTTGTGGTTAACCAGTTCGTTAATAATGTGGATCGTAAGCGCCTGATCTCAATGGTGTCTACCAAGTATCAGTTTGCTGACTGGATTTACGCACAAGGACGCATTGGGTATGACAACGCTAACGATCGAATCCTAAAAGTAACTCCCTGGGGAACGGCTTATTCCAATGGAACCAAAGGTGGTCTGGATGAACTGTCGAATGCCCAACGTACTGAGCTTAATGTGGATGCTTTAGTTGGCGTTAACAAGTCGATTACGCCAGATTTCACCGTTGACGCTTTGGTTGGTGCTAACATTCGTAAAAATAACTATGAACGACTTTCGCTCAACGGTGGTCCGTTTGTGTTGCCTTACTTATATAGCTGGAACAACGTAGTTAACTACAACCGGGATTATAACGTAGAGAACCGAGAAGTTCAGTCCGCTTATTACAGTGTTGACCTTGGGTACAAAGGCGTATTGACCTTGAGTACGACAGGTCGGTATGATACGTACTCTGCGTTGCCCAGTGCAAACCGCAGCATCTTTACACCCTCTGTGACGGGAGCGTTCGTGTTCTCTGATCTGGCTCGCATACCTAATTTGAGCTTCGGTAAGCTTCGGGCCTCCTATGCCATGACGAGTGGTGAACCGGCTACTGCCTATGGAACTAGTGTTTATTATGGGGTAGGCAACGCTATCAACGGGGTAGCTACAGGGAACTTCAGTGAAGAACTACCTAACTTATTTCTGAAGCCTTTTACCAAAAGTGAAGTTGAAGTTGGGTTAGAACTTCGATTTTTTGGTAACCGACTCGGTTTTGACCTGGCGTATTACACGCAAAAGACTAGGAATGAAATCATGCCAGCCAACTACAGCTGGGCAACGGGTTACGCCAGGGGCGTGGTTGGTACCGGTTCTACCCAGAATACGGGGGTAGAGGTCCAGATAAATGGTACACCGCTGAAAACGTCTAAACTGGCGTGGAACGTGTCGCTCAACCTGACTTCTGTTAAGAATAGGATTCTGCAAACTGACGCTAGCAACAACCCTATTTCGTTAGGGCAGAACCGGGCTACGTTAGGCAATGCCATCACTGCCTTTGTGGTGGGCGAAGCAGGTCCTCAGATTCGGGCGTACGATTATAAGTATGCACCAAACGGCCAGATCGTAGTCGATGCTTCGGGTCTGCCGGTGCGGGGTGAGCTGATCAACTTGGGTACGGTACTGCCAACGTTATACGGTGGTCTGAACAACGACTTCTCGTTCGGTAACTTCAATCTATCATTCCTGATTGATTACAATTACGGCAATAGCATTCTGTCGGCAACGGAAAACTATTCATACCGGAGAGGGCTGAACAAAGCTACGTTGGTTGGTCGTGAAACGGGTATTACCACGGGCGTTGTCCAAACAGGAACCGATAACAATGTGACATACACGCCCAATACGGTAAAAGCTACGGCTCAGGATTATTACACAGCGCTGGCGAATAACGTAACGAAAATCAGCGTCCTGGATGGTGATTTCATTAAGATGCGTCAGCTAACGTTTGGCTACAACATTCCAGCTCGTGTACTCGAAAAATTGCCATTGATTCGCGGAGTAAACGTCTCACTGGTGGCCCGTAATCTCTTTTACCTCATGAAGAAAACGGACAATATTGATCCGGAAGCTTCATTCGGTGCCAACCTTAAATACTCGGGAATAGAAGGGGCTAACCTGCCATCGGCCCGGAATTACGGCGTTAACGTGAACATTAAGTTTAAATGAAACCAATTATGAAAAAGAAGCTAATCGCGTTAACTCTTTTAATAGGCGCTTTACAGGTTTCGTGTACCGATAATCTTGATCAGTTAAATACCGATCCTACCAAGGCATCGGCGGCTACTTTCGACGCTAATCTACTGTTGCCAACCGCTCAATGGAACTACGTAAATTCCAGTTCAGGGTACAATGGTCCCATCCTGTTCCAGAGTATGTGGGCGCAGATTTTTGCCTCAACATCGTCGGGTGGGGCCAACTATTATTCAAATGGTGATAAGTATGTTATCTCGAGCAATACAAACACATATCTGGCAAGTACGTGGAATGAAGGGTACAAAGCCGCCAGTTTTGCCTACGAGATGGAGCAGCTAACCAAAGGCAATGCCGCTCAAGTCAATTTAAACAGTATTGCTATCATCATGCAGGTTCAGAGTCTGGCGACCATTAGTGATACCTACGGTGACTTGCCATATACCCAGGCATTGCAGGCTAAAGCAGGTACAACCCTACCGGTCTATGATACGCAGGAAAGCACGTACAAATCGCTGTTAAGCCGACTGGAAACGGCTGTGGCAGCGCTCAACGCATCGGCAGCGTTGCCGACGAACGATGCGTTTCCCTACAAAGGAGATGTGGCCAAGTGGAAGAAATTTGGGTATTCGCTCATGTTAAAGCTGGCCATGCGGTTGGTAAAAGCTGATCCGTCGACCGCTAAAACCTACGCAGAAAAAGCGGCAGCAGGTGGAGTTTTCAGCAGTGTAGACGATGATGCTTATGTCATAGCAGACAACGCTAATGGTTATGGCAATGGTAATGGAGCGGCTCTGAGCACGGCGGCTGATGTTTATCAGGTACGTTGGAGCAAAACCATGATCGATTATTTAAAGTCGACCAACGATCCTCGGTTGAGCAAGATTGCTGAAGTGCCAGCCGATGGTCTAACTGCTAATCAGGATATGGCCAGCGGTGGTAACACAACGGCAAGTGTTCAGCTAGGATTGCCAAACGGGTATGACCTGAACGGTGGAGCTACGGACGTCAGCAAGGCACCGGGGTACCCTGGTGGAACGGGTGCAGGAGCGGACGTAACCGCCATTGGCAAATATTCGCGTCCGACGCTGATCTACCGGAACCGGAGTGCTCCCTTATTTGTGCTGACGTATGCTCAAACGGAATTGCTCCTGGCAGAAGCCGCTACCCGTGGCTATACCGTGACAGGTACCGCTGCTCAACACTACAGAAACGGATTGATCGCCGGTATTCTGGCACTCTCGAGATATGGAGCTGCAGCTACGATAGACGCAGCTACGGCTACGGCCTATGCAGATGCAAATCCGTTGGTAGCAGCGAACGCGTTGAAGCAAATCAACGAGCAATACTGGGCGACAACCGGTTTGATGATGAACTACTCGGAAGCCTGGAACAACTGGAAGCGGTCGGGTTTCCCGGCGCTTACACCGGTCAATTACGTAGGTAACTTCTCAGGAGGTGCCATTCCGCGTCGGCAACCCTATCCGACTACCGAAGCCACCCTGAACACCGCCAATTACCAGACGGCGGCTGGTCGGCTAGCAGGAGGAGACAACTGGGTTGCCCGCGTTTGGTGGGATAAGTAAGTAAGACAAACAGGGTAAAGTAGGGGGCTTAATGGCCCCTTACTCTTTTTCTGTTAATTTTATAAACTGTTAGCAACCAGCAGTTTTTCGTATTACGTTACGCATGAACGTTCTGTCTCTTTTTAACCATTTTGTCTTCCTACTCTCTCGAAAAAGCTACAACTACCGGCTGGTTTTTGCTGCGCTGTGCGTTTCTATTGCATCAGTTAATGCGCAGTCTCCTCTCTTTAAACTACTGCCTGCCGCGCAAACGAATATTACGTTCAGTAACGATATTGACGAAACTGAAAGCCTGAACGTACTGGCGTATGAATACTTCTTTAATGGGGGCGGGGTGGCCGTGGGCGATCTGAATAATGATGGCTTGCAGGACGTGTTCTTTACCGCCAACATGAAACCGAATAAGCTCTACCTGAATTTGGGCGGGTTAAAATTTAAAGACGTTACTGCCGAAGCCGGAGAGGGGCTGGGCGGTCGCGAAGGTGCCTGGAAAACGGGCGTGAGTATGGCCGATGTGAACGGCGACGGCTTGTTGGATATTTACGTTTGCTACTCGGGGAAAGTCGATGGGGGTAAGCGTCGAAATCAGCTGTTTATCAATCAGAGCAGCGCGAAAGGAACCTCGTTACACTTTGTTGAACAAGCGAAACAATACGGCTTAGACGATGCTGGTTATAACACGCAGGCTACGTTTTTTGACTACGACAAAGATGGGGACCTCGATGTATTTCTGCTCCACCATAATGTAAAGAAATACGACAACATGGAGCTGGCTAAGCTACACGGCGAAACCGACGAGCTGGCCGGGAATAAATTACTCGAAAATCAGAAAGGGCGCTTTATCAACGTAACCCAAAAAGCAGGCATCTACCAGTTTCCACTGACATTTGGGCTGGGTATGGCCGTGGCGGACATTAACCTGGATGGCTGGCCGGACATCTACGTAACCAACGACTACAACGAACCTGATTACCTCTACATCAACCAGCGGAACGGTACGTTCCGTGACGAAACGCAACAGTGTTTTCGGCACCTGGCGCAGTTTTCGATGGGGGTCGACATTGCCGATGTCAACAACGACGGGTTCCCCGATGTAATGTCGTTAGATATGCTACCGGAGGATAACCGTCGGCAAAAACTCTTACAGCTTCAGGAAAATTACGAGTCGTTCGAGCTGATGGTGCAGCAAAACTTGCAGAAGCAATACATGCGGAACATGCTGCAACTGAACAACGGTGACGGCCGCAACCGTAGCGACGGACCGGGCGTACCAACATTTAGTGAAGTTGCGCAAGCCGCAGGCGTTTCTAACACCGACTGGAGCTGGGCACCGTTACTGGCCGATTTTGATAACGATGGCTATAAGGACTTGTTTATCACGAACGGCTATTTACGTGACTACACGAACAAAGATTTTCTACGATACTGGGGCGATTACAAAATCAAGAAAGCCATCAACCGCGAGTCGGTGCAGCTTATGGATCTAGTGAAGGCCATGCCGTCGACTAAGCTGCCGAACTATATTTTTAGCAATAATAAAGACATCACCTTTAAAAACCGGCAGCGAGAATGGGGTATCGAAACACCGTCGATCTCAAACGGGGCGGCCTATGCTGACCTGGATAATGACGGTGACCTGGAGTTGATCGTTAACAACATTAACGAACCTGCCTTCGTCTACCAGAACATGGCCCGTGAACAGGCCCAAAACGCGTACATTCAGCTTAAATTAATACCCACTGCTGGCAACAAACAGGCGCTAGGTGCGAAAGTAACGGTTTATACCAACGGAAATTTACAATACCAGGAGTTGAGTCCGGTGAGAGGCTATCTGTCAAGCCAGCCGCTCACATTACACTTTGGGGTTGGAGCGGCCAGGGTTATTGACTCGATCAATGTTATCTGGCCTGACCAGTCCATTCAAAAGTTGACTCAGGTAGCCATTAATCAACTTTTGGTTGTGCAGCAGGCTACGTCCAAAATGAAGGCGTCGGTTGCTCAGAAAACAATAACCACCGTTTTTTCGAAAGCAGAAACTGTTCTTGCGCTTAAGCATGAGGGGTATACCGAAAACGACTTTAAACGCCAGCCACTCATGTTGTGGATGTACTCGCACACGGGGCCGGTGCTCGCCAAGGGCGATGTCAATAAGGACGGCCTGGAGGACGTGTTCATCAGTGGTGACCAACAGAAAAAGGGGAGCATCTGGACTCAGCAGAAAGACGGTTCTTTTAAGCCGATAGATGGATTGGTCATCGGCGACGAATCAGTGTCAGCCATTGTGGCGGCTGCGTTCTTTGACGCCAATGGGGATGGTTACGACGATTTATACGTAGCGAAGGGCGGCTACTCATTGTTTGAGCCCAATACTGCCTCGTTGCAGGATGAGCTATATATCAACGACGGTCGGGGTAACTTCCGTTTGTCGGCAACGCCTTTGCCCAACCTCAGCGCGAGCAGCAAATCCTGCGTACGGCCGGCTGACTTCGATGGCGATGGCGACATAGATCTGTTCGTTGGCGGCCGGATTATTCCGGGCCGTTATCCCGAAACGCCACCGTCTTACCTGCTCGAAAATACTGGGAAAGGGCAGTTTAACCTCATTAGCGCCCCGTTCTCCAGCGTTGGTATGGTTACCGATGCGCAGTGGGCTGACATGGACGGCGATAACCGGCCTGATCTGGTGGTATGTGGCGAGTTCATGCCGATTAAGGTATATCAGAATGTAAAGACCGGCTTTGTCGACAAAACAGAGCAGTTTTTCGCGGAGTCATTACACGGATTCTGGCATTCGCTACGCGTGGCCGACGTCAATGGCGATGGCAAAAAAGACATCATTGCTGGTAATTTAGGTACGAATTCACAGATCAAATTTTCTCAGCAGGAGCCTGCTGACTTGTACTACGCCGATTTCGACAACAACGGTTCTATCGATCCTTTTTTCTGTTTCTACGTTCAGGGAAAGCCTTACCCGTTTGTCAGTCGCGATGAGTTGAATGATCAGATTTACGCCATGCGTAAGCGGTTTGGCTACTACAAAGATTACGCAAACGCTACGCTGACCAACATTTTCACGGCCGAAGAACTAGCCTCGGCCAGGAAGCTGACCGTTACCGAATGCCATACAATTTGCTTTTTGAACAAGGCGGGGCAGTTCGAAAAACACGTATTGCCGCTGCAAGCGCAGTTCGCTCCCGTAACGAACATCCTGATCGACGATTTCGACCAGGACGGCCATCAGGATTTGCTACTGCTGGGCAATAAGTCAGACAACCGGTTAAAGCTGGGTGCTATGGACGCTAATTACGGCTGCCTATTGACTGGCGACGGCAAAGGGGAGTTTCGGTACGTCACCCAATCTCGCGCTGGTTTATCCGTTATCGGCGACGTTAAGTCCGCTATTGAGCTACGCGTTAAGCAGACACCGTACGTGATTATCGGGGCTTTTAATCAACCACTTCAAGCGTATAGAAAAGTAAAGCCATGAAGCGGTTCCTGATCATCTGCGTGTTGCTGAGCGGTCTTGCACACGGTGGAGCACCTAAACAAGACCTTAGTACCCGGCTTCAGCCGACGGTGTTTGCGGTCACGATGGTGATGATTCATGACGTAGTTAACCCACCCGCGGCTAGTCGGTTCTATGCATATTGCTTGCTGGGTGCTCATGAAATTGTGGCTCAACAGCAGAAAACGGTGGTATCGCCCACTCGGTTGGCGCGTGATTTCGGCAAAATAGAACTCGATGCAACCAAGCCCTACGATTATCAAATTGCGGCTTTGTATTGCATACTCGAAACCGGACGACTGATTCTTCCTTCGGGTTCAATGCTGGAAGAGGAAGAGACCAAGTTTCTTGAGGAAGTGAGAACTAAGAACTACAGCGAGCCGATCATTCAGCAATCGGTACTCATGGCGCAGGCGGTAGCCAAGAAAATCATGGCGTATGCTGCGGCTGATAACTACTCGAAACTGAGCGCCAGACTCCGATACCGACCTACGAAAGCCGATGGGTACTGGTACCCGACACCACCGGGCTACATTGAAGCGATTGAACCGCATTGGAAAACCATCCGACCTATGCTGCTGGATTCTTGTGGGCAGTTCAAGCCTAAACCTCCCGTTGCATTCAGCAAGGATACAACCAGTACGTTTTACAAATTGGCCTATAACGTATATCAGGTAGGGCGTACCTTAACGCCTGAACAACGATTTATTGCCTCGTATTGGGACTGCAATCCGTTTGCGATCAACACGTCGGGCCACATGTCAATCGGCTTTAAAAAGATAAGCCCCGGTGGTCATTGGATGAACATCACAAGCATTGCGGTAAGCAAAGCAAAACTCTCTTTTGATAAAGCCGTGATGGTTCACTCGTTGGTCGCTATGACGTTGATGGACGCCTTTATCAGCTGCTGGGACGAGAAGTATCGAAGCAACCGAATCCGTCCCGAAACAGCGATTAACCGCTACATCAATCCTCGTTGGCAACCGTTGTTACAGACGCCCCCGTTTCCGGAGTACACGAGCGGCCATAGTGTTATTTCGACGGCTGCCGCCGAATTATTGACCTATCTGATTGGTACTGATTTTTCATTTACTGATACTACGGAGACCATATTTGAACTGCCTGAACGAAAATTTGCTTCCTTCAGGCAAGCAGCTGAAGAAGCTGCCATTTCCCGTTTGTACGGTGGCATTCATTACCGGGATGCCATTGAGAATGGGCAATTGCAGGGAAAAGCAATTGGTACTTTTATCGTTGATAAATTAAAGAAAGCAGGGGTTGCGTCCGCTTTTTAGGCCGTAGCGTTGGGTGTCAATCACTTTGTATAAAAACAAAATGCGGCTAATGTCCGCACAAGTAAGACATAATAAGCGTAGCCTGCAACACCCATTATAGTGTGGCGCAGGCGGCCCTTTACCCTGAACCGACAATCAAGCCGGCTGAAGACCGGTGGAACTGAATTAGTATGCCATGATGCAGGATAATGTAATTTTCTCTGTCATTGACACGAAGAAAAATAAGCTTAAACGCCGAATTATTAGTGAACTGTACCAATCTAAATCGCACACCATTGCGCAGTTGGCCAGGTTGTTACATACCAGTATTCCGTCGACTACCGCGCTGATCGATGAGTTAAGCAGCGGGCAATGGGTGCAGGGAATCGGTACCGGAACGGCGCAGTTTGGCCGGAAACCATCTCTGTTTGCGCTCGATGTCAATCGGTACGTAACGGTCGTGGTCGACATCAACGTGCATGATACCAAGCTACTAGTCTTTAACCTGGCCAATGAAGTCGTTCACCGGCTGGATATTAACCTGCGGTTAGAGAATTCGGCGTCTTTACTACATGTCCTTTCTGAACCGCTGGAGCAACTGGCACAGGAGCTTAATCAAAAGAATCTTCAGGTAATTGGAATTGGTGCCGCCTTACCCGGTCTGGTAAATCCTCAACAAGGCATCAACTATACGTATCCCAGTATTAACAAGCCGGAGCTGTCTTTAAATCATCAGTTACAAACGGCGTTCAACGACGCGCCGGTCTACTTTATCAATGACACCCAGGCTACCATTCTGGGAGAGCATCACTTTGGGCTGGCCAGAGGAAAAAAACACGTCTTGTCCATTAACATTGACTGGGGAATTGGCCTGGGCGTGATTACCAACGGGGATATTTTGCAGGGCTCGGCCGGCTTTGCGGGCGAGCTAGGCCATATTCAGGTGCGGTCCGAAGGCGATTTATGTACCTGCGGTAAAGTTGGCTGTCTGGATACGGTAGCCTCGGCATCGGCGCTGATTCGACGGGCGAAAACATTTCTGGAAAACGGGCAGGTGTCACTACTGGCCGAAGTCGATCCAGACTCTATCGACATCGAAACGATCATCAATAAAGCCAATGCCGGTGACGCGTTCTGCATTGACTTACTGAGCGATGTAGGTAACGAACTCGGGCGAGGTTTGTCAACGGCCGTTCATTTGTTCAATCCCGAACTGATTATTGTCAATGGCATACTAGCCACGGCCCGAAAGGCCATTACGCGGCCCATTGAGCAGGCTATTGCTAAATACTGCCTGCTCAACTACCGCGATAACTTAAGCATCGAGCTGTCAAAGCTTGGCGAAATGGCAAAGCTGTACGGCACTCAGGCTTACGTCATACAAAATTTGCTGGAAAAAGAGCTAATACCTTAGCTAGTAGTTGTTTCTACAGGGAAAGGTTGTCGTTTTTTATAGTTGGCATGATCTGCGTGTGTATCAGATCATAGCCCTTCGTGTTGCCCAAATTGTATCTAATAAGTTCACGCTACCATGAAAATTAGTCATTATTCGCTGCTTCTACCTTTGTTAGTAGTAGGCATTACTGCGTTAGCGCAGCAGCATTCGGAGCAAAATCACAGCAAATACGTCTGGCCCAAAGATGTTCAGGTGAAGCAAAAACTGGATCTGTGGCAGGAGGTAAAATTTGGCTTACTGATGCACTGGGGAACGTACAGCGAATGGGGTATTGTGGAGTCGTGGTCGCTCTGCCCCGAAGACGAAGGCTGGTGCGAACGGAAGGGACCCGCGTCGGCGAACTGGTACGAGTACAAAAAAGCTTACGAAAACCTGCAGACGACGTTTAACCCGATTAAATTCAATCCTGACCGTTGGGCGCAGGCGGCTAAAACGGCGGGTATGAAATACATGATCTTTACGACCAAGCACCACGACGGCTTTTGCATGTTCGATACGAAGCAGACGGATTATAAGATCACCAGCTCGAAAACACCGTTCTCCTCAAATCCGAAAAGCAATGCGACGAAAGAGGTGCTCGATGCATTCCGGAAGCAAAATTTCATGGTGGGCACGTATTTCTCAAAACCCGACTGGCACAACGAACACTACTGGAAACCCTATTGGCCGCCCAAAGACCGTAACGTCAACTACGACCCGAAAAAGTACCCCGACGAATGGAAGCAATTCGCCGATTTTACCTACAACCAGATTCAGGAGCTGATGACGGGTTATGGTAAAGTTGATATTCTTTGGCTCGACGGGGGCTGGGTGCGTCCGTTCAACACCATTGATTCGACAATCAGCTGGCAGCGTACCATTCCGTATAATCAGGATATCGACATGGCGCGCATTGCCGGTATGGCCCGTCAGCACCAACCGGGTTTGTTGGTTGTTGACCGCACCGTAACGGGCGAATTTGAAAACTACGTAACCCCCGAGCAACAAATTCCGGATCACTACATGCCTATTCCCTGGGAGAGCTGCATGACTATGGGTGATAGCTGGTCGTATATTCCGAAAGAGAATTTTAAATCAGCGCGTAAACTTATTCAGACCCTGGTCGATGTGGTGGCGAAAAATGGGAACCTACTGCTAAATATTGCCCCTGGTCCTGACGGCGAGTGGCACGAGGAAGCTTATCAACGGCTCAACGAAATTGGCAGCTGGATGCAGATCAACAGCGAGTCGGTGTACGGCACCAAGCCCGTGGCTCCCTATCGGCAAGGGCAGTGGGCGTTCACGAAGAATAGCAACGCTACCTATGCCTCCTACTTGCCTGCCGAGTCTGAAACAACGCTGCCCGCGACGGTTACGTTGCCTATCATACCGAGCAAAACGTTGACTGTACTCGGTGCCAAACAGTCTCTAAAATGGAAGAAAGCGGCCGACGGTGTGACGGTAACCGTTCCCGAGTCAATTCGTAAACAACTGGCTGGCCAACCGGTCTGGGTATTTAAAGTCAGCTGACAATGAGCAGCCGACTAATTACTTTGTTGATCGGGTTAATCGTATCGATCAGCAGCCGTGGGCAGACAGGAAGCCGTCACGAGCCGGTGCGGTATGTAGGTGGCGAAACGGTTGATCCAACCGTGCACGAAGGCCGGCTCCGGTACGCGATCGGCGTTGAAAACCGGCAGACCGTTCGCGCCAATCGGACGCATCCTGAACAGGCCGATGGGCACGGATGGACGTATAACCACGCCCCCAACCTCTGCTATTGGAATGGCTTGTTTTACCAGCAATACCTGAGCAATCCGGTAGACGAGCACGTAGCGCCCGGTCAAACATTAATCACCACGTCGAGCGATGGTCGTCAGTGGAGTAAGCCTCAGGTTGTGTTTCCTCCTTATGTTCCACCACCGGGCGTAACCATTCCACCGGGCTACAAAGGATACATGATGCACCAGCGCATGGGTTTCTACGTAGCACCAAACGGTCGGTTACTCGTGCTGGCCTTCTACGGACATACCGAAGATCCGTTCGGGCCGGGTGGCATTGGGCGGGTCGTACGTGAGGCTTACAAAGACGGTACGTATGGGCCGATTTATTTCATCCGGTACAGTAGCTACAACACCTGGAACGAGACCAATACGAGCTATCCATTCTACAAGAAATCGACTGATACTGGCTTCATAGCCGCCTGCGATGCACTCCTGGCCAATAAACTTATGACATTTCAATGGTGGGATGAGGACAATGGGAAAGATGGCTTCTACGGATCAAAAAAAGCCGGTCAGGCCTTGTCGTATTACCATCGCAAGGACGGGCAGGTAGTCGCCTTGTGGAAAAAATCGCTGACGGCCCTTTCGACCGACGAAGGCCAAACGTTTTCGGAGCCGGTTAAAGTACCGACACTGCTGATGTCGGGCGGTAAAGTCTGGGGACAGAAAACCGAAGATGGTCGTTACGCCATTTCCTATAATCCCATTGAGACGACGCAATATCGTTATCCACTAGCCATCGTTACGGGTGACGATGGAATCACCTTTGATAACCTACTGCTGGTGCAGGGCGAAGTGCCGCCCCGGCGGTTTACCGGCCGCTGGAAAGATTTCGGGCCTTGCTACATGCGCGGCATTGAAGAAGGTAATGGAAATCCGCCCGGTACGGACATGTGGATGTCATATAGTATGAACAAGGAGGATATGTGGATCGCCCGCATTCCAACACCGGTTCGGTATCAGGTGAAAGGCCCCGTCCAGGAGAACTTCGACAAGCTCCCGCTGGCTGGAGCCGTTCCCGAATGGAATATTTATGCACCGAAATGGGGGCCCGTAACGGTCGTGAAAGCACCCGGTTCCGAGGGCAACTGCCTGGAACTACGTGATACCGATCCGTATGATTATGCGCGCGCCATTCGGGTGTTTCAGGAGGGGAGCCGGGTCCAGTGCGCCCTGCGTGTGTATGCGGCTCCGGAAAACACGGGTCGGCTGGAAATAGACCTGACCGATCGGTATGGCAATCGCCCGGTACGGCTAAGCTTTACCGAAACAGGAAACATTGTGGTACTCGACGGCGCTACGGAGCGCATCATTCAACCTTATCAGCGTGGTCAGTGGTACGAACTGAAATGCACTGTTGAAGCAGGACCCAAAGGCCGGTTCGATTTATCAATCGACAGTAAATCCGTGCTGACCGACATAACGCTGGCTGAGGCTGTGAAATCAGTGGAGCGCTTATCACTACGTACCGGGCCATACCGAAACCTGCCGAATCGGCAAACGCCCAACGAAACGCAGGAGCCGCCCTTGTCTGGTGCCGACGAACCTGCTCCTTTGACTTTGTTCTACGTGGATTCGGTACGCCTGATGGGAAAAAACTAACACCCGATTGGTTAATGCATCCAAACGTCAGCTATCTTCTGAAATGACTAAGTCTGTGCGCTTGTCCTGCGCTAATTTTCCCTATTCCAACTACACACGAATGAACCGTTTTTCTAGCTGGTTACCTTCCGTATTACTATTGATTCCCCTGGCCGTCTATTCGCAAACCGAGTATGAGTTGAATGCTGGGTGGCAATGCCGATCCATCAGTAATGTTAAAGATAACGGTAGTACCATATCAAGTCCACGGTACTCCCTGAATGGCTGGCAACCCGCCGTGGTGCCCGGCACGGTGCTGACCACCCTGCTCGCCAACAAGCAAGTGCCCGATCCATTCTACGGCATGAACAACAAGCGTATTCCGGACATTTACCACGCTGGTCGTGATTCCTACACGTATTGGTTTGTCAGGGATTTTCGCGAAATGCCTAAAGCTGGAGAGCAGGTATGGCTAAACTTCCGGGGCGTTAACTACAGTTGTGACGTGTTTCTGAACGGGAACAAGCTTAACCAGAAACTGCACCAGGGCATGTTTCTCCGGCAGACGTACAATATCACGTCGTTGTTACGGCCCGACGGTCAGAACCGATTAGCCGTTGTTGTCTATCCGCCTGATCCAGTCGGTAATCCCAATGGCGGCCAAGGTGGCGACGGAACCATTGCCCGTAACGTGGCTCATCAATACGTTGCTGGGTGGGATTGGATTCAGCCCATCCGGGACCGCAATACAGGGATTTGGGATAAGGTAACAATTCAGAAAACGGGCGTGGTTCGCATTAATAATCCGCATGTGATTACGTTGGTGCCTGGTAAGCGCCAACCCGACGGTAACCAGCAGCCCGCTATTGTTCGTGTATCGGCTGAGCTGGAAAATTCGACCGCTAGTCCCCAACAGGGCGTGCTGCAATATGTGTTGGACGGCCATACGGTAACCCAGAAAGTGAGCCTTGCCCCGCGTAGCACGGTGACGGTCGAACTACCTGCGTTGACGCTGGCTAACCCGAAATTATGGTGGCCTAATGGTTATGGCCCGCAGCATCTTTACCCGCTCCGAATGCAGTTTTTGACCGCAGCTAAAGCGATATCAGATGAAGAAACATTGCAAGTGGGCGTTCGTGAGATTCAGACCGAATGGAACACGACTACACGTAGTAAGCAGGTGTCGGTCAACGGGCAGAAGGTGTTCGTGAAGGGAGGCAACTGGATTATTTCGGATGCCATGCTACGTTTCTCGGCCGACCGATACGATGCCGAGATCCGGTTTCACCGCGACATGAACCTGAACTTAATCCGGATCTGGGGTGGTGCTTTGGTAGAGCGCCCCGAGTTTTATCAGGCCTGCGACAAGTATGGTTTGTTGGTGATGCAGGACTTCTGGGGATCGGGCGACTGCAATGGCCGCTGGGTTGATCCCATGAAAAAAGACGACCAGTGGACCCGTCGAAAATACCCCGACGATCATAAACTCTTCCTGAGATCGGCGGCCGATCAGATCAAAATGATCCGCAATCACCCTTCGCTGGCGATCTGGTGCGGAGGTAACGAAATTACGTTACCCGGCGACATCATGACGCCCCTGCGCGATTCAATCCTGCCTGCGCTCGATGGTACGCGCTGGTTTATCGATTACTCCAACTCCGACGACATGTCGTATAACTTTCTGGGCGGGAATGGCGATGGACCCTATGGTATTCAGCCCATTGAGCGGTTCTGGTCGTACCGTACCTGGCCGTTCAATTCGGAGGTTGGTTCAGTGGGCGTCGGGGACTACGAGTCGCTGGAGCGGTTTCTTCCCAAGGAAAATATGGTTGCTCCGGAGTATGTAAAGGATAAAGGAGCTAAAGTTGATTCGGTTTGGGATTACCACAAATACATTGGTTATGACGCGGCCATTGAACCCTACGGTCGTGCCACCAGCGTACGCGACTTCGCCAAAAAAGCACAGCTGGTCAACTACGATCAATACCGGGCCTTGATGGAAGGGTTTAGCGCCCACATGTGGGACTGGTACACGGGCGTTATCATCTGGAAGACCCAAAACCCCTGGACAGCTCTGCGGGGCCAGATGTACGATTATTACCTCGACCCGAATGCTTGTCTGTATGGTCTGCACAACGGCAGTGAGCCGCTGCATATCATGTACAACCCGGTTGACAGCATGGTGATGGTGGCCAACAACACGTTCAAATTTCACCGCGATATGATGATGGTTGTTAAGGTGTATGACATGGCGGGTAAAGACAGTACGCTGACCCAGGTCTTTTCAGAAATTGGTCCTACGCTTATTCGACCGTATATTCCGATTGGTAAAGCGCTCAAGCCGCTGGCTAAAGACAAAGGGCTGTTTTTGTCGCTCCGGCTGCTCGACCTGAACAAGCAGATCGTCAGCGAAAATCTATACTGGCTTACCGATGCCAACGGTACTCACTCGGGTTTGCAGAAGCTTACTCCGACTACTGTTCAGGTAAATGCTCGCTCGAGCAGTAAGAGTAAGATTGAGGTGACCATTAAGAATCCGGCGGGTAATCCGGTTGCTTTCTTTAACCGCCTATCGCTGGTAAACTCTCAGACGAAAAAACGCATACTACCCGTGTTCTACAACGATAACTACGTGTCGGTACTACCTGGCGAGGAGAAAGTGATCACTATGGAATACACGCCAACCGCTGATATGCCGATGGTTTCGTTGGAAGGCTGGAACGTAGCCGAGCAGTTTTTTTCGGTCAAATGAGCTTCCAGTAAATCGAAGTAGTGCCTTACCTCATAAAGCCGAAGCTAAATCGTACTAGCTTCGGCTTTTGCTATTCGTATGCAGTTTTCAGTATTCCCTATGCTTTATACCGCCAATCAAACCACTCAGTTACCGTCCAGTGGCTTTCGATACATACTCACGTCGCTGGAAGACCATGTGCTGACGATTACGCTGAATCGACCCGAAAAGAAGAACGCGCTTAATCCGCCGATGCTTAACGAACTGGCTTTCGCCCTGGCGTATGCCCATTACACGCCGGAGGTTTGGCTGGTTATCTTAGCGGCCGCGGGCGACACATTTTGCGCGGGTATGGACTTGAAAGCGTTGTCGGCGGGCGATACTGAGACAGCTACCGTTCCTGAACCATCAGGACCAGTTCGCCTGGGCGAGTTACTAGCCAACCTGCACAAGCCCTGCATCGCACGCGTGCAAGGGCCGGTGTATGCCGGTGGCTTTTTGCTAATAGGCGGTAGTACGTATGTCGTGGCGACTGATTCGGCTACCTTCAGCTTACCCGAGGTAAAGCGCGGTCTATTCCCGTTTCAGGTGCTGGCCGTATTGCTCGATATCATGCCCGCTCGAACAGCTCTCGACCTGTGCCTGCGTGCCCGGACACTTTCTGCTGCCGAAGCGCTTACGCTTGGACTGGTGACGGAGGTTGTTTCCGCAAATGAGTTGGACGCCACAATTAACCGCTTAACGGATGAGTTGAAACAATTCTCACCAACAGCCATGCAGTTCGGTTTGCGGGCATATCAGCAATTAAAAAGCCTGCCGTCGAATGAGCAGCAGGCTTACTTGTATGAGCAGTTTGTCAAGCTTCAGCAAACACCCGACGCGAAAGAAGGTATGGCCGCTTTTGTCGAGAAACGAAAGCCTAGGTGGTAGGGAACGTAGTTAAGGCTTGGGCAGGTCCGGGCAGGTGTCTTTCCGGCGGGTGTCAATGATGTTCTGGATGTGCCAATTACCGTTTGTTTTCACAAGCGTAAAGGCATTAACGCCACAGTGACTTTTTTTATCCTGAAAATAAAAGACGTACGGTGTCCAGGCGGTTGCCAGTTCAGCGTCAACTTTTACCTCCATACCAGATAGCCGCTCGTCAAGTGTCATGGGCGGGTACTTGACAGCCGAAGCCGCAAACTTTCGAATGTCATCGTTGCGGACCGAGACATCACCTTCCTTGGTTTTAACGATTGTCTGCAACGTAGCGTTGGAGGTAAATGCGTTTTTGATCTGCGTTGAATCGCCCTTACGCATGCCATCAAACAGAAGGTTAATAGTTACTTTTATGGCGGCTTCGTCATTAGACTGAGCCACGACAGGAATAGTTAAAAGTAGCCCGATGATTGTAAAAAGGTGTTTCATGCAATGCGCTGGTTACGGCCGATGATCAGATAAAGTAAGGCACCGATTAAATTCAAAAAAAGGATGACAAGCACCCAGATCAGCTTGTCGTTTGAGCCACGAAAATCACTTCGAATTACATCCACGAGGGCTATGATAGGTAATAAAGTGAATACCCCTAAAGCAATAAATATAATCAGCAGTTCCTGACCGCCTAAACCCATGAATGTATACATTGTAATTAATTTATATAAAGACCTATAAGATTATAAAAACCTTATAGGTCTGGTTCGGCAACCTAAATATACTGATTAACGATCATTTCGTATAACTCCTGCTTGCCGCTGATCTGCTTCGGCTCACCGTTGTCGAGCGCAAACTGGCGCAGGTCTTCGAGTGTCAGCTCACCTTTTTCAAAACGAGCGCCTTCGCCCGAATCGTAGCTGGCGTAGCGTTCTGCCCGCATCTTCTTGTAAGGTGACTTCTCCAGGATGGCTTCGGCGGCAATAGCAGCTCGGGCAAATGTGTCCATACCGCCGATGTGGGCAATGAAGATGTCCTCCAGGTCGGTTGAATTTCGGCGGGTTTTCGCGTCGAAGTTTACGCCACCTGACTTGAAACCACCCGCTTCCAGAATAATTAGCATGGCTTCGGTTAGCTCGTATACGTCTACCGGAAACTGGTCGGTATCCCAACCGTTTTGGTAGTCGCCCCGGTTTGCGTCAATGCTGCCCAGCATGTTGTTATCAATCGCTACCTGCAGTTCATGGGCGAACGTATGGTTGGCCAGCGTCGCGTGGTTGGTTTCGAGGTTCAGCTCAAAATCATCCTGCAAGCCGTAGCGGTTCAGGAAGCCAACTACCGTAGCCGCATCAAAATCGTACTGGTGCTTCGTCGGTTCCATTGGCTTCGGTTCAATGTAGAACGAACCGGTGAAACCTTGCTTCCGGGCGTAGTCCCGCGCGATCTGGAGGAACTTGCCCAGGTGCTCTGTTTCACGCTTCATGTTCGTGTTCAGCAGCGACATATAGCCTTCGCGACCACCCCAGAACGTGTAACCCCGTCCACCCAACTCAATAGTCGCGTCGATGGCATTCTTCACCTGCCAGCCACCGTGCGCCAATACGTGAAAATCAGGGTTGGTTGAAGCACCGTTCATATAGCGCTCGTGCGAAAACAGGTTGGCCGTTCCCCAGAGTAGTTTCACGCCACTGGCAGCCTGCTTTTGCTTGGCGTAGTCAACAATCTTACGGAAGTTCGCTTCAAATTCGGCGTTAGATTTTCCTTCGGGCGCTACGTCTACATCGTGGAAACAGTAGTACTCCATGCCGATTTTAGTAATAAACTCGAAAGCAGCATCCATCTTGTCGTGGGCAGCGGCTAACGGGTCGGGGTTCCCATCCCAGGGGAAATGTTTCACACCTGGCCCAAAGGGGTCGCCACCTGTACCGACGAAGGTATGCCAGTAAGCGACCGCAAACCGGAACAGATCTTTCATGGGCGTACCCAGGATGGTCCGGTTGGTATCGTAAAACTTAAATGCTAAGGGATTGTCGGAGTCGCGGCCTTCGTAGGCAATAGGTGTTGAGACAAACGGGAAATACGCTTTATCGCCGAGCGTGAGGTTAAGTTGAGACATGCGTATTGGGTTTAAGACAAATAAGGTCCCAAAGGTCAGATACCTTTGGGACCTTGTCAACTATATTGAGATGTTTAAGGTCTCCTTTTTGCTATTCGATTGGTAGAGGAATGTAAAATCCGTCGGGTTTATTAAATGGTTTGGCAACCGTGTACGTACCACCTTCGTAGGGCTGTACCATAACACCAGTGATTTGCCCCATAGGTAATACCCGCACATCCGAGGCCCAGAACTTGGTATCAATGACAAACTCGTTCTTGAAATCTTTGTCTGTTGAAAGCGTCAGGTAGTTCCGAAACTGAAACGGAGATTGATCCACTGAGTAGTTGAAAACGCTAATGGCTATTGGCTTTTTGCGACTTGGGTTTACAACCGATTTTTCCTCCACGACTTCTGGCTTCCCAGGTAGTCGCAGCGTTCCATTCGGAAACACGACAAACTGTTGCTTGTCGATCTTCGTTTGAGGTGGAATGAACGTAACGGGATCGTCCTTCGTAATCGTGCCGGTAATCGATCCGATTCTGTACCGACCATACCAGGGCGAGAACGATGACGTCGCCAGATTGACATCCGCTACGTCGTACCAATAATCCAGCTTGTCCTGCCCGATAATAAAGGCTGAGCGCTTCCAGTCAACGTACAAAGGCTTGTTGAGTTTATTGACCAGCGAGATGTGCATTTGCCCGCGTTCGCTCGAAAAGTTGTAGCGGAGTGTCAGCGTATCATTATCCAGCACCAATCCTTCTGGCGCTGGTTGAACGTTATTGCCACGCAGTGTTACCAGCTGCGCTTTCGGTGTGCAGGCCGTCAGGGTGACTATGCACACAATAAATAGATTTAGCGTTTTCATAACCGTTTTTTGAGCTAAAATAAACGTATGAAGAAATATGTTTACTTGATTCAATATTAAATTTTGCTTAGATATTTCAGCCTGGCTCAACTTATTTTTCACGGTATGGTCATGGCCCAATTCTTTTGACGAGTCATCTTCTCGACATATTTAACCATATATGAAAACTTAGCCAGTGGACTAATGACATTGATCTCGGTCTGGGTTTTGTAGCTAAGTTTATCATAGACAGAGGTCATTGGCTTATCTATTTTTTATGGGTAGCATTCCGAATGCGAAACTTATCCTCTTCAAAAATTATTAACGCTCCTTCCTCCAAAGGGTAGCTGATGAGCGATCAATTAACAATCAATAAATTGAAGAACAAAAGGGCATTGATCTTGTCGATCCGAAATATAACGACTGACGGTTCCTTGGTACCGAGAAATGAAAGTAAGGTGCCAAAATCGGTGTCATGGGTTAGAATTACTTCTCCGGTGGAAATTGCTTCTTGGATAATATCTGTGTCGCTTGTTGTTGGGGACATACAGATAGGTACCCAGCGATAGGAATGACCATGCGTCTTTAGGCTTTCTCTCAGGGAGGGGGGTATGTTTACGTCAAGCAAAAACTTCATCCATCAAGCTGCTTTATGAAGCGGGAAAAACGTGTCGTGCAGCATTTCTGATGAGAATGATAATGCGTCAAACATATCATCACGTTCCAGGAAAGGAAATTCGCTCAGTAACCCGTCGTAAGTCATTCCGCTGCTTAAATAAGCAAGCAGGGACGATACCGGAAATCGAATACCGCGTATGCACGGTTTACCTGTACATATATCAGGGTCGATGGTAATACATGAGTATCTGGGATGTACGTATTTCGTAATGAATCATTTGTACAAAGTTATAAACACTGATCTTAGGAAAGGGTGTTCAAAATACTCAACCACCGTCCATAGGCATCTTGGTAGCGTTGCTGATCGCGGATGTTTGGGTCAATCGTTTTGGTGACTTGCAAGCCTACAAAAGCTTCCTGCGGACTTTTGTAATAGCCTAGTCCTAGGCCAGCACCTCTAGCCGCTCCCTGGGCGCCATCGGTATTATAAAGTTCAATAACAGCCCCCGTCAGGTTAGCCAACGTGTCGCGGAAGAGTGGGCTGAGAAACATATTAGCCTCACCCGCCCGAATCGTTTGCAAACCTACCCCAACGCTTTCCATGGCCTGAATACCGTAATAAAGTGCAAAGACGATACCTTCCTGAGCCGCCCGAATAACATGAGTCAAACCATGACGAATTAGTTGCAATCCGTGAAACGAAGCCCCTAAATCTTTATTTTCGAGTACGCGCTCGGCTCCATTTCCGAACGGAAGACACACCAGCCCATCAGCACCAACGGGTGCTTCGTGAGCCAGTACGTTCATGTCGTTGTAGCTAATTGACCGACTTAATACCTGATTGCGTAACCAACTGTTCAGAATGCCCGTACCGTTGACGCATAAGAGCACTCCATAGCGGGGAGCTTCCGGCGTATGACTAACGTGCAGGAACGTATTGACGCGCTGCTTGGCGTCGTACGACGCCTGTTCACTGACGCCATAGACAACACCCGAGGTTCCAGCAGTGGCGGCAATCTGTCCGGGCTCCAGCACATTCAGCGAAAAAGCGTTGTTAGGCTGATCCCCAGCACGGTACGTAACGGGCGTTCCGGGAGCTAATCCTAATTCGGCAGCAGCTGCGCTGGTCAACTCGCCCTGTGGAGCAAACGTCGGCTTGATCGTTGGAATTAAAGATGAATCAAATCCGTAGTAGTTCAGTAGAAAATCAGCAGGTTGATCGGCCTGAAAATCCCAGAATATACCTTCTGATAAGCCGGAGGCCGTCGTCACGATCTCGCCCGTCATGCGAGCTGCCAGATAGTCGCCCGGCAGCATAAACTTGGCGGCCTGTGCATAGACATCGGGTTCGTTGGCTTTCACCCAGGCGAGTTTTGCGGCCGTGAAGTTGCCGGGCGAATTCAGTAGATGGGTCAGCACTTTATCATGCCCAAGGTCGTCAAAGGCTCGGTTGCCATACGCAACGGCCCGGCTGTCGCACCAGATGATCGACGGACGCAATACGTTCATGTCTTTATCGACCACCACCAGGCCGTGCATCTGATACGAAATGCCGATGGCTTTTATCTGCTCTGGTCGGATGTTGGCTTGCTGCAGCACAGCTTTACTAGCCAGGCAGGCATTCTTCCACCAATTTTCGGGCTGTTGTTCAGCGAAGCCTGGCTGAGGGGCCTCGATAGCCATTTCGGTTTCCGGAAAAAATGCCGAAGCAACGGCTTTGCCGCTTTCGGCTGCTACTACGCAAGCTTTGACAGATGAACTGCCGAGGTCAAATCCAAGAAAATACATGTAGTTGTTGGCGTTAAGGAACCTAGGAGCGAAAGTACGACGGGATAAGGATAATCAATAAATGTAGCCTTACTCATGCCTGACGAACAGGAGCCATACCTAAGTTTTAGATACCCCATATCCATACCTCAATTATATACCGGCTAGGCGGCCAATAACGCATTATCTTATCGTATGTACAATAAAATCATATTTATACTACATAATGTATAATTAATATTACTGCTTGACAATTCTATCACACGTACTTTGACTTGAGGATAGCAGCCGCTTCGGTGGCTTACCGCTTTCGCTCAATTCTATCTTATTCTACTATTCTAAACCTTATTAATCTATGAAACGAGTCAGTTTACTTTGCTTCGCCTGGATGGCGTTCTTTTGCGCTTCCTATGCCCAGACCTTTCGGGTTTCAGGCTCATCGCTCCGGGATGCCAACAACAACAACTTTGTTATTCGGGGTATCAATGTGCCGTTACAGTGGTTCTACAACGATGTTCACAGTAACATCGCCAATATCCGCTCAAAAACCAACGCTAATTTGCTCCGGCTGGTCTGGTCAAGCAATGCCAGCTACGCCGACAGCTACTGGCAAAGCAGCGTTCAGCGGTGCATCGACAACAAGATGATTCCGATGATGGAACTGCACGACGCCACGGGCAGCAACGATCCGCAGCGGCTGCGGGACATGGCCAACTGGTATGCCGCCCGAGCGTCGTATTTCCGGCAAACTAACATCGCCAAACACGTATTGATTAATATCGCCAACGAATGGAGTGACTGGTATATGGCGAGCCCAACAAACGCTCCGGACATCACGGTATGGCGGGATGCGTATAAGAGTGCCATTACCATCATCCGCAATGCTGGCATCACATCGACGCTGGTCATCGACGGTGCCGGCTACGGACAGGACATAGCCGCCAGCCTACGGACCTACGGTCAGGAGCTGCTTAACTACGACCCGCAGCACAACCTGTTGTTCAGTGTGCACATGTACTGCGAATGGACCAGTGTCGCCAAGATGGAGTCGGAGTTGCAATCTATGAAGAATGCGAACCTGCCCATCATCGTTGGGGAGTTCGGCAACAATCACCCACCTTGTGGGAACCTACCCTACACGGACCTGATGCGGATCTGCCAGCAGAAAGGCATTGGCTACATTCCCTGGTCCTGGAAAGGCAATACCACCGGCACCCTCGATCAGCTGGATATGAGCAGCGACTGGGCCGGCAACAGCCTCACACCCTGGGGCAACGGCGTGGTGAACGGCGCCAACGGCATCAAAAGCACCTCATCTGTCGCGTCTGTGTTTGGGTCAACCCCTCCGCCGACCAGCGGCCCGGCGAATGGCGTATACCAGATTACCGCCCGCCACAGCGGCAAAGCGTTGGATGTAGCGTCTAACTCGCTGGCAGACGGAGCCAATGTGCAGCAGTACACTTATTCGGGGGGGAGCAACCAGAAGTGGACCGTGACGTCGCTGGGCAGTGGGCAGTATTCTATCCGGGCGCTCCATAGCGGAAAGGCCCTGGATGTCACCAGTTCGTCCTTATCGGATGGGGCCGATATCAATCAGTGGGCCTATTCGGGCGGTAACAACCAAAAGTGGCGCATTGAGAGCGTAGGGTCGGGCTACTACCGGATTGTTTCGGTCAATAGCGGCAAATGTGTAGATGTTGTCGGGGCATCTACGGCGAACGGAGCCGCCATCAATCAATATACCTGCAATGGTGGCAATAACCAGAGTTTTCAGTTAACGTACCTGAGCGGGGGGCGTTTAGCGGCTGAACATAATCCAGAAGATACCCCAGCGACCGTATACCCAAATCCAGCCCAGTCAACCTTTACGCTGGAAAAAGCCGGAACCTTCGACTACTCCATCTATAACGTTCTGGGCACGTCGTTAGAGAGCGGCCAAACGATCAATAAAGTGACGACCGGTCAGTCCCTGAAACCGGGCCTCTATCTCATACGGGTAAAGTCTTTGCAGGGAAATCAGACGCTTAAACTGGTTAAAGAGTAACGTCTGGATCAGATCCGGTTTGATTATAACGACAAACACGAGCCATCCCAAACTTCGGGATGGCTCGTGTTTGTTTTCTGGTAAATAAGTTTACTTCGATGGCATCAATACGGTATCGATTGAGTGCACAATACCATTGGTTGCCTGAATGTCTGGCGTCGTTACCGTGGCAGAGCCTCCTTTAGCGTCTTTAATCATAACTGAGCCCCCTTGCTTGCTTACCGTCAGCGTTTCTCCGCTGACCGTTTTAACCGTTTGTCCGTCTTTCAGATCAGCGGCTTTGAGACTACCCTGTACAACGTGAGTGGTCAGGATACTGGTCAATTTCTGCTTCGACTCAGGCTTGAGCAGGTTATCGAGCGTACCGGACGGCAGTTTGCTAAATGCGTCGTTGGTTGGCGCGAAGATTGTGTACGGACCAGCCCCTTTTGCCCGTTCGGCCAAACCCGCTGCCTGGAGAGCCTGAAGCAGGGTTGTATGATCCGGCGACAAACCGGCACTGGCGGCTAAATCTTTGCCAGTAGAGGCTCCCATCGAAGAACCCGATGCGCTTGACATGCCTGAGCTGCTTTGCGAAGTGGGCGAGGATGTAGACGTACCACTCTGGGTCGGCATGGTGTTAGTAGTTTGTCCTACGGCCGTGAAGGCGGCACCCGTTAACAGGACGAAGGAGAGCGCAAGGCTGCACGCAGATTGCTTAAACATAACGTGAATGAATATAGGGAAGATGAACGTAAGCTTCGGGTTCCAGTTTCTCTGGATCGACTTACAGGGGGGCAACAGGCTGATTAAGAGGAATGTTTGTAAGGTAATAGACTTAGTAGTAAAAAATAGTAATTTGATAACATACCTAAACTTCGAGTTGATCGGATTACTAAAGATTCAGAGAGCAATCCAATGATTGGATGGACGGGTCTTCTACATTACTGATTGTATGGCAGACAGTTACGGTCGCAGCCGTGCCAGGTAGGCTGAATTACCACAAAGTCCGGTTCGAATGCGCTTATATTTGTCTCAGCGTTACAAGATTTCTAAGTCCGTTTCTCATGAAACATGTTTTTGCCCTGGTCGTCGGGCTGCTTCTGGCGACTTCTTTATCTGCCCAAACCCCTTCCTCCACGCTCACCGACTGGACCAACACGTACTGGACTGCCAAGTGGATTGTGCATCCGACGGCCCCGGCCCGGCAGTACGGCATTTATCATTTCCGCAAAACCATTGACTTACCTCAAAAGCAAACCCGCTTTGTGGTGCACGTATCGGCCGATAACCGGTATCGGTTATTTATCAACGGGCGGGCGGTGGCCATGGGACCGGCCAAGAGCGATACGCAGCATTGGAATTACGAAACCATCGACTTAGCCCCCTACCTACAAGCGGGCCGTAATGTGCTGGCTGCCCAGGTGTGGTACATGGGCGAAGGAACTCCATTTTCGCAGATGAGTTACCAGGTCGGTTTTATTGTTCAGGGCGACGGTGAAGTGGAAAAAGCGGCCAATACAGACGCTACCTGGAAAGTATGGCAGAATAAGGCGTACACACCTATCAAGAATGACAATGCCAAACTACGCACCTACATCGTCATTGGTGATGGCGATCGGGTCGATGCCGCACAGTATCCCTGGGGTTGGGAGCAAACCAGCTTTGACGACAAGAATTGGGTCGCTGCCAGGCCGTTCGGTTATCCGGCCAAACCACGCGGTCTTGGAACAGATGGAAACTGGGGATTAGTGCCCCGAACGATCCCTCCGATGGAAGAACGTTCCGAGCGGTTGGCTTCTGTTCGGCGAGTTGAGAATGGCAAGATGGAGGCTGCCTTCCTACAAGGCAAAGCACCTGTGACGGTTCCGGCGAACACCAAAGCGGTGTTTTTGCTTGACAATAGCGTACTGACAAATGCCTATCCAGAGCTGACCACTAGTAAGGGCAAAGGCGCAACCGTTACGCTGTCGTATGCCGAAGCGCTGGTCGATGCCAAAGGCCAGAAAGGAAATCGCAACGAGGTTGAAGGACGGACGCTACATGGATTTGAAGATCAGTTTGTGGCGGACGGTAGTGACAAGCGCACGTTCCGGCCATTGTGGTTCCGGACGTATCGTTATTTACAACTTAACGTCGAAACAAAAGACGAGCCGCTAGTATTGGATGATCTGGTTGGGCAGTTTTCTGGTTATCCGTTTGAGCAAAAAGCCCAGTTTGCCGCCAGTGATACGACCCTGAAAAACATCTGGACTGTTGGCTGGCGGACCGCCCGGCTCTGCGCTGGTGAAACCTATTTCGATTGCCCTTATTATGAACAACTGCAATACACCGGCGATACGCGCATACAGTCGCTGATCTCGCTTTACGTAACGGGCGACGACCGGCTCATGCGAAAGGCGATCATGGATTATGACCATAGCCGCTTCAACGACGGCCTGACCCAAAGCCGTTACCCTTCGGCCGATTTTCAGGTGATTCCTACGTTTTCGCTATTCTGGGTGTGCATGGTGCACGATTACTGGATGCACCGCCAGGACGATGCGTTCGTGAAGTCGATGCTGCCGGGTGTGCTGAGTGTGTTAAACTGGCACGAGCAGCGCATTGCTAAAACGGGCCTGAATGGACCACTGGAGTGGTGGAATTTCGTAGACTGGTCTAAGTGGCAGAACGCGAAAGATGAAATCGCCGGGGGCGTTCCGGCGGGTGCTCGGAAAGGTGGTTCAAGCATTTTGTCGTTACAGCAGGCGTACACCTACTTCCGGGCGGGTGACTTACTGGCCCATTTCGGCCAGAACGAACGCGCTGAATATTATCGTGAGCTGGCTCGGCGGCTGAACAAGGCTGTTTTTGCGCAGTGCTGGGACGCCGGGCGTAGCGAAATGGCCGATACTCCAGCAAAGAATACATTCAGTCAACACGCCAGCATTTTGGCTGTATTAACTGACGCTGTTCCAGCTGCCCAGCAACCTGCCTTGTTGCAAAAAGTTATGTCTGACACGTCGCTGACACAAGCTACGTTCTACTTTAAGTTTTATCTGTTCGAAGCTCTTAAGAAAACCGGCTTAGGCGATCAGCTGGTGACTCAACTAAAACCTTGGCGCGATATGCTGGCCACGGGCTTAACCACGTTCGCGGAAAATCCGGAACCAACCCGCTCCGATTGCCACGCCTGGAGTGCGTCGCCGTTATACGAGTTTCTTTCGACGACTTGTGGCATTCTTCCTGCCGAGCCGGGTTTTAAGTCGGTACGTATTGAACCGTTTCTGGGTGACTTGACGACCATAGACGGTCGGATGCCGCATCCCGCTGGTGAGATTGCCGTACAGTTTCAGAAAACCTCAACCGGTGGCCTCACGGGCAATGTAACGTTACCCGCCAACCTGAGCGGAACCCTTCGCTGGAAAGGTAAAACGTTGCCTTTGAAAGCAGGAAAGCAGATGGTGAGTTTGTAATGCCTGGCTCCACTAGCCGACGAATTAATTCATCTGCCAGTAGAAATTAGAGTTTCTTGGCCCCGACTACCTGACCTGTATCGCTTCGCTGAACGTAAACCAGCACCGATGTTTGGTCGGCTTTCAACCCATTGGGTAGGAGTAAGGTGACGCTGCCTGAGGGGGCGGTTTGCTCGATAGTTTTGAATTGGCGCACAACATTCGTGTTCACTAACGTACGACCGCCATTTTCGCCGTTTCCTACAACTGTGCGAGCCTCTTTCTGCACTAAGGCAACATTAACCCGATACGGCCCAGCTGCCGATAATGCATAGTTAACAATTACTTGCTTAGCCTCGTGACTGACGCTGCCATCCACGCCAATAAACCCTGATGCTGGCTGCTTCTGAATCGTCTGGATGGCTTGTTCAATACGTCCGCGCTGGCCGCCAATAACGTCTTGTCGCCCATTAATAACGAGCTGGGGCGTGTAGGTTTGCGTTTTCAGCACACGATCGTATTGACGCTGCCGATCGGTGAAGAGTTTGCCGCTAAACGGGTCCTGCCAGCCCAGTCGATTCCAGTAGTCAACGTGAAACGACAACCCGTAAACCGCCTGTCCGGAACGAACCGCCTGTTGCGTCAACTCCTGCAAGACTTTGTCGGCGGGTGGGCAGCTAGAGCACCCCTGCGAGGTGAATAATTCCAGAACCACAACCGGCTCAGGGGCTGGTTTTACTGGCCGCTTGGCTGAGAATAGAGTAGTCATGCTGACTGCTGCCGACAGCGTGAGACTTATGAGATAGTTCATGGGTATTTGGTGCTAATGTCCTTCACCGTGGTTTGTGGGGACACAAACCACTCACGCGTCAGCAAAACCATCCGGACGTGGGGTCGGTGAGGGCACCGACCAAGGAGGTAGCTGTTTAAGACGGTTCATTTACAAGCCTAGATAATAATCATAACCGCGTTCGGCCCAGAAGTCGCGGGGGCGGGTGTCGCTGAAGAAGATTCGGCCGATGCGCTTGAGGTTCTTAACACCATATTTGTGAGGGATAATCAGCCGAACAGGAGCGCCGTGCTGGGTGTTAATCGGCTGGCCGTTCAGTTCATACGCCAGCAACGTCTGCGGATGCAGAGCGCTTTCCATGTCAATGCCAACGTAATAACCTTTGTCGGGTGTTTCCATGCCAACGTGTTTAAACAGATCGTCAGCGTTGTAGGAATCAGGCGAATCCACGCCGGGCGCGTTACCGCTTTTCGTACCAAGCTTATACTTGGCCATAAAGTCAGATAAACGCACTCCGCCCCAGTGCTGAATCTGGCTCCAGCCTTCAACGCATTTGAAATCATAAACCAACTGCTGTTTTGGTAAGGCCTTAATATCGTCCATGGTCAGAAGCAAGGGCTCGCGTCCATCGCGATCTACCTGAAGCTTCCAGTCTTCTGGTAAAGGGGTACGTAGACCATCGAAACCATTGACGCGCGGAACTCGGGCGGCTGCTTCAATAGGGTATGTTTTTACCAGATTCGTATTGCTAAAATACGTTCGGGCGATTTGCTCATTAGTGTTCAGAACCCGGCGTAGCGGCTCTTTTATGCCCTGCGCTTTGGGGCTCTTCGTGATCCACTGGTAAACGCCAAGGGGAACAGCAGCCGCTAAGGTGAACCAGCCAAAGGACTTAAGCATTCGCCGACGAACGACGGATTCGGGTACTTCCTCCTGCGGCAGTTGAGGTTCTGACAATTCGTTCATGACAGCGCGGGTTGAGTTGGGTTAGGTTCCGTGGGTTCGACAGGCTTGTCGTTGGTTGACTGAGTAACCGTTGGTCGGTCGTCGGCGTTGGGTTTAATCACCTCGAAACCCGTGACCATTGATTGAAAATTATGCCAGCCTGCTCGAATAACCTGGCCAAGGTGCACAAAGAAAAACAGGACGTAGCCAATTGTTAACGCAAAATGAATAAGCCGGGCCATTTCGTAGCCGCCCATCAGGGTCGTTAGCCAGTAAAACTGCGTTGGTTTATAAATCGCGTAGCCCGTCAGCACCGAACCGACGCCCATGATCATAATGGAAAAATAAGCAATCTTCTGAGCGCCGTTGTACTTAACAAACGGCGGCTGTGTTTTACGTAGGCCAAGGTCGTACAGCGTTACCTGAATGGCTTCCCGAAATGAGTGGCGATTAGGCACCAGATGTCGCCATTCACCCGAGATAAACGTGTAGCCAACGTAAAGAAGTCCGTTCAACAAAAAGAGCCACATGAACACAAAGTGCCAGGCCATCCCCTCGGCTAACCGACGCGACAACCCCAGGAATTTGTAAAATCCGTCGGGAAAAAATGAGACTAATGTCCAGTTGCCGATTGTAATTTTGTACGGATCGTAGGCCCAGTAAATGAGCATTCCGCTCCAGATCATAACGAACAGCACCGGAAAGTTAATCCAGTGAAACCATCGGATGGCTAACGGATGTTTATGGACGATACGTTTCATAAGAAGACGGTGAATGGTGTATGAACAATACGATTACAACGGTTTATAAGTTTGGTAGTGAGCCAATTGTTATGAAGGATAACGCAGCTTTAATCGATGCAATTCGTCAAGTTGTGCCACTGGCCGACCATGAAGAAGTTTTTGTGAATACATTGTTCGAATCGTATACCCTTCGGGCCGGTGAGTTCTTTTTGCAAGTCGGCGAGGTTTGCCGATACGTTGGCTTTGTCAATCAGGGCCTTCTGCGGTATTACGTACTCGACGACGGAGAAGAGCATACGTATGATTTCTCACCTGAAAATACCTTCACCTGCAATTACGAAAGCTTCCTGAACTCGTCGCCCTCAACCCGATTCATACAGGCCATGGAAGATACTACGCTGTTACGAATCAGTTACGGCCATCTTCAACGGCTATATGAGGGGTTAGAACATGGGCAGCAATTTGGCCGGTTGGTAGCTGAGCAGCTTTTTGTGTCACATCTTCAAAAACTAACCTCATTCTACCGCGATACCGCCGACCAGCGCTATGACCACTTTCTTCGGTTGTTCCCCGGCCTCATTGACCGCGTGCCGCAATACGTAGTGGCTTCTTATGTCGGCATTAAGCCGCAGTCGTTGAGCCGCATTCGCGCGCAGCGAGCTGGGAAGCACTACTAGCCGATCTTCACCCAGGTGAATGTGTACCCGCCGTCTGATAAGGACCTTTGCATTGTCAAACCAAAACAGCACGACAATGCAAACGAACAACATGCCCCTGTGGGCCAAAGTTACAGGTTATTTTTTCGGTATCGGCCTGATTTTCATCGGTGGGCGCTTCCTGCTGGCTCCCGAGATTGGCGAGCGCGGCTTTGGGCTCATCTACGACCAGCCCAATGAGGCCTTTCATTACATCAAAGGCGTCCGTGATGTGTTTTCGGGCTTGCTCTTTGTAGCCTTTACAGCCGCTAATTGGCGAAAACCGCTGGCTGTGGCTACGTTGGCTGGATCATTGATTCCGGTGGTTGATATGCTGGTTGTCCTTACAATGCCTAATACAGTGCCGGGCGCGGCCTGGATTCATGGCACTACCGTAGTAGCACTGTGGATGTTTGGTTATTCTCTGCTTCGTCCTCAAACCGCACCACGCCATGCTCTTCCTGCTTAACTCCCTGCTGTACGTACATTTCGCGGCTTTCCTGACGTATCTGACCACGTTGCTTCGGCAGTGGGACCACCCCGTTAAGCGTACCACCAACTGGATGCTTTATTGCGGTATCACCTTGTTACTGACCGGCATCGGGCTGGTGGCGGTTCGATATCCGGTAGTTAACTACGTAAAAGTAGTACCCAAAAGCGCCCTCCTTGTGGTTATTGCGGCTATCACAGCGGCTCATCGGGGGAAAATACTTTCCAGACAAACATGGCAGCTTTTGATTGGGCTGACGGCGCTGACTGTCTTCATCGCTCTCTGGCGCATGGCCTAAGTTATAGGGCGGGATAGTACCTTTGCCCTATAACTGAATTTGTGTGTATGACTCTCCAAACCCTTGATACTGGGCTCTTCAAACTCGACGGTGGTGCCATGTTCGGCGTTGTTCCTAAACCTCTCTGGAACAAATTAAACCCGGCCGATGAACAGAATCGCTGCACTTGGGCCATGCGTTGCCTGCTTCTTGAAAATGATGGTCGACTGTTGCTCGTCGATACGGGCATTGGCGATAAACAGGACGCTAAATTCTTTGGTCATTACGACCTTCACGGTGACGCTACGTTGCTAGGTTCCATTCGGGCGGCTGGTTACGATGCTGCTGACGTGACCGACGTTTTACTGACGCACCTTCATTTCGATCATGTAGGCGGAGCTGTTAAACGTACTAATGATCAACTCGTGCCCGTTTTCCCAAATGCAACGTACTGGACTCATTCTGCGCATTGGCAATGGGCTGTTCAGCCGAACCCGCGGGAAAAAGCGTCTTTCCTGAAAGAAAACATTCTGCCTTTGCAGGAAAGTGGTCAGTTAATGTTTCTGAACAAAAGCCCGCTGCCGTATGCTGGTCTGGACTTTCTGTATGTCGATGGCCATACTGAGAAAATGGCGTTGCCAGTCTTTCAGCTAAACGGCCGGACAATAGCCTATATGGCTGACCTGATTCCGTCGTCGGCGCATGTGCCGTTGCCTTACGTAATGAGTTACGACGTTAGGCCGCTGCTGACGATGGATGAGAAAACGCGTGTCCTTCAACAGGCTGCTGACGAAAATTGGATTCTGGTTTTCGAGCATGACCCGGTCATAGAGGCCGCTACCGTTGAGCTAACCGAGAAAGGCGTTCGCATTAAGGACAGGGGACGATTGACCGATCTGTGGTAAAAAGTAAGATAGGACAGGTATCGCCAAACTTTCAGGCTCCCTATGGAGATTACTAATTGTAGCGGTGTCAGAGCTACATTAAACTGATTCAACTAAATCCTAAATTAGGTTTCGATGAACGAGCCGAAATTATTATTTGAGTGCCTATCCTATCAACTATATAATTTTCCGCTGGACGACATGCTGTGTGCCAGAGAGAATGGTCAGTGGCGAAAATACAGTACGAAAGAAGTTAGTAATCTCGTCAACCGGATCAGTGCCGGCTTGCTCAATCTGGGCATAAAAGACGGCGACCGAACACCCGAAGGCAGAGATAAAGTAGCCATCCTCAGCAAGAATCGCCCGGAATGGATGCTCGTTGATGTAGCCATCCAGCAGATTGGGGCTGTTTCGGTACCTATTTATCCGACCATTAACCCTGCTGAACTGCAATTCATTTTGCAGGATGCCGCTGTTAAACTGGTGTTTGTCGGCGACGAGGAGTTATACCAGAAAGTGTCCAGCGTTGCCCAAACGCTGCCTGATCTGCCAGCCATTTTTACGTTTGAGCCTGTATCTAATGCGCATTTCTGGCAGGAGCTTCTGGAAGAACTCACACCCGAAATTGACGCCCACCTTGAGAACCGGCGTCAGACTATCGACGAGGACGATTTGGCTACGATTCTCTATACATCAGGTACGACCGGGACGCCAAAGGGTGTTATGCTGTCGCACTTTAACGTCCTCAGCAACGTATTTAGTAGTTCAATTCTGCTCAATGAGATTGGCATTCGTGGTGAGAAAGCCCTGAGTTTCCTACCGCTGAATCACGCTTTCGAGCGGATGGCTACCTACTGCTATTTCTATTGCGGGGCCTCTATCTACTACGCTGAAAGTACCGAAACGATTGCCAGAGATTTGCGGGAAGTACAGCCGACACTCTTTACTACGGTTCCACGATTGCTCGAAAAGGTGTATGAAAGTATCCTGGCTAAAGGGTCAGAACTGACAGGCATTAAACGACGGCTGTTTTTCTGGGCTCTCAAGTTGGGCGAACAGTTTGAGCTCAATGCGCCACAAAGTATGAGCTACCGTCTGCAACTGGCGTTGGCGAACCGACTCATTTTCAATAAGTGGCGCGAAGCGCTGGGTGGACAAGTGCGCGCCATCATTACGGGGGCAGCCGCCTGTCAGGTGAAGCTGCTGAAAATTTTTGGTGCCGCCCGAATTGTGATCATGGAAGGCTACGGCTTAACCGAAACATCGCCCATCATTAGCGGCAATCGCTATGGCGATAGCAATCGAATGTTCGGAACCGTCGGACCACTCCTGAAAGACGTTGAGGTGTCGTTTGCCGACGATGGCGAGATTTTGTGCAAAGGCCCTAACGTCATGATGGGTTATTACAAACGCCCGGATCTGACGGCCGAAACCATCAGGAACGGATGGTTGCACACGGGCGATATCGGAACCATGATTGACAACAAATTTCTGAAGATTACCGACCGCAAGAAAGAGCTGTTCAAAACCAGCGGAGGTAAATACGTGGCTCCGCAGCCGATCGAAAACAAGATGGTCGAAAGCCCCTTCATTGAACAGATTATGATTGTGGGCGAAAGCCAGAAGTTCGTTGGTGCTCTGATCGTCCCCTCATTTAAAGCCCTGAAAGAATGGTACGTCCTGCAAGGGAAACCATATCCGGGCGATGATGCCGCAACTATCGACCAATCGGTTCAGGGCTTAGTATCGAAGGAAGTGAACGAATACAACAACTTCTTTAATCATGTCGAACAAGTGAAGAGGTTTGAATTGCTGCCCAGCGAATGGACCATCGAAAAAGGGGAACTGACCCCAACGCTGAAGTTGAAGCGTAAAGTGATTCTGGAAAAATACAAGGATCGCATCAGTCGCATTTATTCGTATTGATCAGACCGGCGTCGGCATATTTAATAAGACCTTTTCGATTTTCTATCAATGATGCTGGCCCTTTGATTGGAAGAGATAGCTACTCGTTCTTGTCTAAGCTATGTAAACCAATATCGCGCACAGGTCGTTATTGAACCAACCACATATTTATGCACTCATCAAACAATGAAGATCGGTTTGGTTTTATCGGGTGGCGGAGCCCGCGGAATTGCACATCTGGGTGTTATTAAAGCACTACAAGAGATGGGCATTGGGTTCGATCAGATTGCCGGAACCAGTGCTGGGGCTATAACGGGGGCACTGCTGGCACAGGGCTATACGCCTGACGAAAGCTTAAAAATCATCGAATCGTCGGCGTTTGTGCGGCATATTCGGCCCGCCTGGAACCGCATGGGCCTGCTTCGGCTCGATAACGTCGTTGACCTATACCGGAAGTTCATTCCTCACGATACCTTCGAAGGTTTACAGATTCCGTTGCATGTTGTTGCCGTGGATCTTAACGATGGCGAACAGGTGGTCTTTGATCAAGGGGCCTTAATTCGCCCCGTTTTGGCTTCATGCTGCCTGCCGGGTATTTTCGAGCCGATGCTTATCAATAAGCGTCAGTACGTGGACGGCGGGGTATTAAACAACTTGCCCGTTGATGTCATTGAAAATAAGGTAGACTTTTTGATTGGTTCTCACTGTAACGTATTAGGCCCGCGCAAGCCAATCACATCCATGCGGGGCGTAATTGAGCGAAGCTTAGTATTGGCTGTGCAGAGCAAAACGAGAGACCGGTTTGCCAAGTGCCAGGTGTTGATTGAACCGCCCCAACTAGCGCAATATACAACCACGGATATTAGTAAAGCGCGTGAGTTATTTCGGATTGGCTACCAGCATACAAACACGATGGCTGCCCAGATTGATAAGGCACTTAAAGACCCTATTGAACAGACAGTGTAAAAACGCAAAAGCGAAAAAAGGCCCCAGCCGATGAAAAGCTGGGGCCTTTTTTTATGTACAAACGTCAAACTGTTTTCGCGTAATAGTATAAATCAATGGTGTAATATAAATAAAAAATTTAGAGTATTTATTACTAAGTATGCTTAAGGTACTGCACAATATAATATTTTACTTGTGATGCTGTAGATAAAATTAAAGTTGGAAAAAATATTTTTATGCTTAAATTTTGCACTGCTATTTTTGTATTATTAATATTGTGGCAGTATTCATAGTTTCTTGACCTAACTTAAAAACGTAAATGAGTAGAATTCTATTCGCGAGCTTATTGTTCGTATGTTCACTCTGGGCACCAGCATGGGCACAGGAACGCAAGGTTACGGGTAAGGTAACGTCTGCCGAGGACGGAGCCGCTATGCCTGGAGTATCGGTTGTGTTGAAGGGCACAACGAAGGGAACTAACACGGACGCAGACGGTAATTACGCAATTTCGGTACCCGAAAAAGGGGGTAAACTGATCTATAGCTTCGTCGGAACGATTCAGCAGGAAGTTGAAATCGGTAGTCAGTCGTCAATCAACGTAAAACTGGTAGCCGATGCCCGCCAGCTTTCCGAAGTAGTTGTAACGGGTACGGGCGTGGCAACCACTAAAGCCAAGCTTGGTATTGCCGTCGAAAGCGTTTCGGCCAAAGATTTGCCTCAGGCGCCGACCGCATCCATCGACCAGGCCTTACAAGGTAAAATTGCTGGAGCGCAAATCTCTAGCCCTAACGGTACGCCAGGAGCGCGGGCTAACATCCTGTTGCGGGGTATCAACACTGTTAACCGGGGTACAGCGCCCATCGTTCTGATGGATGGGGTGCAGGTAGGAGCCACTGATCTAAATACGATTGACCTGAGTAATATTGAACGGGTTGAAGTCGTACAGGGTGCGGCTGCTGCAACCATTTATGGTGCTCAGGGTGCTAACGGCGTTATTCAGTTGTTTACCAAGCGCGGCAAAGACGGTCCGCTTCGGGTTAGCATTTCGAACAGCTACGCCGAAAACACGTACCTCAACATTGGCAATGTACGTAAGGCTGATAAGCACGCCTTCGTAACCGACGCCAATAACGTGGTTATTGCCTCGAACGGTAAGCCCATCACGTTCAACGAAGCCAACGGCACATTCAGCGATAACGTCCAGTACAACGCCCTGGATGTGAACAGTAACGCGAATAAACCGTATGACCAGAACCTGAAGTATTACGATCACTTCAAAATGTTCTTCATTCCGTCGCACACGATCAACAACTCGGTGAACATCTCAGGGGCCAACAACAAGACGGATTACAGCTTCTCGGCGTCGAATAACCACCAGACCAGTACGTTGAAAAACAACGGCGCATTCAACCGATCTAACCTGGTTGCCAATATTGGTTTGGGGTTGGCCAAAAACCTGACCTTCCGTACGGTTACTCAGCTGGCGTATACACGTAACAGTTTGAAAAATGACGATCGTACCGCGCTCTACTCGTTAAATAACACGCGACCATTTGCCGATTACGATTTCAAAGATGCCGATGGTAACTACGCTGCTTACTATGGTAGTGCCCCCGGCGTAAACGCTTTCAACCCTAATTACCGTAGCCAGTATCGTAACAATCTGATCAATAAGGTCGATATTATTCAAAGCTTTGATCTCGACTTTAAGCCATTCAAGTTTCTGGATTTAAACGCAAAATACGGCTTAAACTACCAACGTTCGACCGAACGGCGTACGTACCCAAACCAGACGCTGAACCGGAATATTGCAGTCAACCCGAACTACTACGTGTCAACGTACGCCACGAACGCTTCGGGCGAAATTGACAACTTCGATAATACCACCTTGTTCCAGAATTTCCTGGGCCAGGCGATTATCAAGACAGATTTTCAGAACGATTTCAAGCTGAATGTGCCGATTGTGACATCGACGCAAGTAGCCTTCGACTATCGTAGTAACAATTACAAAGAGTACTGGACCTACGCAACTGGCCTGCCGACCTATACGCCTTTCACAGCCGCCCAGGGATCTAACTACCGGGTGCAACGTGATTACACGGAGCCATTTATTACGTATGGTTATTTGATAAACCAGAACATTGATTATGGCGATCTGGCTGGCGTATCGGGTGGTTTCCGTAGCGATTACTCATCTGCGTTTGGCCAGGGTTCGACACCCTTCACCTTCCCGCGTGGATCGGCTTATGTCCGGCCTTCGTCGCTGGGATTCTGGCAGAACAGTACGTTGGGCAGCGTAGTGCCCGAGTTCAAAATCAGAGCTGCGTATGGTGAGGCTGGTATTCAACCCAAGCCCTTCGACCGCTATGTGACATTGAGCACTCGGACATTAGGGAGCAGCAACATTGTTTACTACGACCCTGCACAACGTAATCCAGATTTGGATGTGGAAGTATCCCGCGAGTTAGAAATTGGTACTGATTTCACCATCAACGGTGGGGGAGGAGATTGGCTGCGTCGCTTAAATTTCTCGTTCAACTACTGGAAGCGCAACACCGACAACGCTATCTACGACGTAGACGTAGCACCATCGAGCGGACAGGGTACCTTGAAAGACAACGCCTTCTCGCTAGCCTCGCGTGGCTTACAGTTTTCGTTAAACACAACCGTTTATAAAGGCCGGGACATTACCTGGAACTTTACAACCAATTTTGGTCGGCAGACTTCCGAAATCTCGGCAGTAAAAGGGAATGGCCAGATCGTGGTCACATCAGCCGCGGGTAGCACAAACTACGTGCTGAAAGCGGGCGAAAAAATTGGTCAGTTGTTTGGCTTTGTGGCCATTCGTTCGCTCGACCAGATCCTGCCCGATGGCACTCCTGCCCTAACGGAAGCGCAAAAAAGTGCTTATGAGGTAGCCAGCAACGGATACGTTGTCAACAAAACGACCAAACAGCCTCTGTTTAGCTCTGCCCAGTACAGCTTAGGTGATCCAAACCCCCTGTTCAATGCGTCGTTCATGAACGATATTAGCTACCGGGGCATCGTAACCTTAGGTTTCCAGTTCGATTGGGTGTATGGTAATCACATATACAACCAAACCAAGTCGTGGTTATACCGCGATGGTATTTCCAGCGATTACACCCAGCCAATCACCATCAATGGCCAAACTGGTGCGTGGACTGCGTTTTATCGGGGTGTGTACCAGGCCGGTGCCAACAACGGCACAAAAGATTACTTCTACGAAGATGCATCGTTCGTGCGGTTGCGTAATGTCTCGCTGGGCGTGGATTTCTCTAAGTTCTTACGGATTCCTGTGCTGAAGCAAACGCAATTGGTATTCTCTGGCCGTAACCTGTTGACATTTACGAAGTACACGGGTATGGATCCCGAGGTTAGTTCTGGTAGCACAACTGGTAATGAAAACTCGGCCTGGGATCGTGGCACTGACCACAACACGATGCCTAACCTGCGTTCATACCAGGCTTCGCTTAATATTTCTTTCTAAAAGACGATCGTATGGGGGGCAATCAGGTAATGCCTGTCACCCTTACCTTCTTTATCGATATTATCATAATGAACAAGACGAAACTATTTTTATTCGGTGCCCTGCTGGCTGTTGGTATGGGCGCTTGTAAGGAACAGTTGGATGTTAAAAATCCAAACCAGCCCACGCCAGCCAGTGCAGCAACGGAGCCCGGTGTGATTGCACTGGCACAGGGTGGTGTTTATGTGAGTGGCTTTAAGGAACTGAAGTACTATGACGGAGTACCGGGGCGATTCTGGACGGGGGCTATGGGCTTTCACGAACTCATGGGCGACATCATCGGGGAAGAAGCCGCTAACCAGTACGGCAACCAGATTGGTATGCCTGACTACGTGATTCTTGACGACGGTACCCGGGTAAACAATCCCAGCTCAATCCCTACTCAGATTGCGTTGCTGCGCACGGTTAACGTCAATGCTAACGCCGGAGCTAATCCTATCTATTACGAGTGGGCATACATGTACAATATCATCAATACGATGAATAGCGTACTCGAAATTTCCGAGAAAACTACGTTTGCTGGCGATGGCACCGTACCCACAACAAAGAAAAACACCGTTCAAGCGTGGGCCTATTTCTGGAAGGGGTATGCTTACTCACGCATTGGGTCGATCTACTACGCTGGCGTTATTAACAATTCGGTTAGCGTAGCGGGTAGCACGAGCAATACGTACGTAGCCAAAGAAAAAATCATCGACGAAGCAACTAAGAACCTCGATCAGGCTGCGACGTTGTTGAGTGGTCTAACCCAGGATGCTACCTATAATACCGTAATGAATGGCTTGATTGCCGACTACAATCGGGTAGGCAAAGGAGCCATTATGAGCCCAGACATGTGGAAGCGCACGATTAACACACTGAAGGCACGTAACATTCTGGTTAACACAACAGTCAAAGCCATGACAGCCGCCCAGTGGGGGCAAATTTTGACACTCACCAACAGCGGAGTGCAGGAGGCAGACAACGTACTAACCGGCCGCTCGAACGCTAACGGTGACTTCTTTAGCAACGTAGATGGTAATATCGCGGCCAAATCGACAGGCCCGGTTGGTTCGATTACCTACAAAGTGAGCGAGCGTCTGATTCAGGATTTTCCGGCCGGTGATAAGCGGTTGGCGAACAACTTTAACCAACTGGCAGCACCTGGCCTTTTCAACTCAGACCGTGGCAACTCGTTCAATACGCGGTGGCAGTTGGTCAACAAAGGAAAAGGAATGGCGGGCGTTGTCGTCTTGAGTAACCAGGATGTTGGTGGCTATGAGTTATATCTGTCGAGCACCTTCGAAGAAAACGAACTGATGAAAGCCGAGGCCAAAATCTACACCGGTGATGTAGCCGGGGGGCTAGCCTCGATCGACGCCGTTCGGAAGTATCAGGGCGCTGGTTTGACAGCTCTATCGGGACTAACAGCCGATGCCGCGAAAGAGGAATTACGCAAAGAGCGCCGGGTTGCCTTAGCTTTCCGGGCGTTATCGTTCTATGATGCCCGCCGGTGGGAAGTCATTACCCAGGGTCGCAAAGGAGCTGTCATCGTAGATAAAGCAGGTAAAGTAAGCACCAACGCTACGATTATGTACAACTTCTTAGATTACTGGGACGTGCCCGATAACGAGCTGGCTTATAATGCAGCCGCAGCCGGTAGCGCACCAACAAAAAATCCGAAATAATACGTCAATCTGTTAAAAATAGCGCTTAGCGAATAAGGCAATCCTAGTTTTCTCTAGGATTGCCTTATTCGCTAAGCGCTATTTCTGTTTACATCTTCTAAAGAATTTATTAGCACTAAATGTAGCACCAAGTGTCTACCACATCTATTGCACTTTGAAGCTGTTTAGGATTTATAAAATCTGGGTGTTTTTGTCATCCCGACCGGTCCGCCGGTGCGGCAGGAGGGATCTTCGGTAAAATCGAAAAGACAGCATCTCGAAGATCCCTCCTGCCG